>JAHBAN010000140.1 GCA_018500075.1 Flavobacteriia bacterium | reverse complement strand
TTTGCGGTGCCCAAGACCATGTGTTCGACTGTGAGCGCGAACCTCTCCACGGCCTATCAGATCAAGGGGATCAACTATTCGATCACCTCGGCCTGTTCGACAAGTCTGCATTGCATCGGCAACGCCGCCGAGCAGATCATGATGGGCAAGCAGGACATCATGTTTGCTGGCGGTGGCGAGGAGCTGGACTGGACGCTGTCTTGCCTGTTTGACGCGATGGGCGCGATGAGCAGCAAATATAACGACACGCCCGAGCGCGCGAGCCGTGCCTTTGATGCCAACCGCGACGGCTTTGTCATTGGTGGCGGGGGCGGTATTCTTGTGCTTGAGGAGCTGGGCCATGCGCAGGCGCGGGGCGCCAAGATTTATGCGGAAGTGACCGGCTATGGCGCAACCTCGGATGGGGCCGATATGGTCGCCCCGTCAGGCGAGGGCGGGATGCGCGCAATGAAGCTCGCGCTCTCCACGCTGCCCGAGGGGCGGCAGGTGGATTACATCAACGCCCATGGCACCTCAACGCCTGTGGGCGATGTGGGCGAGGTCGAAGCCGTGCGCGCGGTGTTTGAGGGGATCAAACAGCCGGTGATCTCTTCGACCAAGTCGATGACGGGTCACAGCCAGGGCGCGACAGGCGCGCAGGAGGCGATTTATTGTCTTTTGAGCCTTGAGCATGATTTTATCATTCCCAGCATCAACGTGGAAACGCTCGATCCGGCCATTCGCGCAGGCGAGATTGCCACCGCGCGTGTCGACAATGCGGGGCTGGACAGCGTTATGACCAACTCTTTCGGCTTTGGTGGCACGAACGGGTCGATGATTTTGTCAAAGTTTAAGGGATAACGCAGATGGGCGCGATGACAGGGAAACGCGGGCTGATTATGGGCGTCGCGAACGAGCGTTCGATTGCTTGGGGCATTGCCCGCGCGATGGCGGAGGCGGGCGCGGAGCTGGCCTTTACCTATCAGGGGGAAGCCTTTGGCAAGCGGCTTGAGCCATTGGCGGCGTCTGTGGGCAGTGACTTTATGGTGGATGTGGATGTCACCGATGATGCCTCGCTGGACGCCGCCTTTGAGGCGCTTCAGGCGCGCTGGGGCAGGCTTGATTTTGTGGTTCATGCGATTGCCTACTCTGACAAGACCGAGCTGACCGGGCGGATCCTCAACACCTCCCGTGAGAACTTCAAGACCTCGATGGATATTTCGGCCTATTCCTTCATCGAGGTGGCGCGGCGCGCCCATCCGATGATGGCGGAGCATGGCGGCACGCTTTTGACGCTGACCTATATGGGCTCTACGCGGGTCACGCCGAACTACAACGTGATGGGCGTGGCCAAGGCGGCTCTGGAGGCGACGGTGCGCTATCTGGCGAACGATCTGGGCCGCGAGGGCATTCGCGTCAATGCGATCAGCCCCGGCCCGATGAAGACGCTTGCGGGTGCGGCGATCGGCGGGGCACGGGCGACCTTCAAACACACCGACCAGAACGCGCCGCTTGGCTCCAATGCGACGTTGGAGGCCGTGGGCGGCACGGCGGTCTATCTGGCCTCCGAAGCAGGGGCCTGCACCACAGGCGAGATTATCCGTGTGGATGGCGGCTTTCATGTCTTGGGGATGCCCCAGCAAGAGAACCTCTGAGGGCCTTCACCGCGACAGAGCAGCACCGGCGCGGGTCTGAAACCTGCGTGTGACGGGGGCCAGCCGCCCGACGCGGGCAGGGCTGGGGGCCAGCCCCCAGACGCAGGCAGAGCTGGGGGCCAGCCCCCAGACGCAGGCAGAGCTGGGGGCCAGCCCCCAGACGCAGGTGGAGCTGGGGGCCAGCCCCCAGACCCCCGGGATATTTCTGGAAAGAAAAAGGGATAGTTCGGGACAAAAAAAGCAGAGGGATATTTCGGGACAGAAAAACAGGCGCGGTTTACCGGCTCTTAAGGGACTTGGGCTAGACCAATCCTTGCGTCACAGGCTGAAGAACCGGCGGGCGCGTCTTGTAAGTCGCCCTGCCAATGGGTTCAGCGCCGGTTCGTTGAGTGCGAGTGTTGGCAGGGCGCACCTTGATGTGGGGCCATCGGCTTTGTTGCCAACTGGCTCTGGGACCAAGCTGAGCTGGGCTGAGCTGGGCCGAGCGGGGCCGGTGCCAAACAGGGCTGGGGCCGAGCGGGGCCGGTGCCAAACAGGGCTGTTGCCGAGCGGGGCTGTGGCGAAGCAGGTCTGGGAGCCGCTGGAGTTTGGGACCAAGAGGATTTTGCGGCGCTTGGCCTGCCGGCTGCGGGGTTAGAGCTTGCGGAAGGTCAGGTAATGCGGTGTGCGTCCTTCCCGATGGGCTTTTTGCTCATATCGCGTCGAGATCCAGTCGGGCCAGGGCGTGCGCCAGTCTTCGGCGGTTTCTGCAAGCCATTCAAAGCCGGCGCGCGGCACTTCTTCCAGAGTTTGGCGCACATAATCCTCGATATCGGTGGCAACGCGGAAAATCGCCCCCTGTTTGAGCTTGGCGGCGAGCGGAACGAGATGATCCTGCGTGACAAAGCGGCGGCGGTGATGGCGCTTTTTGGGCCAAGGGTCGGGGTAGAGCAGGAAGGCGCGCGCGAGGCTTGCATCGGGCAGCACATCAAACAGATCGCGCGCATCGCCCGGATGAATGCGGATGTTGTCGGTTTTGGCCTGACGGATCTTGCCGAGCAGCATGGCGACGCCGTTGATATAAGGCTCGCAGCCGATAAAGCCGACCTCGGGGTTGGCTTGGGCCTGGTGCACCATATGTTCGCCGCCGCCAAAGCCGATTTCAAGCCAGATGTCGCGCGCGCCAAAGAGGGCTTTGAGGTCCAGCGGGTGGCGCTCGGGATTTTCCTCCCAGCTCACCGCGCCCGGAGAGAGGGCGGCGAGGTCTTGCGCGAGGTAGCCTTCTTGGGACGGGCGCAGGCCCTTGCCTTTGAAACGGCCATAAAAGTTGCGCCACGGCGCGCCTGAGGGGTGGTTTTCGGGGTGTTTATCGCTCATGGGCCGCCTTTAGCGCGAAAGCCGGGCGGGTGCAACGGGGCCGAAGCAGCGCGCGGGCGGGGCTGCGCCCGAGACTTGTTTCAAAGGGGCGCTAAGGGGTGCCAGCTTGGGGTCAGCATGGTGCAAAAAAGGCGCAAGGGCTGGCCCTGCGCCTTTGCTTGGAGCGAATAATCCCAGTGCTCAGACCGCGGCTTTGAGGGCTGCGGCGAGATCGGTGCGCTCCCATGAGAAGCCGCCGTCGGCCTCGGGGGCGCGGCCGAAGTGGCCGTAGGCGGCGGTGCGCTCATAGATCGGTTTGTTGAGCGCGAGGTGCTGGCGGATGCCGCGGGGGGTGAGGTCCATGCATTGGGCGACGGCGCGCTCGATGGCGGCGTCCTCGACCTGACCTGTGCCGTGGGTGTCGACATAGATCGACAGGGGCTTGCTCACCCCGATGGCATAGGAGAGCTGCAGCGTGCAGCGCGCGGCCATGCCGGAGGCGACCACGTTTTTGGCCAGATAGCGCGCGGCATAGGCGGCGGAGCGGTCGACTTTTGTCGGGTCTTTGCCAGAGAAGGCCCCGCCGCCGTGGGGGGCGGCGCCGCCGTAGGTGTCGACGATGATTTTGCGCCCGGTGAGGCCTGCGTCGCCATCGGGGCCGCCGATGACGAATTTGCCTGTTGGGTTCACGTGCCATTCGGTGTCGGGCAGGATCCAGCCCTCGGGGAGCACCTCAAGGATATAAGGCTCGACCACGGCGCGCACGTCTTGGGAGGTCATGCTTTCGTCAAGATGCTGGGTGGAGAGCACGATCGAGCTGACGCCGACGGGCTTGCCATCGCGGTAAGTGACCGAGATTTGCGATTTGGCATCGGGGCCGAGGGTCGGCTCGGTGCCGTTTTTGCGCACCTCGGCGAGGCGGCGCAGGATGGCGTGGGAAAACTGGATCGGCGCGGGCATGAGCGCCTCTGTTTCGGTGCAGGCATAGCCGAACATGATGCCCTGATCGCCGGCGCCTTCGTCTTTGTCGGCCGAGGCGTCTACGCCCTGAGCGATATGGGCGGATTGCTCGTGCAGAAGATTGGTGATTTCGCAGGTGTTCCAGTGGAATTTGTCTTGCTCATAACCGATGTCTTTGATGCAGGCGCGGGTGATGGCATCGATTTTGCCCATATATTCGGCCAGCTTGGCTTGATCGGCGAGGCCGACTTCGCCGCCGATCACGACACGGTTGGTTGTTGCGAAGGTTTCGCAGGCGACCCGGGCTTCCGGCTCTTGGGCGAGGAAGGCGTCGAGGATGGCATCAGAGATGCGGTCGCAGACCTTATCGGGGTGCCCTTCGGAGACGGACTCCGAGGTGAAAGTATAGGTGGGACGTGTCATGAAAGTGCTCCGGTGTTTTATGATCCACCCCGTCAGGAAGCCGTTGGGGCGGTGATTTCTTTTGTATGTGTGTGCCTAGGTCGCCTGCGGCGGTGGGATTGTCAATCTGAATTGGCAGGGCTGCGGCGCTTGGCGCGGGAGCGTTGCCAAGAGGCCGCGACGAGCAGCAGGGCGAGGGCGAGGGCGGGCCAGTCGCCTGTTTTGCCATAGAGCGTGCGCGGCAGGCGCGCGGGCAGGGGCACGTCGATGAAGCCGGATGTGGCGAGCGGAATGGAGGCGAGGATGCGGCCTTGGGCGTCGATCACGGCCGAAATTCCGGTATTGGCAGAGCGCAGCAGCGGCAGGCCCTGCTCGATGGCGCGCATACGGGCTTGGGACAGGTGCTGCTGGGGGCCGGAGAAGCGGCCGAACCAAGCGTCGTTGGTGATTTGCAAAAGGTGGGTGGAGCGCTGGTTGAAGGCGGCTGCATACTGCGGAAAGACCGCCTCATAGCAGATCAGCGGGGCAAAGACGCCGAGGCCCGCCACAGAAACGGGCCTGGGGCCGGGGCCAGCGGAATAGCCGTTGCCCTCCTGGGCGGCGAAACTTGTGATGCCGAAGCGCGCGAGGCTGTCGCCGAGGGGCATATATTCGCCGAAGGGGACGAGGTGATGCTTGTCATAGATCGTCTGGACGTGGCCGGACGGGGCGAGCACGATCAGGGAGTTGTAGTAGCGCCAGCCCTCGGCGCGCTGGATGCCGAGCACCACGGGCACATCTCCGGCGGTGTCCGAGAGGGTCTTGAGCGCCTGTTGTGCATTGTCCAAGACCCAAGGCACGGCTGTTTCGGGCCAGACGATCAGATCGGGGCGCTGGCCCGTTTCGGCAGGGGCGCGGGTATAGGCGAGCTGGCGCTCAAAGAAAAAGCGGGCGAGGGCGGGGTCCCATTTTTCGTGTTGGGCGGCATTGGGCTGAAGAATGCGCACGATCGGCGCATCTGGCGGCGCGCTTGTCTCTTTTTGCAGGAGCGGTGTGGCGGCCAGAGCGGCACAGACCGCGAGCAGCGGGAGATAGCCGCGCAGCTCTTGCCGCGCGGGGCGCGTTGTGAGCGAAACGGCTGTGACAAGGGCCACGAGCGTTAAGCCATGCGGGCCGATGTAGGCGGCGTAGAGCGCAAAGGGGCTTTCGCTCCAGATATAGCCGAGCAGCGCCCATGGGAAGCCTGTGAGCAGATGGGCGCGCGCGAATTCGGCCAGCGCCAGCGCGCCGATCAGGGCGAGGCCGCCGCGCCCGTGGGCCAAGCCGGCCGCTGCCCCCCAGAATAGCGCGAGGCCTGCGGACATCAACACCAGCGCGAAAGGGGCCATCCAGCCGGTGAGCCAAGGGTCGATCAGGAAGGGTTCGACAATCCAGAGCAGGGCGAGAGCGAAATAGCCTGTGCCTGCCGCCCAGCCGATGAGGGCGGCGCTGCGACGGCTCTGGGCGGCGCGGATCACAAGTGTGAGGCAGGCCAGCGCCAGAAGCGCGAGGGGCCAGAGCGCAAAGGGCGCAAGGCCAAGGGATGTGATCAGACCGGCGAGCGCGGCCAGCAGCATTTGGCGCGGCAGGGACAGCCCGGACAGAGCAGACAGCGCAGCCCCCCCGGATACCCCGAACACCCCGGACAGCCAGAGCCGCGGATCAGGAGGCTGCCGCATTGCCATTTTTTTCGCTCGGGGGATGTGAGCCGGCTTTTGCAGAAGCCTTGGCGGCGGCCTCGGCGGCGCGGGCGGCATGATCGGGCAGGCGCACGCGCAGCCGCTTGATGCGGCGGGGGTCGGCATCGACGACTTCAAACTCAAAGCCCTCGGGATGTTTGACCACTTCGCCGCGCACCGGCACGCGGCCTGTGAGCATAAAGACGAGGCCGCCGAGCGTTTCGACCTCTTCGCCGTCAACCTCGTCGACCTCGGTCAGAGGCAGGCCGATTTCTTCTTCAAATTCATCGAGCGGTGTTTTGGCGAGGGCGAGGTAGCCGCCTTTTTTGTCTTCGGTGAAATAGACATCTTCTTCGGCGTCATGCTCGTCTTCGATTTCGCCGACGACCTGTTCGATCAGGTCTTCGATTGTGACGAGGCCGTCGACGCCGCCGTATTCGTCAATCACCAGCGCCATATGTTTGCGCTCGGCTTGCATTTTGGCGAGCAGAACGCCGATCGGCATGGAGGGCGGCACAAACATCAGCGGGCGCAACAGCGCCTTGAGCGAAAAGCGGCCTTTGGCGGCGGAGCCGTTGAAGCCGTGTTGGAGCGCGAAATCCTTGAGGTGGGCCATGCCAAGCGGGCTGTCGAGCGTGTCCTCATAGACCGGCAGGCGCGTCAGGCCGCTTTCGCGGAACACGGTCACAAGCTCGTCTTTGGAGATGGTTGAGGGCACCGCAACGATATCGGCCGACGGAATCATCACATCTTCAACCGCCATGCGGCGCAGATTGAGCACGCCATGCGCAAGGCTGGGGGGGCTGCTTTGGCGCGACGGCAGCGCCGGTGCTTCGGCATCAGCGGGGCTGAGGGCGCGGATGATGCGGGAGAAGAACCCTGTTTTGGGTCTCGGGTGTGGATCGGCCTCGGGGGCAGGCTGCGCGCTTGGCGCTGCGCTAGAAGATCCGTCTTGGTTGTCGCCCATTGTGTCTGTGTGTCTTTCTGAAGGGATGCTTTCGCGATACTGCGATCAATATGGGTTAGCAATGCCCATTTTGCCAAGTATTTCTACCTCAAGGGCTTCCATCAACGTGGCATCTTGGTCACGGATGTGATCATAGCCCAGTAAATGCAGGGTTGCATGGGCGATCAGATGGGTGATGTGATCGGCGATGGGTTTGGCCTGATCGGCGGCTTCGCGCGCGCAGGTGTCATAGCTGATTGCGATATCGCCCAGAAAAAGCGGCTCGTCGGGCGCGTGAGGATCGCTTTTGGGGCGATCAGGTGTGGCGCCGTCGTCTTGGGCGGCGAGCGCCTGATCGGGCCAGCTGAGGACATTGGTGGGCGTGGGCTTGGCGCGGAACTCTGTGTTGAGCGTTGCGATGCGGCTGTCATCGCAGCCGAGCAGGGCGATTTCACAGGCGGCGGGCAGCAGCCCGAGATGGGCGAGCGTGGCGCTGGCGGCGGCCTCGGCGAGGGCCTCAAGGCGCGCTTCACGCCAGCGGGGGTCTTGCACGATGAGATCAATGAGCATGGGGCTGACTAGCGGTTCGGGCGGGTGGAATAAAGGAAAATAACACAACCGGGGTGGGTCGGTTGGCTGGGTCGGTTGGCTGAGTGTCGCTAGGGGGG
>JAHBAN010000175.1 GCA_018500075.1 Flavobacteriia bacterium | reverse complement strand
TATGGACATTGGAGGTGCCGATGAAGGCATCGGGGCCGAGGCCCTCGAGCATGGCCTGCACGCACCAGTCCTGCCAGAGGTAGGAGTGGCGGCGGCGGGTGCCAAAATCGGCCAGTTTGAGGCCGGGGGCCGCGCGCAGGCGCTCGATCTTTTCCCAGAGTTTGGTTGTGGCGCGGGCGTAGAGCACTTGCAGCTCGAACTTGCCCATCTGGCCGAGAACAGCGCGGGAGCGCAGCTCCATCAGGACGGCGAGCGCGGGGATTTCCCAGAGCATGACTTCGGGCCAGCTGCCCTCGAAGGTCAGCTCGTATTGGTCGCCCACGCGGGTGAGTTCATATTCGGGCAGGCGCAGGTTTTCGAACCATTCCATGAAGTCGGGGCGGAACATCTGGCGCTTGCCGTAGAAGGTATTGCCGCGCAGGTAGGTGCTTTCGCCGCGGGTGAGGGAGAGGGAGCGGATATGGTCGAGCTGTTCGCGCAGCTCGCCTTCGTCGATGAGCTTCGCAAGGGGGACATCGGCGGCGCGGTTGATCAGCGAGAAGCGCACCTGGGCGTCGGGCTTGTTGCGAAACACCGATTGGCACATCAGCAATTTGTAGAAATCATTGTCGATCAGCGAGCGCACGATCGGGTCGATCTTCCATTTGTGATTCCAGACGCGTGTGGCGATGTCCATGGGTGCGGCCCCCCTTGCAAAATGTTGCCGCCACCATGGGGTGCCGCGCGGGCGGGTTCAAGCCCTCAAACGATGCGGTCAGATCTGGCAGAGCCAGCCCATCAGATCGGAGCGTTTGAGCGGCTTGGAGAGGAAGCCGTCCATCCCCGCCGAGAGACAGGCGGCCTTGTCAGAGGCGTAGACATTGGCTGTGAGCGCGACGATTTTGGGCTGGGTGAGGGCCTTTTCGGCGCGGATTTTGCGGGTTGCGCTGATCCCGTCCATTTCGGGCATGGACATATCCATAAAGATGACATGGGGCTGGTGGCGCAGCGCAAGGCGCACGGCTTCGCGGCCGTTGCGGGCATAGACCACATCCATTTCGGTGTCTTTGAGGTATTTCTTGATCAGCAGCTGGTTGGTGAGATTGTCTTCGGCCACCAGCGCCTTCATGCCGGGCAGCTTGACGCTTGGCAGGGAGTCAAGCGCGGCCTCTGCCGCGACTTCGAGGGCGTCGAGCGTGTGGTCAAGCTCGAGGGTGATTGTGAAGGTCGAGCCGGTGCCCAGAGTGGAGCGCAGGGCGATATCACCGCCCATTTCATGGGCCAGAATGCGCGAGATGGTCAGGCCAAGCCCTGTGCCGCCGTATTGGCGGGTGATGTCGCCATCGGCCTGGCTGAACTGGTCAAAGATCTGCTCGACCCTGTCTTCGGCGATCCCGATTCCTGTGTCGCTGACTTCGAGGGTGACAAGATTGCCTTCGCTGCTCGGATAGCAGGAGAGATCAATCGTAACACCGCCCTGCTGGGTGAATTTGATCGCATTGCCGACCACATTGATGACGATCTGGCGAATGCGCCCATCATCCCCGCGCAACAGCGGCGGCACGGGTGTGAGGCAGTTGAGCTTGACGAAAATGCCCTTTTCGATCGCTTTCGGGCGCAGGATCGAGAGGGCGCTTTCGACACAGCCGAGCAAGTCGAAATCAACCGGATTGATGACCGATTTGCCGGCGTCGAGCTTGGAGAAGTCGAGAATGTCATTGATGATGCGCATCAAGGCTTCGGCGGAGTAGCGGATTGTTTCGACATAGCCCTGTTGTTCTTTGCTGAGGCTCTCGTCTTGCAGCAGGTCGGCCATGCCGATGATGCCGTTCATTGGCGTGCGGATTTCATGGCTCATGGTGGCGAGGAACTGGGTTTTGGCGCGTTCGCCGTCTTCGGCGGCCCGTTTGGCAACGGCAAGCTCCTCCATATGGTATTTGTCGGCGGTGACATCGCGCTCGATGGCAATGATCATTTCGACCTGACCGGCGTCGTTGTAGATTGGAACCTGATTGGTTTCGACCCAGATTTTGGTTCCGTCTTTGCGGTAGTTGAGCAGCTCGGTGCGCAGGGGAGTTCCTGTAGCGATGGCGCTTTCTATGGCGGCGGTTGTGGTGAAGGCGGTCTCGGGGCCGTCAAGCAGCGCGCCTGTTTTTTTGCCGATGGCCTCTTCGCTGCTGTAGCCTGTGATCCGTGTAAAGGCTTCATTGACCCAGAGAATATGGCCCTTGGGGTCGGCGACGATCACGGAGTCATTTGCGTATCGGGCCACCAGCGCAAGGCGGCGCACTTCGCTTTGCTGGTCATGAAGGGTTTTGTTGATGGCGGCCAGTTCGAGGCTTTGTTCAAGCATCCGCCGCTCGCTCTTGGTCCGGTGTTCAAAACCGCTTTGGGAGTATTGTAAGAAGGTGAAGACAAGGAAGATTGTCATACTGAGCGCGAAGACGCTGTAGATCTGGGCCTGAAGGCCGAGTGTGCCGAAGGCTGCGCCATAGATGATGGTTGCGATGCCGCAGGCGAGGAGGGTGCTCAGCCTGATGTAGGTTGCGGTGCTGTGAAAGCTGAGCAGGTAGCTTGAGTTGATCCCGCCACCGGCGATAAAGGCAAAACAGAAGGCCAGCGTTTCGGGGGAGCCTTCAAGCCAGACCGGAAAGAAGGCGAGAGCAACGCTTGTGAGCGATTGAAAGCTTGCGGTTGCGGTGGCGAGATGATGCAGGCGTTTGTAGGGCACGCCGCGGGCGAGCTGTTTTGGGATTGTTTTGAGAAAGAGCGTATCGACCAGCTCGCCTGTGATGAGGATCAGGTAGACCACGAGGCCAATGAGAAAGTGACCGGTGAGAAAGAGCACAAGTGAGCCGCAGATCATGAATATCTGGCGAAACCAAAAATAGGCGGGGCGCCGCAGCGCATAGCGCAGGAGCAAGCCCTCAGGGCTGTTGCGCTGTTCGAACTCCGCGAGCTTTTGTTCAAATTCCAGACTGTCTGCCGGCATTGCCGTTATGATCCTTCCACGCGCACTTGCGGGGAGGTTTAGCCTTTTCCAGCTTAATGAACAGGTAACATATAGCCTTTATTTACAGGCGTTTTTAACAGTATTTAGCTGATTTTGACGCTCGCTTCACGCATTTGCGATTTGGCTGAGGCGAGGGAGCCGTCAAGATCAATCGCGCGGCAGAGGCTCTCGCGCAGCTCCACGCTGTAGCCAAGGCGCGCGGCGTCAAGTGCGGAGTAGGCGACGCAGAAGTCTGTGGCGAGGCCGGTGAGCACGAGCGAGCGGATGCCGCGCTCTTGCAGGTAGCCGTGCAGCCCTGTGGCTGTGCTGTGATCATTTTCAAAGAAGGCAGAGTAGCTGTCGATCGGTGCGCGAAAGCCTTTGCGCACGATCATCTGCGCCGCATCTGTGCGCAGCGCCGGGTGAAAGGCCGCGCCTTGCGAGCCGATGGTGCAGTGATCGGGCCAGAGGACTTGCGGGCCGTAGGGCATTTCTGTCAGCTCAAAGGCGGCTTTGCCCGGATGGGAGGAGGCAAAGGAGGAATGGCCCGCCGGGTGCCAGTCTTGGGTGAGGATGACGCAGCCAAAGCTGTCCATCAGCGTGTTGATGCCTGTGATGATCTGATCGCCCTCGGCCACGGCCAGCGCGCCGCCGGGGCAAAAGTCGTTTTGCACGTCGATCACGAGGAGGGCAGTGTCTTGGGCGGCAGGCATGGCGGACTCCTTGGCAAAATTTGCGCTGCGACAATGGGTAGGGGTGCAAAGCGCCAAACTCAAGGGTAAAAGCCTTGCCGAAACCGCGATTCCCAGCTAGGCGAAGCCCATGTTTATACTTGCTGCACTCTATCATTTCACCCCGTTTGACGACCCTGCCGCGCTGCAGGAGCCGCTGCAGACTGTCTGCCGCGAGAACGGTATTTCAGGCTCGCTGCTGATTGCGCGTGAGGGGATCAACGGCACGATCGCGGGCCACCGCGCGGGGCTGGACACTGTCTTGGCCTATATCCGCGCGCTGCCCGGCTGCGCCACACTGGAGTGGAAGGAAAGCACCGCCGCGCATCAGCCGTTTGCGCGCATGAAAGTGAAGCTCAAGAAAGAGATTGTCACCATGGGCCAGCCCGACGTGGACCCGCGCGCCCATGTGGGCAACTACGTGGAGCCGGAGGAGTGGAACGAATTGATCCTCTCTGAAGATGTGGCGGTGATTGACACGCGCAACGACTACGAAGTGGCGATTGGCACCTTTGAGGGCGCTGTGGACCCGAAAACCGCGAGCTTTCGCGACTTTCCCGCCTGGTGGGAGGAGAACAAGGAGCGCTTTCACAACAAGCGGATTGCCATGTTCTGCACCGGCGGTATCCGCTGTGAGAAATCGACCAATTATCTGCTCGGGCAGGGGATTGAGGATGTCTATCACCTCAAGGGCGGTATTCTGAAATATCTCGAAAAAGTGCCGCAGGAGCAGAGCACCTGGAACGGTGAGTGCTTTGTCTTTGACGGGCGCGTTTCGGTGGGCCACGGCTTGCGCGAGGGGCCACATGAGCTGTGCCACGCTTGCCGCCGGCCTGTTTTGCCCGAGGATAAGGCGCGCGCGACATGGGAGCAGGGGGTGTCGTGCCATCACTGCATTGACGAGACCACCGAAGAGGACAAAACCCGCTTTCGCGAGCGTCAGAAGCAGATCCGGCTGGCCGCAGAGCGCGGTGAGCAGCATATCAAGGTGGATGTGCCGCTTGAGCCGCTCGGATGACGCCGGCCGCGCCCAAGGAAACGGTCTCTTTTGAAGATTTCCAGAAGCTCGACATCAGGGTCGGAACGATCCTTGAGGTGGCCGATGTGCCCAGGTCCAAAAAGCTCGTGCAGCTTACCGTTGATCTTGGCTTTGCCACGCGCCGCGTTCTTGTGGGCATGAAGGGCGAGCGCGATGATCCGAGCGAGATTGTCGGGCGGCAGGCGCTGTTTGTGGTGAACCTCGCGCCGCAGGTTATGGCGGGGATCCCCTCGGAGGCGATGTTGTTTGATATCGGCTATGGCGACGGTGTGACGCCTGTTCTGGCCGTGCCGGAGGCGCCCGTGCCAAACGGGACACGGGCGGGCTGAGCTTTGGGGCTGATCAGGGCGTCAGGCAGGTTTGAAAGCCCTCTGTGAGATGCGCCATCAGGGCGGCGTAATGGCCTGTGCCCAAGGGCAGAGCGGCCCCGAGGGCATCTATTTCGACTGCGGGAATGTTCAGCGTGTCAACGACCAGCGCGATGCTGGCTTTGGCTGTGCTCGGCTCGACGACAAAGCAGGCCAGATCGGCCCCGTCCTCAAGGAGGGCGCGCAGGTGGGCGGGGCCTGCATCCTGATCGTCGGCGTTTGACACAGCGGCGTGAGAGGTCAGGCCAAAGCGCCGCTGAAAATACTGATAGGCGTCGTGGGCTGTGAGGAATTCGCGCGCAGCAAGGGGCGCGAGGCGGGCTTCTGTCTCAGCGATTTGCAGCTTGAGGGCTGCGCCTGCCGTCGCAGCGTTGCTGTGGTAGGTCGCAGCGTTGTCGGGATCGAGGCTGGCGAGCCGGTCTGCTATGAGCGTGAGCCAGATCAGGGCGTTGTCGGGGCTGAGCCATGCGTGAGCGTCTTTGGCGGCGGTCTCTTCGTCATGGCTGTCGTGATCTTTGTGATCATCACGCTCGTGCTCATGCTCATGCTCGTGTGTGTGGTCATGATCCTCTGCGCCGCGTTTGTCGAGGAGGAGAGTGCCCTCGGCCTCCATCAGCGAGAGACTGGCGGCATCGGGGGCCATTTCGGCCTTGGCCTCACCGAGCCATGGCGACATGAGGGGGCCAATCCAGACCAGAAGATCGGCGTTTTGCAGGCGGGCGGCCTCGGAGGGGCGCAGGGCGTGGCTGTGAGGGTTGGCGCCGGGGGCTGTGAGCAACTCCGGCGCGCCAAGATCGCCCATGACCTGCGCGGTCAGGCTGTGCACGGGCGCAATATCTGCGACAACCCGCAAAGAGCCAGCCGCGAGAGGGCTTGCGAAGAGGATGGTTGTGGTGATCAGATATTTTAACATAAGGACTCCGGGAACTTGGGTGGATGTTTTGGATGGACGTTTGAGGCGATATGTTATAACATAACAGCATGAGTCAAGATATGAATTCAACAAAAGCGACAGGCGCCTCTTTGACGGGGTTTGGCGCGCATGATCATACCCGCTGTCGGGCGGCCTCTTTGGCGGCAGCCGAGGCGCTCTGCGCGGCGCGCAAGCTCCAGCTGACGCCGGTGCGCAAGCGCGTGCTTGAAATATTGCTGGAGGCGCATGAAGCCTTGGGGGCCTATGATGTGCTTGCGCGGCTGGCGGAGGAGGGGCTTGGCTCCAAGCCGCCTGTGGCCTATCGCGCGCTTGGCTTTTGGGTGGCGCAGGGGCTTGTGCACCGGATCGAAAAACTCAACGCCTATGTGGCCTGTGCCCATCCGGGGCGGGCGCATGATGCGGCGTTCATGATCTGCCGTGATTGTGGCCGTGTGGCCGAAACGGAGAGCCACGGGCCGTTTGGCCAAAGCGCTGGCGAGGCCGGATTCCAGATCGAGACGATGGTGATCGAGGCGGAGGGGCTGTGCCCCAAATGTATTCCGGGGGCGGGGCTATGAGCTTGATTGAGGCGCGCGGGCTGAGCAAAAGCTTTGCCGGGGACAGTGTTTTGCAGGGGGTGAATATTGCTCTTGAGCGCGGCGAGATTGTCACCATCGTGGGGCCGAACGGCTCTGGAAAGTCGACATTGCTGCGGATGTTGGCCGGGGTTTTGAAGCCTGATGGCGGCGAGATCCGCCATGCGAAGGGTCTCAAGATCGGATATGTGCCGCAAAAGCTCCAGCTTGAGGCGAGCTTGCCGATGACGGTGCGCCGCTTTCTCAATGTGCCACGCCGTGTGAGCGATCAGGCGGCGGAGCGCGCTTTGGCGCGGGTTGGCGTTTCGGGGCTGAAAACGCGCAGTCTTGACGTGCTGTCGGGCGGGCAGATGCAGCGGGTTTTGCTGGCGCGGGCGCTGATTGTGGAGCCGGATGTGCTTATGCTCGACGAGCCGACGCAGGGGCTTGACCAGCCCGGACAGGCCGAGTTTTACCGTCTGATCGAGGAGCTGCGTGCCGAGATGGGCTGTGCTGTTTTGATGGTCAGCCACGAGCTGCACGTGGTGATGAGCGCGTCTGACCGGGTGATTTGTCTCAACGGGCATATCTGTTGTGAAGGCACGCCCGAAATCGTGCGCAATGCGCCCGAATACCGCCGCCTTTTTGGCAGTGGCACACAAGGCGCGCTGGCGCTTTACCGCCACGAGCACGACCATGTGCATGACGAAAACTGCGGGCATGGAGCGGCCCATGCCCAAGAGGAAGCCCACTGATGCTTGATGATTTTCTGGTGCGCGCGGGGCTGGCTGGCCTTGGTGTTTCGCTGGCGGCGGGGGCGCTTGGGCCTTTTGTTGTCTGGCGGCGGATGGCGTATTTTGGCGATGCAATGGCCCATGCGGCCATTTTGGGCGTGGCGCTGTCGCTGGGCTTTGCCGTCTCGGTGTTTATCGGCGTGTTGCTGGCTGCGCTTCTGGTGGCGGTTTTGTTTGTGAGCCTGACCCATAAGAGCCAGTCCGCTGACAGCGCGCTGGGGGTGATTGCGCATTCGGCGCTGGCCTTCGGGCTTGTGGCTGTGGCGATGAGTGCGGGGCCGCGGGTGAATGTGGAAGCATATCTTTTTGGCGATGTGCTCACTGTGTCGCGCGCCGATCTGGCGCTGATCTGGTCGGTGCTGGCGGTTGTGGCGCTTTGGCTGCTGTGGCGCTGGCAGGCGCTTGTGACTTGGGTGTTGTCGCCCGATCTGGCCGAGACGAGCGGCTATAACGGGCGCGTCGAGGAGATCGGCCTTATTGTTGCGCTTGCTCTTGTTGTGGCGGTCGGGATCAAGGCGGTTGGTGCGCTGTTGATCACGGCGCTTCTGATCATCCCGGCGGCAAGTGCGCGCCCGCACGTGCGCACGCCCGAAGGCATGATTGGGCTGTCGCTCGGCTTTGGGGCGCTGGCGGCGATGGCGGGGCTTGGGGGCGCGCTTTGGTTTGATACGCCGGCCGGGCCAAGCATTGTCTGTGCGGCGGCGATTGCGTTTGCGCTGTCGATGGTTGCGGCGCAGCTGAAAGGGCGCTGATGTATCAGAGATATGCGATTTATGACTGCCCCGAGGGCGCGCTTGGGGCGTTTGGCTCTGCATGGCTTGGCAGCGGGCGGGCCACTGTGGCGCGGCCCGCGCGCTATGGCTTTCACGCGACGTTGAAAGCGCCGTTTGCGCTGTCTGAGGGCGAGAGCGAGGCGCGTCTTGTGGACGCTGTGTCGGCGCTGGCGGCGGGGCTTTCGCCTGTTGCGTTCAAGCTTGAGCTGGCGCGGCTGGGCGGCTTTTTTGCGCTTGTGCCGCAGGGCGACACAGCGGCGCTCAACCGTCTGGCAAGGTCTTGTGTGCAGGAGCTTGAGGCGTTTCGCGCGCCTATGACGGCGGCCGAATATGAGCGCAAGCTGCGCCCCGGTATGAGCGCGCAGAAGCGAGAGAATCTCAAGCGCTGGGGCTATCCCTATGTGTTGGAGGATTTTCGCTATCATCTGACCCTGACGGGGCCGGTGCCGCCGGTGCCGCCGGCGGCGCGGGAGGCTGTGAGAGCCGAGCTGGAAGCCGCCCTGCCTGATTTGGCCGCGCCTCACCAGATCACGTCGCTCTGCCTCTGCGGCGAGGACAGCGCGGGGCAGTTTCACATTCTCCAGAGATTTGGCCTAGGCGGGGCGTAGGCCGAGTATTGCGCGCGCCTCGCCCGGTGTGGCGACGGGGCGTTCATATTTGTCGCAAAGCTCTGCGGC
>JAHBAN010000112.1 GCA_018500075.1 Flavobacteriia bacterium | reverse complement strand
CTGTCGCCACATGGTCAATATTCACACCAAGACGTAATTTGTCAGCATTCACCATGGCGGGGCCTATGATCCTTTGATTCGTATTGCTTGGCTTGATTTGATCAAATTCTCACGCCAAGCCCAACCTTTTTCTTTCTCGAAATATCCCAGGGGGTCTGGGGGACTGGTCCCCCAGCTTGGCTGGGGTCTGGGGGACCAGTCCCCCAGACGGTCGGATTGCACAGGGTGCAATCCGAAATCCGTTAAGGCGCATCCTTTGCCTTTTTTTTGCGCAAGGCCGCAAATTTCTTGGTGATCCGGCCTTTGCGGCGGTTCTGATAGGCTCGAATGAGCGGCACAGAGATATAATAACAGATCGAAGCGGTGATCACGCCGGGCAGGATGCCGCCCACGAGGTAGGGGAAGAACACCTCGTCGTAAAAAATGGCCAAGCCGTGCCAGTCGGCGGTGCGCGGGGTGAAGATCGCGAGGAAATTATGCCACAGGTCGCCGCCGGCTTCGGCGAATTTGCCGCCCAGTTTCTGTTCGGCGACTTCAAATTTGGTGCCCAGCAGCCAATGCCCTGTTTTGAGCGAGGCCACGCCGATCGGGATATAGGTCAGCGGGTTGCCAAAAAAGGTCGCCAGAAGGGCTGCGATCAGATTGCCTTGCATCACCCGCGAGATCAGCGCGGCGACGATGAAATGCAGCCCGTAGAAGGGGGTGAATGTTGTAAAGACGCCGGCCCAGATGCCGCGGGCAATTTTGTGGGGCGGGTCGGGAAGCCGGTGGAGCCTGTGGCGGACATAGTGAAAGGCGCGGGCCCATCCCCCTTTCGGGTAGAGGAATTCGGTGACGATTTTCCACCACGCCCTTTTGTCTCGCCGTTTAAAGACCAAAACTTCTGTCCTTGCCGTTTTTAGTTACTGCGCCTCAGCCCCGTTTTCGACGTTGCTGGCCTCGGGGTCAACAACACGTTCGAGCAGGGCGACATCATTTTCCGCCTCCAGCACCGAACTGAGCGTGTGCAGATGCTCTGCATCACTTAAATCCACATCTATCCGCAGTTTGTAAAAGTCTGGTTTGCGATCCAGAAAAACCAGATTCGAGATATTGGCCTTGGCCTCGCCGATCAAGGTGCAGACCCGGCCCAGCACGCCCGCATCATTGCCGATCGTCAGCTCGAGGGTCACAGGGTAGATCGCGGGGTGATTGCCGGACTGCCAATGCAGGTCGAGCCAGCGCTCGGGCTGGTCTTCAAAATCCGTCAGCCTGTCGCAATCGATCCGGTGTGCGACGACCCCTTTGCCGCGATAGGTGATCCCGACAATGCGCTCGCCCGGCAGCGGCTGGCAGCAGGTGCCCCGCTGGAAGTGTTGGTCCGAGGAGAGGCCGATCACGGCGCGCTCGGGCGGCACGGCTTCGGTGCGGTCCTCGATCAGGTCGGGGTAGACCGCCTGCACAACGCTGCGCGCCTCGATTTCGGCGCTGCCCAAACGGGCGAGCACTTCGTCGCGATCCTCAAGGCGCAGCTTTTTGGCGGCGGTGTCGAGGACTTTATCGGTGGCTTTCTTGCCGAGATTTTCAAAGGCGGCGCGGGCGATTTCGCGGCCCAGTTTGATAAAGCGGTCGCGGTCCATTTCGCGCAGGGCGCGGCGGATGGCGCTTTTGGCTTTGCCTGTGACGGCCATGTCGAGCCATGTCGGCTGTGGCGTCTGGCCTTCGGCTGTGATGATCTCAACGGATTGGCCGTTGCGGATCCGGGTCCAGAGCGGCACCCGCATATGGTCGATCTTGGCGCCGACGCAGGCGTCACCGATGCGGGTGTGGATTGCATAGGCAAAATCGAGCGGGGTTGCGCCGCGCGGCAGTTTGATCACATCGCCCTTGGGCGAGAAGCAGAAGACCTGATCGGCATACATCTCGAGTTTGACGATTTCGAGGAAGGCGTCATGGTCTTCCTCGGCGTCAAATTGCTCGGTGAGGCCCGACACCCATTTGACCGGATCAACGGCGAAGGGGTTTTCTGTGCGCACACCGTCGCGGTAGGACCAATGCGCCGCCACGCCGCTTTCGGCGACATCGTGCATCTGCTGGGTGCGGATCTGGACTTCGACGCGCTTGCCGTCGCGGCCCGAAACCGTCGTATGGATCGAGCGGTATCCGTTTGATTTGGGTTGGCTGATATAGTCCTTGAAGCGGCCCGGAATGGCGCGCCAGCGTTGGTGAATGACGCCGAGGATACGGTAACAATCGGTTTCGGTTCGGGAGATGATGCGGAAGCCGTAGATATCGGAGAGGCGCGAGAAGGCCAGCTCTTTTTCCTGCATTTTGCGCCAGATCGAATAGGGCTTTTTGGCGCGCCCGATGATTTGGGCGTCGATCCCGGCTTTGTCCAGCTCGAGCGTCATATCGGCTGTGATTCGTTCGATCACATCGTCGGTTTCGTTTTGCAGTGTGATGAAGCGGCGCATGATCGAGGCGCGCCCCTCGGGGTTGAGCACTTTGAAGGCGAGGTCTTCAAGCTCTTCGCGCATCCATTGCATCCCCATGCGGCCGGCGAGGGGGGCGTAGATATCCATGGTTTCTCGGGCTTTTTGAGCCTGTTTGTCCGGGCGCATCGCCTTGATTGTGCGCATATTGTGCAGCCGGTCGGCGAGCTTGACGAGGATCACCCGCAGATCGCGCGACATGGCGATAAACAGTTTGCGAAAGTTCTCGGCCTGTTTTGTCTCGGTGGAGGAGAGCTGGAGATTGGTCAGCTTGGTGACGCCATCCACAAGATCGGCGACCTCGCGGCCAAATTTGTCGCTGACGATTTCATAGGAGGCGCCGGTGTCTTCGATGGTATCGTGCAAGAGCGCGGTGATCAGCGTGCTGTCATCGAGCCGCTGGCCTGCCAGAATTTGGGCGACGGCGAAGGGATGTGTGAAATATGATTCGCCCGAGTGGCGCTTCTGGCCGTCATGTGCGGCCTTGGCAAACTCGTAGGCCTCGGTGATGAGGCGCGCGTTTGTTTTCGGGTTATAGGCGCGGACGAGGCTGAGAAGCTCATCGACTGGAGGAATCATCCGCTAGATCACCTTCTGGACAGCTTAG
>JAHBAN010000187.1 GCA_018500075.1 Flavobacteriia bacterium | reverse complement strand
GTTCGAACGTGTTCAGAAGAGTTACGACGGCGAGACGCTTGTTGTAAAAGACCTAAACCTGACATTGCCCAAAGGCGAGTTTCTGACAATGCTTGGGCCATCAGGCTCGGGCAAGACGACCTGTCTTATGATGTTGGCGGGCTTTGAAACGGCGACACATGGCGAAATCAAGATTGACGGTGTGAGCATCAACAACATTCCGCCGCACAAGCGCGGTATTGGGATGGTGTTCCAGAATTATGCGCTGTTTCCGCATATGACGATTGCCGAGAACCTCGCGTTTCCGCTTGAGGTCCGCAAAATCGGCAAGTCTGACCGCGAGGCCAAGGTCAAGCGGGCTTTGGATATGGTCGAGATGGGCAGCTTTGGCGGGCGCCGTCCGGCGCAGCTTTCGGGCGGGCAGCAGCAGCGCGTTGCTTTGGCGCGGGCGCTGGTGTTTGAGCCGGAGCTTGTGTTGATGGACGAACCTTTGGGCGCGCTCGACAAGCAACTGCGGGAGAAGATGCAGTTTGAGATCACCCATCTTGCGCACAATCTGGGGATCACCACTGTTTATGTGACGCATGACCAGACCGAGGCGCTGACGATGTCAGACCGTGTGGCTGTGTTTGATGACGGGCGCATCCAGCAGATTGCGCCGCCTGACGAGCTGTATGAAAACCCGCAAAACAGCTTTGTGGCGCAGTTTATTGGCGAGAACAACACGCTGCAGGGCGTGGTAAAGCAGATCAGCGGTGAGGCCTGTGTTGTGCAGCTTGACAGCGGTGAAGAGATCGACGCGATGCCTGTCAATGTGAGCAAAGTGGGCGACCGCACGACTGTTTCGATCCGGCCCGAGCGGGTCGAGTTTGACAAGACGCGCCTGAAGAAGGGCGCCCATACGCTCAAGGCGGAAGTGCTCGAGTTTATTTATATGGGTGATATTTTCCGCACGCGGCTTCGCGTTGCCGGGAACGACGAATTTATCATCAAGTCACGCAACGCGCCTGACCAGACGCGTTTGCAACCGGGGCAGCAGATTGAAATTGGCTGGCTGCCGCAAGACTGCCGCGCGCTTGACGCGTAACGCAGCAAGAGAATATCGCGCGTCCCGTGTCGGGGCGTGTTGATTGAATGTGGTTTGGCTGAAAGCCCAAAAGGCCCCTCCACAAAAGTTAAAACGGGCAACAACGGGAGAATGAAATGAAATTCACCAAGACACTTATGGCAACAACAGCGCTGACAATAGTTGCTGGAGTTTCCGGTGCGGCGGATATGGCCGACGAAATGACCATCGTGTCATGGGGCGGCGCTTACACCGCTTCGCAAATGAACGCGTATCACAAGCCTTACATGGAAAAGACCGGCGTCAACATCATCAGCGATGACAGCTCTGCCGAAGCCGTCGCCAAGCTGCGCGCCATGAACGAAGCCAACAACATCACATGGGATGTTGTGGATGTGGTTGCTTCTGACGCGATGCGTCTGTGCGACGAAGGCCTCGCGCTGGAAATCGACCCGGACACGATGTTGGCAGACGCGCCTGACGGCACGAAAGCGTCAGAAGACTTCGGCGACCTTCTGGTCAGCGAATGCTTTATTCCACAGATCGTTTATTCGACAACATTCGGTTATCGCACAGACATGGTTGGCGACACAGCGCCAACAAGCGTTTGCGATATCTTTGATCTGGAAGCCTACCCAGGCAAGCGCTCGCTTCAGAAGCGCCCAATCGACAACATGGAATGGGCTTTGTACTGCGACGGCGTTGCCAAGGACGAGATCTATGACGTTCTGGGCACAGACGAAGGCGTAGAGCAGGCTCTGGCCAAGCTCGACACCATCAAATCAAACGTTGTCTGGTGGACAGCGGGCGCGGAAACACCACAGCTTCTCGCCGATGGCGAAGTTGTGTTCGGGTCGACGTTCAACGGCCGTCTTTTCTCGGCGATTGCCGAGCAAAACCAGCCAATTGGTATGCTCTGGGATATGCAGTCATTTGACCTTGACGGCTGGATCATTCCGGCAGGTCTTTCGCCCGAGCGTCAAGCCCGTGCGCTGGACTATGTCTACTATGCGACAGACACACAGCGTCTTGCAGACCAAGCGAAATACATCTCCTACGGTCCTGCACGTAAGTCTTCTGCGCCTCTCGTAGGCAAGCACGAAGCGCTGGGAATCGACATGGCGCCCCATATGCCAACAGATCCAGCCAACGCGTCAAACGTGCACCTCTATGACTACAGCTGGTGGGCAGACAACCGTGACGACCTGGACGCGAAATTCCAAGCTTGGCTTGCGAAATAAGCGATACACTTGGGGGGGCCTTTGCGGGCCTCCCCTCTTCCTTTCGTTTTGTATGCGGCCCCGAGGGGGCCTTATTCAAAACGCATGAGGCAAAAAGACCTTAAACGCGATCAACGACCGATACCAAACGGGGACAAAAATGAGCCAGACAAAGACAAACGGGCCAGTGCTGGCCGCAGACGGCACGCCGCTCAAAAAGAGCTTGGCGCGGGCGCTCCGGGTTGAAAAAACCCGTGCCCTTATGCTGATTGCGCCGCTGCTTATTTTTGTGCTGATCTCCTTTATCATCCCGATTGTGTCGATGCTGTTTCGCTCGGTTGATAACCGGATTGTCGACGATACGATCCCTTACACTGTGGCCGAACTGGCCAAGTGGCAGCCCGAGGGCGAGGCCTTGCCGCCTGAGGCTCTGTTTGAAGCGCTGTATTATGATATGTTTCTCGCGGCAGAGGCCAAACAGCACACGCGCCTTGGCTCGCGGTTCAACTATGAGGAAAGCGGGTTTTCTTCACTGTTTCGCAAGTCGGGCCGCGCGCTTGACGACCTTGGCAAAGACTATCTGAAACAGCTCAAGGCGCTCGATCGGCGCTGGGGCGATTCAGAGGTCTGGTATGAGCTTATGTCTGGTGGCGAGGGCGCACAGCGCGACACCGGCTTTGCCAAGGCGGTTGTGGGCCGTATCGCGCGGCTTGAATCAACCTCGCTGACCGCGGCGAACGGCTTTGCCCCTTCGGCGGAGATTGTGGCGCTTCTGCCCAAGACAGCCGAGGCCTATACCACATTTGCGAATTATACATGGCTTGTGGACGAGGCCGGCCGCCGCCCCGGCCAAGCGGCTTATTCGGCGCAAGAGCTGGCGGGCGACAAGCCTTGGGAGTCTGTCTTTCCGGCTTTGATTCAGGATTTGCAGACGGCTGATATCGGGTCTTATTCAGGCCCGCAGGCCGATATGCTTCGGGCACTGTCCGAGACCAAAAGCGCGTTTGTGCCGCCCGTCTTTCAGGCCACCTTTGCCGATATTGACAAGGATTGGGCCGACGCCGAGACATGGCAGATCATGAAGGCCCATTCTGTGAAATACACCAACGGGTATTTCCTCAATGCGGTGGATATGAAGCGCACGCCTGACGGCGCGCAGGTTCAGGATGAAGACAAGCGCGTGCTGCTCAAGCTGTTCGGGCGGACCATGTGGATGTCACTTGTGATCACCTCGCTCTGTGTCTTGCTCGGCTATCCTGTGGCGTGGATTTTGGCGAACCTGCCGGCGCGCTCGGCCAATCTTTTGATGATCCTTGTGCTCTTGCCGTTCTGGACCTCGCTGCTTGTGCGCACGAGCGCCTGGAAGGTGATGTTGCAGCAGCAGGGTGTGATCAATGATGTGCTTGTCTGGCTCGGCTTTATCGCCGATGACTCGCGGCTGATCATTATCAACAACGCGACCGGCACGATCATTGCGATGACCCATATCTTGCTGCCGTTCATGATTTTGCCGATGTATTCGGTGATGCAGACGATCCAGCCGAGCTATCTGCGCGCGGCCAAGAGCCTTGGCGCGACGAACTGGACGGCCTTCTGGCGGGTCTATTTCCCGCAGTCTATCCCCGGGATCGGGGCTGGCTCGATCCTCGTGTTTATTCTGGCGATTGGTTACTACATCACACCGGAGATTGTTGGCGGCAATAAGGGCGTCTTTATTTCCAACCGGATCGCCTATCATATTTCGACATCGCTCAACTGGGGACTCGCGGCTGCGCTCGGCTCGATCCTTCTTGGGGCGGTTCTCATTCTCTACTGGGCCTACGACAAGATCGTCGGCATCGACAACGTGAAACTGGGGTAAAGACCATGGCAGCACTCACTCCTATTTCTCGCAAACCATTCTGGCTTGTGGCACTGATCACCGGCGGCTTTGGCGCTTTCTTCGGGCTGTTTTTTGGCACGGCGAACGGCTCTGGCGCTCTGGGGGTCGCTCTTGGCGCGGGGCTGATGATTGCGCTGGCCTTTGTCTATATCACGCTGATCCGCAACGAGCGCACGGGCCGCGGGATGACGTTTGTTGCCGGCGGTGTTTTGGGATTTGTCGGCGGCGGCCTTCCGCTTGCGGTGATTGGCGGATTGCTGGGCGCTGTTGCGGGCTGGCTGATATACTGGGCTTATGAGGGGCGCTACCGCTCTTATATTGCGCCTTATCTGACGTGGTATCAGGTGCTGTGGCACTTCGGGTTCCGTGTGATTTGCGGAATTATCTTTATCTTCCTGATCACGCCGATCCTTGTGGTTCTGCCGCTCTCGTTCAATGCGCAGAACTTCTTTACCTTTACTCCAGAGATGCTGCGGTTTGACCCTGCGGGATATTCTCTCAAGCATTATCAGGACTTCTTCAGCAACAACGAATGGCAGCGCAGCTTCAAGAACTCGCTGATCATTGCGCCGATTGCCACGGTGATTTCTGTCAGCCTCGGGACGCTGGCGGCGATTGGCTTGTCGCAATCCCATGTGCCGGGGCGGCGTGCGATTATGGCGATTATGATTTCGCCGATGATTGTTCCGCTGATCATTTCGGCCACCGGGATGTTCTTTTTCTACAGCCAGATCGGCAACTGGATGGAAGGCACGCTCGGGCTGGATAAGAACCTTGTCGGCTATATCAAAGTGATCCTTGCGCACGCTGTATTGGGTATTCCGTTTGTGATTATCACGGTGACGGCCACGCTTGTGGGCTTTGACCGCTCGCTCACCCGCGCCGCGGCCAATATGGGCGCGGACCCTGTGACGACCTTCTTCCGGGTGCAGATGCCGCTGATTTTGCCGGGGGTTATTTCGGGCGGCCTGTTTGCCTTTATCACGAGCTTTGACGAGGTTGTGGTTGTGCTCTTTGTTGGCTCGGCGAGCCAGAAGACGCTGCCTTGGCAGATGTTCACCGGCCTGCGCGAACAGATCAGCCCGACGATCCTTGCTGTGGCGACGATTTTGGTTGTGATCTCGATTGCGCTTCTGACCACGCTGGAACTGTTGCGCCGCCGCTCGGAGCGTTTGCGCGGTATGTCGCCAAGCTGATCGGTCGGGTGCGGATCGCCGGAAAAATTGCTGTTGTGACAGGCGCGGCCAGAGGGATTGGCGCGGCGCTGGTGCGGGAGCTGAAAGACAGGGGGGCGGTCCATGTGGCCGCCCTTGATCTGTCCGAAGCGGTGCAGTCTGTTGCGGGGGCGGACAGCGGCTATATTTGCGATGTGGCCGATCCTGTTGCTTTGCGCAGCCGGATTGAGGAGATCGAAGCCACGGCTGGCCCGATTGATCTTTTTTGCTCGAATGCGGGCCTGTTGGGTGCGCTCGGCTTTGACAATGCGGCGGGCGCGCGCCCGGAAGACTGGCAGCGCGCTTGGGATGTCAATGTGATGGCGCATATCCATGCGGCGGCTGTTCTTGTTCCGCGGATGCGGGCGCGGGGCGGGGGGTATTTCCTTCAGACCGCCTCGGCGGCGGGGCTTTTGAGCCAGATCGGCAGTGCGCCCTATGCGACGACAAAACACGCGGCGATCGGCTTTGCGGAAAACCTTGCGATCAGCCATCGCGACGACGGGATCAAAGTTTCGGTGCTGTGCCCGCAGGGGGTAGACACCGATATGATCCGTGGCGCAGAGAACCACCCCGCGACGCTTGACGGGGTCTTGAGCGCAGAGGCTGTCGCGACGGCGGCGCTGGACGGGGTCGAGGCGGAGCGTTTCCTGATTTTGCCGCACCCTGAAGTGGCGGCCTATCTGCAGGCCAAGGTGGCCGATTATGACCGGTGGATTGGCGGGATGGCCAAGCTCCAGCGCCGCTTTACGGGCGCGCGCCCAGAGCGGAGATCGTAACCTGCGGCGGGGCGCTCAGGCTTGTTATGGTGTCACGGGGCAGCCGGCCGGGCTGACAGACCAAGGCCGCAGAGACGAGCAACAGGCAGGCCGCCCAAAGGCCCGAACGGCGCCGGATCGGGCGCGCAAGAGGGTCTGACCGGATCAAAAGCGGATCTCCTCACAGGGGTAGATGCGCAGGCAGTTTTTCTGGCAACTCTGGCGAAATAAGGGTTGGATTGTGATGATTGCGTGCTCAATTGACTGGCAACCCGCCCGCGTTTCTGCGCTTTTGTCGGAGCGAACAGAGAGGAGCAGCCCATGACAGAGGCAGAAGACTACCGCGCCAGAATGAAAGATGTTCAGGCGGCGCATCAGGCCAGACAAAAAGAGCTGCGCGACCCCGAGAAGGGGCTTGTGCTGGTGCATACGGGCAATGGCAAGGGCAAGAGCAGCTCGGCCTTTGGCGTGATCACCCGCGCGCTGGGCTGGAAGCAGCGTGTCGGGGTGGTTCAGTTTGTCAAAGGCAAGTGGATCACCGGAGAAAAGCAGTTTTTTGACCGTTTGGGCGGGGTGGACTGGCATATGATGGGCGAGGGCTTCACCTGGGACAGCCAGGACCGCGCCCGCGATATCGCGGCGGCTGAAGCGGCCCTCAACCAAGCACGGCAAATGATGGTGAGCGCAGAGTATGATCTGATCGTGCTCGACGAGATCAATATTTC
>JAHBAN010000085.1 GCA_018500075.1 Flavobacteriia bacterium | reverse complement strand
GCGCCGGGGCCTTTCCCGTCCAAAATGACAGATTTCGCCCTCGGGTCCGAAGAGGGCCGCGCAGAATCAGCCAAAGGCGTGCCCTTGGGCCGCGTCGGAACAGCCGAAGACATCGCCGGCGCGCTACAGTTTCTCTGCTCGCGCGCAGGCGCTTACGTGAGCGGAGCAATCCTGCCGCTCTCCGGCGGGATGCAATCCGCCGCGCCGATCTCGATCTTCAACGAGGATCTCTAGTGAGCACGCGCCAAACACCCGAGCAGATGCAGGCGCAGCTGGGCCAGGAGGTCGGCACAAGCCGCTGGTATGAGATGAGCGCCGCGCGCATCAAAGCCTTTGCCGATGTCACAGAAGACTGGCAGCCGATTCACCTTGATCCCGCCGCAGGCGCGGCCAGCCCGTTTGGCAGCACCATAGCGCATGGATTTCTCACGCTCTCGCTGCTCTCGGCGATGGTCTATGAAATGCCCGCCCTGCAAGGGGAAGCCACCGGCGTGAACTACGGCTTTGACTCCTTGCGCTTCCTTGCGCCCGTGCCCACCGGCGCGCGGGTGCGTGGCCGCTTCACACTGGTCGAGCTGAGCCAGCGCGCCGATGGTGGCTATAAAATCGCTTATGATGTCACCGTCGAGATCGAAGGGCAGGACAAGCCCGCGCTGGCCGCGCGCTGGCTCGGCCTGCGCTATCTGGAGGCGGTGTAATGCCCACGCTCCTCCTGATCCGCCATGCCCAAGCCAGCTTTGGGGCGGCTGACTATGACAAGCTCTCCGAGCTTGGCCACGCACAGTCCCGCGCGCTCGGGCAGGCCCTGAAAGCGCTCGGCCTTGTCCCCGATGCGGTCTGCCTTGGCGCACAGAGGCGTCACGCCGAGACTTGGGAGGGCATCAACCAAGCGCTTGGCCACACGGCCCCGCCGCGCATCTTGCCCGGCTTCAACGAGTTTGACTTTGGCGGCCTGCTTGAGGCGCGCTACGCGGGCCGCCCCCGCCCTGACAACCTGCACACCGACAGGCGCGCACACTTCAAGGCGCTGCGCGAAACCGTGCTGGAGTGGCAGCGCGGCGAGATCACCGATCCGCCCGAAAGCTACGCCGCCTTCACAGCCCGCGTGCGCGCCGCCCGCACCGAGGCCATGCGCGAAGGACATGAGACCGTGCTTGTCGTCTCCTCCGGCGGCGCGATCGGGCAGACCGTGGGCGAGATCATGGGCGCGCCCGCCGATGCGATGATCCGCCTGCAACTCCAGATCAAGAATTGCGCCATGAGCCGGCTCATCATCACGCCCCGCGCCGCACATCTGAGCAGCTTCAACGAAACGCCCCATATCACCGCCGCCAATGAAGCGCGGCTGCTGACCTATAGCTGAGGCCGTCATGTCAAACCCAAACACACTGAACACAGGGGCCGTCGCCACATGGCTCACCGCCCACCTCGAGGGTTTTTCAGGCCCGCTCACAGCTGAAAAATTCGCGCAGGGCCAGTCCAACCCGACCTATCTTCTCAAAACGCCGGCGCGCAACTATGTGCTGCGCCGCAAGCCAGCGGGAGTGCTGCTGAAGTCAGCGCACGCAGTCGAGCGCGAGTTTCGCGTGCAAAAGGCGCTGGCCGGCTCCGCCGTTCCCGTCGCGCAGATGCTGGCCCTCTGCGAAGATGACAGCGTGATCGGCTCCGCCTTTTATGTGATGGAAGCGGTGCAGGGCCGTGTCTTTGCCGAGCCGACCTTGCCCCAGCTCGCCCCCGAGGCGCGCCATGCCGTCATGAAGGAGATGAACCGCGTTCTCGCCGCGATCCATGATGTGGATATCGCCGCCGCGGGCCTGTCAGACTATGGCCCCGAAGGCAATTATTACGCCCGCCAGATCAGCCGCTGGGCCAGACAATACGAGGCCAGCCAGACCGCCGACATCCCCGATATGACAGCGCTCATCGACTGGCTGCAAAGCAATCTCCCGGCTGATGACGGCCAGCGCACGCTGGTGCATGGCGACTACCGGATCGACAACCTGCTCTTTGCGCCAGACAGCGCCCGCATCCGCGCCGTGCTCGATTGGGAGCTGTCCACAATCGGCCACCCCTACGCCGATCTTGCCGCCGTGATCATGCAATGGTCGATGCCCCAAGGCGCCGAGGGGCGCGGCCTTCAGGGCGTCGATCGCGCCCGGCACGGCCTGATGACAGACGATGCGTTCATCGCCGCCTATTGTGCGCGCCGTGGCCTGCCCCAAATCGAGAATTTCGGCTTCTATCTGGCCTTTTCCTACTTTCGCATGGGGGCAATCCTGCAAGGCGTGCTCAAACGCGCCCTCGATGGCAATGCCTCCTCCCCCGATCAGGCCAGACGCCTCGGCGCTTACGTTCCCGCCTTTGCCAGCGCTGGCCTCAAAGCCGCAAGGACTGTCACATGACCTCTCTCATAGAAGCACCATACCCGTTTCAAGAAACGCTCGGCTTTACGGTCACAGACTGGTCCGAGGGCCGCTGCACCCTGACCCAGCCCCTCCATGATCACCTCGGCAACCGCTATCACATCCTGCACGGCGGCGTTCATGCAACGCTGCTCGACACAGCGATGGGCTTTGCCGTCGCCTATACCGGCGATCCCGATCTGCGCCAGCTCGTCATGACCCTCTCGCTCAACGTCAATTACCTCGGCGTTGCCACGGGCGAAGCTGTCACAGCCACGGGCCACAAAACAGGCGGTGGCCGCAAGACGGCTTTCGCATCCGGAGAGCTTCACGACAGCACAGGCGCTCTGATCGCAACAGCCACAGCCGTCTTCCGGTATCGCGGCACAGAACAAAGGACAGCCACCCCATGAGCGAGACCCTGCACCAGATCACCCTTGCCGCCCGCCCCGTCGGCGCGCCCAAAGACAGCGATTTCGCTCTGGTTGAGCGGCCCTTGCCAAAGCCCGCTGCGGGCGAAGTGCTGGTCAAGCTGCACGCCTTCTCGCTCGATCCCTATATGCGCGGGCGCATGGATGACGCCAAAAGCTACGCCGCCCCCGTGCCCATCGGCGGCGTCATGGAAGCCGGTGCCGTCGGCGAGGTCATCGCCTCACGCTCGCCCGATTTTGCCGTGGGCGACATGGCCTTCGGTATGTTCGGCTGGGCCAGCCACGGCTGCCTCCCCGCCAACCAGCTGCGCAAGCTCGACAACAGCCTGCCCGCGACAACCGCCCTCGGCGTTCTCGGAATGCCCGGCTTCACCGGCTGGTATGGGCTGACAGAGCTGGGCCGCCCCCAAGCCGGCGAAACCCTCGTTGTCGCAGCCGCAACCGGCCCTGTCGGCTCCATGGTCGGCCAGATCGCCAAGGCGAAGGGCTTGCGCACCGTGGCCATCGCGGGCGGTGCCGACAAATGCGCGCTGGCGCTTGAGACATTCGGCTTTGACGCCGCAATCGACCACCGCGCCCATGACAGCGCCAAAAGCCTGCGCCAAGCCATTGCCCAAGCCGCGCCCGAAGGCGTCGACATCTACTTTGAAAATGTCGGCGGCAAAGTCTTTGAAGCCGTCCTCCCCCTGATGAACACCTTCGGGCGCATTCCCGTCTGCGGGATGATCTCGGGCTACAATGCCGGCGCCCTCGGCGGCGGAGTCCGCTCGGAGGGTCCAGACAGGCTCCCCGCGCTCTGGCGCTCCATTCTGGTCAAACAGATGTCGGTCAACGGCTTTATCATCTCAAACCACTACAGCCACTACCCGGCTTTCCTCAAAGAAATCGCGCCGCTGGTCGCGACAGGCCAGCTCGCCTACCTCGAAGACATCACCGAAGGGCTTCACAACGCGCCCCGCGCCTTCATGGGGCTTCTGGAGGGCCGCAACATCGGCAAGCAGATCATCAAACTGACCTGACAGACCCCGCGCCGGCTCTGTCAGCACAAACATGGCAGAGCCAGCCATATTTCCGCCACAATGCTTTATCTAGTATACCCCAAACAACAGACAACTAAATGTGCCGAAAATTCGCAACCTCCCTGCCAAAATGAAAACTTTATTCAATAGCCGCGATATGTTAGCCTTTCCTCAATAAATTTGTCAGTCGAGCAAATCGGCGGCACCCGAGGCAGAAAAAGGCAAAAGCTGTGAGACAGTGTATCTCTGTGGCCCGTTTGGGTCCTCTCTTCTTTGCATGGATCATGATGCTGGCCGCGCTGCCAACCAGCGCCATCGCCGCGCCCTACGCCGCCCTCGTGATGGACGCCCGCACAGGCGAAGTGCTGCATTCAGAGAACGCCGACACCCGGCTTCACCCCGCCTCCCTCACAAAAATGATGACGCTCTACATCGCCTTTGAAGCGATCGAAAAAGGCGAAATCGATCTTGATACAAACATCGTGATCTCCAGAAACGCCGCCGCCGAGCCGCCCTCAAAGCTTGGGCTTCGGCCCGGTCAGAAAATCAAACTGCGCTATTGCATCCGCGCCGCCGCGATCAAATCAGCCAATGACTGCGCCACTGCGATCGGCGAGGCGATTTCAGGCTCCGAAGCCAAGTTTGCCCGCCGGATGAACCGCACAGCCAAAGCCCTCGGCATGACCCGCACAACCTTCAAAAATGCCAATGGCCTGACAGAAAACGGCCATATGTCGACAGCGCGTGACATGACGATCCTGGGCCGCCATGTGCTCTATGACTACCCCGAGTATTACAACCTGTTCTCGCGCACGACAGCCGACGCCGGCATCCGCCAAGTCGCCAATACCAACCGCCGCCTGCTCGCCGCCTACAAAGGTGCCGACGGGATAAAAACAGGCTACACCCGCGCCGCCGGCTTCAATCTTGTGTCCTCGGCCCAGCGCGGCAACGAACGGATCATCGCGACGGTCTTTGGCGGCCGCTCCACAGCCACGCGCAACGCCCGCATCGCCGAACTGCTTGATCTCGGCTTTCGCAAAGCCCCGAGCCGCGCCCGCCTGAACAAGCCCGACACCCCCGAATATGGCCTCGAAACAGGCCCGCTTCTGGCCGAAAATGACGGCACATCAGGCCGCACAATCCGCCTTGTGACCGCTGTCAAAACAAGCCTGCGCCCACAGATGCGCCCAAGCCAAGAGCCAGCCCCCGTGCTGATCGCCATGAAAGACGATATCAAGGCCGCGCTCCTCGAAGCCCAGGCCGCAAGCCTCACCACAAGCCCCGCCGCACAGCCCAAGACCAGCCCGGCCGCGCGGCCCAAAGATCTGGTGCTCGCCTCGGTCCAAAGCGCCATCAAATCGCGCCCCAGCGCTCAGGCGCAGCCGCGCGAAGTCGTCACACGCCTCTCCGGCGAAGGCGGCAAACATTGGGGGATCAATGTCGGACGCTTCAATTCGCGCTACCATGCCGAACGCGCCCTGCTCAAAACCGCCCTCAACGAGATGGAAACCCTCGATGGCTCGCTGCGCAGCGTCGTGAAACGCCCGAAAGGCTATGAAGCCAACTTCAACGGCCTCACCCGCGAACGCGCAGAAACAGCCTGCCGCCGCCTTCAGGCGCGCAATGTAACCTGCTTCATGATGGGGCCGGGCTAAGGGGCGCGCCGCTCAGTCCTGCTTGGGCCTGTCGTCATACTCACCTGACAAAATCCGCCGCGCGTCCCCCTCGGGGTCGTCATATTGGTTGGTCTTGAGCGTAAAAATAAAAAAGCCAAGCCCGACACCACCCAGGATCAAAGAGATCGGGATCAGATAACTTAGAATATTCAAACCTTATCCTCTCAGGCGCAGCGCATTGAGCGAAACTGTGATCGACGAGGCCGACATCGCCAAAGCGGCGATCAGCGGCGTCGCCATCCCTGCCACAGCCAGCGGCACGGCGATGATATTGTAAACCGTCGCAATCTGGAAGTTCTCTTTGATACGGCGCACAGCCGAGCGCGCGGTTTCCGTGGCCTCCGCAATCGGGGCAAGATTGCCGCCCAGCAACACAATATCGCTCGCCACACGCGCCGCATCCAAAGCGCTCGCAGGCGAAATAGAAACATAAGCCGCCGTGAGCGCCGCCGTATCGTTAAGCCCGTCCCCCACCATCAAAACATGATGGCCCTCTGCGGCAAGCGCCGCAATGCGCTCGGCTTTCTCGCGCGGCAGGGCTTCGGCAATCCATGTCTCAATGCCAAGCCGCTCCGCCATGGCCCCGACAGCAAGCCGCGTATCGCCCGACAACAGGATCACATCCTTGCCCGACGCCTTGAGCGCGCTCACAGCCTCTTGGGCGCCCGCGCGCAAACTGTCGGCAAATTCAAACGCCACCGCTGGGCCTTCGCCGCGCTGAAGCCAGCTGCTGGTTTTCTCACCCGCGTCTGCGCCAACCCAGCCCGCACGCCCAAGGCGCACGCACTGCCCGTCAAGCCGCCCTTGCGCGCCATAGCCGGGCACCTCGCTCTGCTCGCTCAGCGCCACAGGCGCCACACCCGCCGCTTTGCCCGCCGCCCAGATCGCGCGCGACAAAGGATGCGACGAGCCTTCGGCAAGCGCCATGGCCAGCGCCATATCCTCCTGCGAGATCGCCGCCGCATTGATCAGCTCGGGGGTGCCCTCGGTCAGCGTGCCGGTTTTGTCAAACACAACAGTATCAACCTGCGCCAGACGCTCCATCGCGGTTTCATGCTTGATGAGCATTCCCTTGCGAAACAGCTTGCCGCTCGCCGCTGTCGTCACAGCCGGCACAGCCAGCCCAAGCGCACAGGGGCAGGTGATAATCAGAACCGCCGCCGCAATATTGAGCGCGACCCGCATATCCCCGGAGTAAAGCAACCAGCCCAAAAAGGCCAAAGCCGACAGGATATGCACACCCGGCGCATAGAGCTTGGCCGCCGCATCCGCCAGCGAGGTATATTTAGAGCGCCCGGACTCCGCGATCGCCACCAAGTCGGCCATACGGTGCAAGGAGGTTTCTTCGCCAACCGCCGTCGCGCGGATTTTCAAAGGTCCGGTCAGGTTCACTTCGCCCGCCGACACAGCCTGACCCACACCGGCAAACACCGGCAGGCTCTCCCCCGTCAGCAAGGAGCGGTCAAGCTCGCTCTGGCCCTCGATGATCTCTCCGTCCACAGGCATCCGCCCGCCGGGCCGCACAAGAACAATATCGCCCAGCCGAAGCTCCGCCGTGGGCAGCTCGCGCTCTTGCCCGTCAATCAGAAGGGTCACGCGCGGCACTTCCAGCGCCGCAAGCTCTTCTGCCGCCGAGCGGGCAATCGCGCGGGTGCGGTGGTCAAGATACCGGCCTGCCAATAGAAAAAACGTCAGCGCCAATGCCGCGTCAAAATAGGCGTGCGCCCCCGAAAGCGTCGTCTCCCAAAGCGAGGTGACAACCGCCAAAACAATCGCCAGCGTGATCGGCACATCCATATTCAAATGGCCGTGCTTGAGAACACTCCAAGCGCTTTTGTAAAACGGCTGGCCCGCAAAAAGAACTGTCGGCAGCGTGATCGCCGCCGATATCCAGTGAAACATATCCCGCGTCGCATCCGCCGCCCCCGACCAGACAGACACGCTCAACAGCATCACATTCATCGCCGCAAAGCCCGCCACAGCCAGCCGCATCAAAAGCTCGCGCCCCGCCTTGTCAGTCTCTGTCGCGCTCAGCGTGCCGGCGTCCAGCTCATGCGCCTCATAGCCGATTTCGCCCAGCGCCTCGACAAGCTGGCGCGCGCTCACATCCTTCTCGGCTTCAATCGTCGCCCGCTTCAGCGTCAGGTTGACGCGCGCCGTCTTCACGCCCGGCTCTGCTGCAAGCCGCCGCTCCACCGCCGAAATACAGGCGGCGCAGTGAATGTTCGGCAAAGACAACGCCAGCCGCGCATTTTTCTGCGCGGCGCGCTCGGCCAGATCTTCCGCAGCGGGGGCCGCAGAACAGGCAGGACAGGCTGACAGACCGGTGCTCACCTCCCGCGCCTCACTGTTTCACACGCAACACAAGACGGCGGCTATACAGCGTGCCATCCTCAGCGGTTGCCGTCATCCGGATGTTCCAATTGCCCCGCTCAAGCGCAACCGGCGCGACAAAAGCGGTGCCGTCATGGCGAAACTCGAGCAATTGATCGTCCTTGATCTGGGTGGCGCGCCCCAAGACCGCTTTCATCTCGGTGGGATAGACAGGCGCGCCGTCCGGCCCGTTCATCACCAGCCGCAACAAGCCGCCCTCGGCGCTGGCGCTCACCTCCCAGCCCAGAGCCTCCTGCGCGGCCTTTCGCTTGTTGAACTCCTGGCTCGCCACATAGGAGTTCTTCACTTCCAGTCCGGGAAAGGTTTTGACAGCGTTATAGGCCAAAAGCACATTCACCGAAATGATCACGCCAAAAGCAGCGCAAAACCCAAGAAACACATGACGGCCCGTAATTTCACGCGGCATCAGTTCGCCCTCCCGTTAAAGATCGTGTCTTTGTAGGCCCGCTCACCCGACGTAAGGTCTTCTGCCCAAATGCGAATGTCCACACGCTCGCTCTCTGCAGGCTTGGAGCCGGGAGGGGCTACAACATAGGTCCGCACAAGATAGGTGCTGTCCGCAGGCACAGTCACTGTCTCGTAAGGGTTGCCCTCAAGCTGCAAGCGCACAGCCGGATCGCCCTTCACAGTCACACGGAAAGGCCGGTCTTCGCCATGTTTGTTGAGCAGGCGGATTTCGTAGACGTTGCGGATCGAGCCGTCGGACAAGGTCACATAGGTCGGGTTGCGCACAGGCGCGACCGTCATCTCGATATCAGACCGGACAAACAGCGCCACCACGAGCAATATGCCGACAAACGACCACAGCGTTGTATAAAGAATGGTGCGTGGTCGCAAAACGTGCTTCCAGATCGGCTTGGGCTTCATCCCCGCGCGCTCGTTGGTTTCATCGGTGAGCGCAATATAATCG
>JAHBAN010000185.1 GCA_018500075.1 Flavobacteriia bacterium | reverse complement strand
AGATGTGTATAAGAGACAGCTGTGGGGGCGATGCCGAGCGTGGCGGCGCGGGTCTTGCCGCTGGCGAGCCTGAGGTTTCGCGCCCATGAGCCTGAGACTCTGCTCAGGGTCGAGGACGGGCCGCACGGCTTTTTGATGGAGCGGTTGCGCGCGGGGCGGCTTGATCTGGCTGTCGGGCGGATGGGGCCGCCTGCGACCATGGCGGGGATCAGCTTTACGCCGCTTTACAGCGAGCAGGTGGCTTTTGTTGTGCGCGCGGGGCATCCGCTCTCTGGGGAGCGGCGGCTTGCGGCGCTGCGCGACCACCTGGTGATCTATCCGACAGAGCGCGCGGCGATCCGGCCTTTGGTGGACAGGCTGTTCATTGCCGAGGGCGTGGCCGGTTTGGCGCATCGGATCGAGAGCGTGTCGGGCGATTATGGCCGTGGGTTGACGCGGGCGAGCGACGCGGTCTGGATCATTTCCCAGAGCGTTGTTGCGGGCGATATTGCGAGCGGTCTTCTGGAGCAATTGCCGATTGAAACGGGTATTACCGCCGGGCCTGTCGGGGTTATGACGCGGGCCGAAGAGGAGGCGTCGCCGGCTGCGCAGCTCTTTCGCAGGGCCTTGGGCGAGGCGGTTCGCGCGCTTGGGTTTAACACCTGAAAAGCGAGACGGCCCCGCACGGGAGGCGGAGCCGTCTGATGCTTTTTGCGCGCCTTAGAGGCTGGCTGTGAGCGCGGCGACAATGGCGTCGCCCATCTGTGATGTGCTGATCGCGCTGGCGCCTTCTTCGCCGAGAAGATCGGCTGTGCGCGCGCCATCGGCGAGGACTTTCTCAACCGCAGCTTCCAAACGGTCGGCCTCGGCGCCCTGATCAAAGCTGTAGCGCAGCGCCATGGCAAAGCTGAGCACGCAGGCGATCGGGTTGGCTTTGCCCTGGCCGGCGATATCGGGTGCGGAGCCGTGCACCGGCTCGTAAAGCGCCTTGGGGCGGCCATTGGCCATGGGCGCGCCGAGCGAGGCAGAGGGCAGCATTCCGAGCGAGCCTGTGAGCATCGCGGCGGCGTCTGACAAGAGGTCGCCAAAGAGGTTGTCTGTGACGATCACGTCAAACTGCTTGGGCCAGCGGCAGAGCTGCATGGCACCTGCGTCGGCATACATATGCGATAGCTCGACATCGGCGTATTCGGCTTGGTGAATTTCTGTCACAACATCACGCCAGAGGATCCCTGACTCCATGACATTGGCTTTTTCCATCGAGCAGACCTTGTTGCCGCGCTTGCGGGCGAGTTCAAAGGCAGAGCGGGCGACGCGGGCGATTTCGCTTTCGGTGTAGCGCTGGGTGTTGATGCCGACACGCTCGTTGCCTTCTTCGAAGATGCCGCGCGGCTCGCCAAAGTAGATGCCAGAGGTCAGCTCGCGCACGATCATGATATCAAGACCGGCGACCACATCTTTCTTCAGGGACGAGAAATCGGCCAGCGCGTCAAAGCATTGCGCCGGGCGCAGGTTTGAGAACAGGTCCATTTCCTTGCGCAGGCGCAGAAGGCCGCGCTCGGGCTTGACCGAAAAGTCGAGCACATCATATTTGGGGCCGCCGACCGCGCCAAGCAGAACGGCGTCAACCTCTTGGGCCTTGGCCATTGTGTCATCATGCAAAGGCGTGCCATGCGCATCATAGGCAGCACCGCCGACGAGGTCTTCGCTGACGTCAAAGGTAAGATCGCGGTTGGCGCCATACCAGTCGATGACCTTGCGGACTTCGGCCATAACTTCGGGGCCGATGCCGTCACCGGGAAGGATAAGAAGCGAAGGGTTGCTCATGATGTGGTTCCTCGTTTGAATAGCTTGGCTCTGAGCTAGCGGCTGCCGAGGGAAGGGTCAAGAAACATAAGGCCGTCAGGGCAGGCGGATATCCAGCCAAACGAGGCGGTGGCGGCTGGCTGCAAGGGCGAGGGCGTGGTCTGCGGCGTTTTGAGGCGCGGGCCAGAAGACGCCGGCGTCCTTGACCGCGAGATCAGCCGAAGGCAGCAGGAAATCAACCCGCATATTGCCGGGGCCGAAGCTGTCTTCTGTCGGGTCGCGCCAATCGGCGGTGTCGAGCGCAGGGTCGCCGCGCTGTCCGGGTGTGGCGGCCAGGGCTGCGCCCTCGCTTTTGGGGCGCGGATCTTGCAGCGCGGGGTGGGCCAGCAGGGTGTGCATCACGTCGCGCCGGCCTGCGCCGTCGGCAGGGTCAAGATTGGCCCCGAAGGCCAGCACGAAGGGGCCGCTTGGCGGCGTGCCGAGGCGGCCTTCGATATGGTGGAGCCAGAGCGCGTTTTCGTCATGGTTTCGCTTGCCGTTCCGGTCTTCGACACCGTCAAAGACGGGGGGTGTGGCCTGACTGATCAAGAGGGTGAGCGCACCGCCCGCGAGGCTGACCGGCAGCGACCAATGCGCCGTGGTTGACAGGCGCTGGGCGGCGAGAGCCGCCGCCGAGGGGAAAGGTGCGCCGCTCGCGTGCTTTGGCAGCAGTGCCTTGGGCGTATCGCGCCAGAGCAGGGCGGAAAAGTCTTGCAGGCGGGGCGCGTCAAAGGGAAAGCGCGAGAGCACGGCAAGCCCGCCCTGACCGGCAAAATACCCAAAGCCCTGCGCATCGCGCGGCGTGCCGAGGCGGCCGTCGCCATCCATATCAAGCCCCGTGGCCCAGCCCGTGTTGGGCCGGCGGGCAAAGCGGTAGGGATAGGGCGCGCCGGCGGTTGCGAGCAGCGCGGCAAAAGCGGAGAGGGCGCGCGCCTCGGCGTCATAGTCAAAATCCGAGAGAACGAGGATATCGGGGTTGATGCGCGCAATCACATCGCGGGCGGCCAAGACCTGCGCCTCTTGGCGCGTGATATCGCGCATCAGAAGACCCGGACCTTTGCGGGAAAGCCCCGCGTTGAAAAAGGCGATGCGCAGGTCTTTGGCCAGCAGCGGCGCGGCGGGCACAAGCGAGAGCAGCAGCGACAGAAGGGTCAGGCAGAGAAGAGTCAGGCCGAGGCGGTTTGCAACCCGCTTTTCTTGGCTTCGGAATAGGCACGATTGCGCTTTTCCTCGATCAGCTCGGCAATCCGCCCCATGGCGATTCCGCGCATGATCATGCTGGCAGGAAGAAAGGCCCATGCTGTCATTGTCCAGATCAAGGTTTGCGGATTCTGCATCGAGATCGGATCGATGAAGCTTGAAGCCGCTTTCACAATTGCTGGGATCAAGAATGGCAGTAAAATTCCTAACACAATGTTAAGACCTGCATCACGCTTGAGGCGGTGAACAACATCACCGCCGGCGGTCGGGTCAAACAGCGGCAGGTTGATCCAGACGTTGAAGGCGCGGTTGCGGGTCGGCCAGCCGAGCAGGCGCACCATTGTGACAAAGACAAACAGCGCGACCAGCGAGACCATATAGGCAATGCCCGCAGAGGTGCGCACAGAGCTGATCAGCTCGGCAGAGGCATATTCGGGCATCATCAGCACGACAAGGCGGACCGGGGAGAAGGGAAAATCAAGCGCCGCGCCCCATGCTGTTCCAAGTTGGGTGAGCGTGCCGGCCATCTGACTGGAGCCGGTCGGGCTGGCAAGAATGACGGAGAGCAATGTGACAATCACAAAGAGCGCCAGAAAGCGCAGCCGGTTGAAGGGCGAGGCGTAGCGGAATTCGATGATCGAGGGGTATTGGCTGTAATATTCTATAAAGGTCATCAGGAAGGCGAGCAGCGCCACCAGAACGGTGATCTGGCTCGTATCTGTGCTGACGTTTGGAAGAAGCAGCGAGGGCATTGCGAGCAGCAATGCCATAAGTATAGCGCGCAAAGCTGCGCCTGTTGCACGAGTTAACACTACCCAATCCTTCCAACTTGGTCGGTCACGATACGATGCCGTGTCCTTGTTCCAACTTGAACCCGCTCTTTATGGCGGTATGCCTCAATCTTGCCCAATTT
>JAHBAN010000182.1 GCA_018500075.1 Flavobacteriia bacterium | reverse complement strand
AGATGTGTATAAGAGACAGGGGGTTGTGCGCCTGATGCGAAACTTTCTAGCTTTGGGTTTCATAGTCATAGAGCTGTTTCGCTTCCTCTAGGGTGTCAAACATATGCAACTTGCCATCAATCAAAACGGCCGCCGAACGGGCGAACTTTTCGAGCACTTGTGCCTGGTGGGATACGATGATCACGGTTGTGGTGCGCAAACGGTCGCGCAGGATTTCGCCGGCCTTGCGGTTGAACTCGACATCGGTCGAGTTTGGCATTCCCTCGTCAATGAGGTAGATATCAAAATCAAGGGCCAGAAGCAGCGCAAAGGAAAACCGCGCCCGCATCCCCTGACTATAGGTGCCGAGCGGCTGCTCGAAATATTCGCCAAGGTTACACAGCCAGCGGCAGAAGGCCTCGACATAATCGGGGTCCAGCCCGTAAAGCCGGGCGATAAAGCGGCTGTTTTCAACTGCGGTGTGGCGCGGCACCACGCCGCCCATAAACCCGAGCGGAAAGCTGATCTTGCACTCCCGCAGGATCGAGCCTTCATCGGGCTTCTCAAGACCCGACATCATATTGATCAATGTGGTTTTGCCGGTCCCATTGGGGGCCAGAATACCAAGAGAGCTGCCAAGCTCCACCCGGAAGGAGACCTTTTCAAGGATCACCTTCCTCTGTGTGCCCGTCCAGAAGGACTTGCTAACGTTGTTAAACTCGAGCATGCCCGCTCCGTTTCTTATCTGGCACCTTGGGTGTAACCCTATTTTACTAAGACGAAGTGTATTGGCCCAAGGCTGCCGTTTTATTGTTTCGTATGAGTATACAGTTGTTTTGGGCAAAAATAAGACGCCTGTGTTGAAAACAGCCAAAACCTGCCGAATGGCCCCGATCGTGCTTGTGCGGGCCCGCAGGCCGCGCGAAAGGGGGCGCCGCTTTGGCGCGGTTTGTCCTGTTTTCGCTTGCCGCACAGACCCTGGCGCAATACGTGAGGGCAAAGAGACAACGCGGGTTTGCTGCCGGGCTGCGGACCGTTCGGCGCTAAATGAGGTTCTGCATGAGCGAAAAGACACTCCTGGACACAGCCCACGCGGCCATGATGCAAAATCCCGAGGATGTGCAGCTGCGGATGAGCTTTTACTCGATTTTGGCCGATATCGAGGTGTTTTTGCTGCTCGAAGCCGAGCCGAAGGCCGAAATGATCGAGCCGCAGATTGTCGAGGTCGAGGGCGAACGGCTTGTTCTGGGCTTTGATTCTGCGGCGCGCCTGTCGGCGTTTACGGGCGGGCCGGCGCCCTATGCGGCGCTCTCGGGGCGGATCATGGCGCAAATGCTCGCAACAGAAGGCGCAGGGCTTGCGCTCAATCTCGAAGTGGCGCCCTCCTCGATTATGCTGCCCGCCGAGGCGATGGTCTGGATGTGTGACACGCTCAAGGCCGCCCCGCAGGAGGCGGCCCCCGCGGCCAAGCGCAAGGGCGGGCTTGCAGCCCTCAAAAGCCCTGACATCCCCGAGGTATTGCTCCATGCGCTGGATGCCAAGCTGAGCCGGGCAGCGGGTCTGGCCAATGTGGCCTATCTGGTGGCCAAAGAGGAGGGTGGCATGATGCTTGCGATCCTCGGGGCGAAAGAGCCTGCCCAAGCCCCTTTGGCCAAGGCCGCAAGCGAGGCTTTGGTGTTTTCCGGGCTTGAAGACACAAGCCTCGATGTGGCCTTCTTCAATGACAGCGAAGCCTTGCGCGACCAGTTCGCCCGTGCAGGGCTGCGCTTTGATGTGCCCGTGCCCGCCACGCCAAGCCTTCAAACGCCCGCCGCGCCGGGGCGGGATCCGTCAGCGCCGCCCAAGCTGCGCTAAACGCCGATTTGCGGCCCCGTGCAGAGCATTGGTGTTTCGCTTTTTTCAATTTGATAGAGCGGCGCGGCTTGTGCCCCGTTTTCGAAGGTGGCGCGCAGCTTTCCGGCCTCGTTATAAAAGGCCCAGCATTGCGGCGTGTCGGGGCGGTCTTCATACACAAAACAAATCAGCCGCTCCGCGGTCTCATACCAATATCCCTCTTTGCACTCGCCGTTTAAAAACGACCAGCGCACGCGGCGGTCCTCGCGGTATTCCTCCGCGCCATACGGCTCCTCGTCATATCCGTAATAAAACGTCTGGCCGCGGGTAAAGGCATCAAACGCCTCTGCCGAAAGCCGCTCTTGGGCAGTGACAGGGCCGGCGAGGGCAACAAGAAGGCATAAAAGGCGTCCCATAGGCCGAGCCTATGACGTCTTATTCGTCTCTTGCAAGTGTCCTATCGTGCGCGCCATGACCTTTCGATACAGCGGCGGATAGAGCGCAATCACCGCCATGACCGGCAAGGAATGGGGCAGGATCGGCATGGTTTGCGGGCTGAGGCGCAAGGCGGGGTAGGGCCTTTGCGGGTGCATATGGTGGTCGGAGTGCCGCGGCGCATTCAGGGTCAGCGCAGAAGAAAACCAGTGGGGCGAGTTCCAGGAATGCGCCTCACTCACCGGCTCGTAGCGCTCCCCGCCGAGGCGCCTACGGCTCAGCCCGTAATGTTGCACATAATCGGCCAGCAGAATTTGCACCTGCGCATAGAGGGCAAACCCGACATAAACCCCGAGGCCAAGACCGCCGCCAAGGGCGTAGCTGGCCAGCAAAAAGCCACAGCCGATCAGCGCATCGCTCAGGTAGGGATGTGTTCTTGCGGGCCGGCCCGCCCGCGCCAGCCGGGCCGCTTCGCTTTGAAACCCCGCTGTGTAGGATGCAATCCAGGCTTTTATAAAAAAGCGATAAAACCCCATGCCGCGCGGGGCGGTGTTCGGGTCTGCCTGGCTGCCGACGTGCACATGATGAATCAACACGTGCGCCGAGGCGTGATGCCCCATCAGAAAAGACGCATAGACCCAGCGGCCAAGGCGGCGCGCAAAACGCTCTTTGCGGTGGATCAGCTCATGCGCATTGGGGTGTGAGACCTGCCCGAAAAACAGCGCAAACCCCACAAAAAGCCCGAGCGCTTCGGGAAGGCTATGCGCCCCCCGCACAAGGCTAAAGACCCCCAGAAACAGTAGCCCGAAGTGCAGCCCGCCCAGCAAAACCGAAAGCCGCGCGCCGGTCGGAAACTCGGCTCCCTCGGGCATTTCTGGCAGGATATGGGGCACAAAGCGGTCAAGCGCGGCTGTAAACAGCGTGATATAGAGCAGCGCAGCCCAGATAAAGCCGCCGCCATAACTGGCCGCCAATCCCAAAAGCGCGATATGCGCCAGCGTTGCACAAGCGAAGTAAATCATAGCCAAACCCCTCACGCCGCCATGTTAGCGGGCCACTGTGGTCAGATTTGGGCAGAAATGCGCAGAGTTTTGGCCCGACGAACGCGAATAGAGCGCCTTAGGTCGTTTTTGGCCTCGCCTTGAAAGCGGGGCGCAATTAGGTTCGCTTCAAACGCAAAACAGGAGCGCTCTCATGGGCCTGGATGAACGCAAAGGTGTCTGGAAGTCAGGCAAGGGGAAGGGGCGTCACACCCCCAAGGGCCGACAGCTTGATGATACGGCTTGGGACGAGGTCAAAGCCCTGTTGGCCGACGCGCCGCGCCGCCGTGACTTGCTGATCGAGCATCTGCACAAAATTCAGGATGCCTTCGGGCATCTGTCTGCCGCCCATCTGCGCGCCTTGGGCGAAGAAATGCGGATGTCGATGGCCGAAATCTATGAGGTCGCAAGTTTTTATGCGCATTTTGATGTGGTCAAGGAAGGCGAAACGCCGCCGCCAGCGCTGACGATCCGTGTCTGCGATTCCCTGTCTTGCGAGCTTGCGGGGGCGCAGGCCCTCAAGTCGGCGCTTCAGGACGGCATGGACCCGAGCGAGGTGCGCGTGCTGCGCGCGCCCTGCATGGGTCGCTGCGACACCGCGCCGGTGCTTGAAATCGGCCACAACCATATCGACCATGCCACAGTCGAGAAAGCCAAGGCCGCCATTGCCGCAAATGACACCCACACGCATCTGCCCGAGTATGAAGCCTTGGCCGCCTATCAGGCCGCGGGCGGCTATGCCCGGTTGATCGACTTGCGCAGCACCGGCGATTGGGAGGCGGTGCAGGAGCAGGTTCTCGCCTCCGGCCTGCGCGGGCTTGGCGGTGCGGGCTTCCCGTCGGGCAAGAAATGGGGCTTTGTGCGCATGAATGACGGCCCGCGATATCTGGCCGTGAACGGCGACGAGGGCGAACCCGGAACCTTCAAGGATCGCTACTACTTAGAGCGCACGCCTCATGTTTTTCTTGAAGGAATGCTGATTGCGGCATGGGCCGTCGAGGCCGAAACCTGCTTTATCTATATGCGCGATGAATACCCGGCGGTTCTCGAGATTTTGCGCCGTGAAATCAAGGCTCTGGAAGACGCAGGTCTTGTGGATAAAGGCTATATCGACCTGCGCCGCGGCGCGGGGGCCTATATCTGCGGCGAAGAAAGCGCGATGATCGAAAGCATCGAAGGCAAACGCGGCGAGCCGCGTCACCGCCCGCCCTTTGTGGCGCAGGTCGGGATCTTCAATCGCCCGACGCTGGTGCACAATGTCGAGACTCTCTACTGGGTCAGCAAAATCGTGAGAGACGGGCCGGACCTCCTCAATTCGGTTGAGAAAAATGGCCGCAAGGGGCTGCGCTCCTATTCGGTCTCGGGCCGTGTCCAAAACCCGGGCGTGCATCTGCTGCCGGCCGGCTCCACCATCCTCGATGTGATCGAGGCGGCGGGCGGAATGCTCGCAGGCCACAGCCTCAAAGCCTATCAGCCGGGCGGGCCATCCTCGGGCATCTTGCCGGCCCATATGAATGATATCCCGCTTGATTTTGACACGCTTCAGCCACATGGCTCTTTCATCGGCTCGGCTGCGGTCGTGGTTCTGTCTGACAAAGACAGCGCCCGCGACGCGGCGCTCAATATGCTGCGCTTCTTTGAGGATGAAAGCTGCGGCCAATGCACCCCGTGCCGGGTCGGGTGTGAAAAAGCGGTCAAGCTCATGCAAGCCGACACGTGGGATACCGCGCTTCTGGAAGAGCTTTCAACGGCGATGGTCGACGCCTCGATCTGCGGGCTGGGACAGGCCGCGCCAAACCCGATCAGGCTGACGATCAAGCATTTCCCCGAGGAGATATAATGCAAGGCTGGCCCACAGACGCGACGCTTTTCGGGCTTGCGGCTGCGTTTCTTGCGCTGTGCTATCTCGCAATTTGCGGGCGTGACGGGGCCTCTTGGTTGAAAACAGTGCTCAAGACGGCCTCGGTTGCCCTCTTGGCGCTGGTCGCCTTTCAGCTCTCAAATATGATGCTGCTTGCCGTCGCGCTGCTGGCCTGCGCTATGGGGGATTTCTTTCTGTCCCGTCCGGGCACAGAAAACATGGTCTCCGGAATCGGGGCGTTCGGCTTTGGTCATCTGTCCTATGCCGCGCTGTTTATGCTCTCTCCGGGCGCCGATCTTCAGCGTGTCGCCGACGGCTGGCCTTTGGCGGCGGCACTTGTGTTGCTTGGCCTCGTCATGCTCTATCTGTTGTTTCAAAAAGCCGGGCCGCTGCGCTGGGCGGCGCTGCCCTATGTCCCTGTGATCGTCACAATGGGCTGTCTCGCCATGGCGCTGCCGCCTGTGGGCGCGCTGGCGCTGGTCTTGCCGGCCGCGCTGCTCTTTATCCTGTCTGATTTCATTCTGGCGCAAGAGATGTTTGTGCTGTCCCAAGCGCACAAGCTGCGCCGCGTTACGCCCTATCTGGTCTGGAGCAGCTATTGGCTGGCCCAAGCCCTGTTTTTGCTCGCCTTTACAGTCGCCTAGCCCGGCGCGCCGGGGGTGCGATAGACCGCACAAAGACAGCCCTCGGCCTTGAGCCGCTGACATAGGCCCCAGGCGCTCTGCTGGCTGTCCCGCCCGATGCGGGCAAAATAATATCCCGCGCGCCGGCTGGCGCGGCTTTTTTCAAACAGATAGTCAGCCGTCTCCCCTCGCACCAGCGCCCGACAGCGCGCCGTTTTTCGGGCGTAGTTCGCCTTGGCTGCCGTGAGGCTCGTGCCAAAGGCAAGTTGCACCCCCCAGGGCTTGAGCGCTGGCGCGCTGCGGGGCGGCGGCGTCAGGCGGCGGGTTTGCGCCAGCAAAAGACAAGCGGTCTGAAACCGCTCGGTCTTGGACAGCCTCAGGTCCGGCGCCGGAAGCGGCCTCCTCAGCCAGCTCTGATACGCCGTCCCGGTGAGGATACGGACATAATCGACGGTTTCCTGCGCCAGGCCGCCGCGCCCGTCAAGCACAGCCGCCGCGCGCCGCTCCCCGCCGTTATAGGCGATCGCCGCCAGCCCGAGACTGCCAAAGCGGCGCTGCAGCTCGGCCAGATACTGCGCCGAATGCTCAAGAGCGTCTGCAGGGTTGTAGGGGTCTTCAAGTCCGCGCCGCGCCGCCGTTGAAGGGATAAACTGCG
>JAHBAN010000129.1 GCA_018500075.1 Flavobacteriia bacterium | reverse complement strand
TTGCCGAACTCTTCGTTGAGCGGCGCGCCGCCCACGAGAACGATATAGTCATCCCGGATGCCTTGTTCGACCATCGTGTCGATCACGACTTTCATATAGGGCATTGTGGTGGTCAGCAGGGCGGACATCCCGAGGATTTCGGGTTTGTGCTCTTCCAGCGCGGCGAGATAGTTTTCGACCGGGTTGTTGATCCCGATGTCTTCGACTTCAAAGCCCGCACCTTCCATCATCATGGCCACAAGGTTTTTGCCGATGTCGTGGATGTCGCCTTTCACCGTGCCGATCACCATGCCGCCGACGCGGGGCGCGCCTGTTTCGGCGAGGAGCGGCTTGAGGATGGCCATGCCGCCCTTCATCGCATTGGCCGCGAGCAGAACTTCGGGCACAAAGAGGATGCCGTCGCGGAAGTCTTGCCCGACGATTGTCATGCCGCCCACAAGCGCCTCGGTGAGCACGCGGTAGGGCGGCCAGTCGCGACCCAGAAGGATGTTTACGCCTTCTTCGATTTCCTCTTTGAGGCCATCATAGAGGTCGTCAAACATCTGTTGGACAAGTTCGTCGTCGTCCAGATCTGCGAGGATGATGTCTTCTTCGTCCGACATGGCGGAATCCTTTGATCGAATTTTCTTTGTGACAGCTTTTGGCAGAATGTCGTAAAGTGACTGGCTCGATTGCGACATACGCGCGACTTTTGCCGACCAACTGCACGAATGTTCCAAAAAGCGGCGCAGCAAATCGGCGCTGCGCCGCAGAAATAGGGCGCGCCTGCTCTAGCTGCGCCTGCTCTAGTTGCGTCTGCGGCGGTTGCTGCGGCTGCTGCTGGGTTCGTTGTCGCCTGTGCCGTCGCTGGCCGAGGAGAAGCCGCCGAGCCGTGCGGTGATCTCTTCGAGGCTTGGCTTGTCGCCTTTTGGTCTGGTTTCAAGGGCTTCGCGCATTTTGCGCAGGTGCTCTGGCATGGTTCCGCAGCAGCCGCCAATGATGCGCGCGCCGCTGTCGCGGGCAAGGACCGCATAGTCCGCCATCAGCTCGGGGGTGCCGTCATAGTGAATATGGCCATCGACATATTTGGGGATCCCGGCGTTGCCTTTGGCAATGATCGGGCGCTCTGTGCCCTGGGCTGCAAAGCCCTGCACTGTGCGCAGCATATCGGAGGCCCCGACGCCGCAATTGGCGCCGAAGGCGAGCGGCTTGTGATCGAGCTTTTCGACCATGGCGACCATGGCGGCGCTTGTCAGCCCCATCATGGTGCGCCCTGCGGTGTCAAAGCTCATGGTGCCGCACCACGGCATATCGGCGCGTTGGAAGGCTTCGGCGGCGGCGATATATTCTTCGGGGGCGGAAATCGTTTCGAGCCAGAGCACATCGGCGCCGCCGTCTTTGAGGCCCTCGGCCTGTTCGTGAAACATTTCGACGGCGAGGGCGTGGGTGAGCTGGCCCATGGGGGCCATGATTTCGCCGGTCGGGCCGACGGAGCCAGCGACGATCACTTTGTGATCGGCGCGGTCGGCGACATTGCGGCCGATTTCGGCAGAGATGCGCGACAGCTCGCGCGCGCGGTTGGCGGCGTTGTGGAGCTTGAGGCGGGCGGCATTGCCGCCAAAGGAGTTGGTCAGGAAGAGATCGGAGCCGGCATCGACGGCGGATTTGTAGAGCGCGGTGATTTTGGCCGGCTCCTCCACGTTCCAGAATTCGGGAGGGTCGCCCGCGCCGAGGCCCATATTGAAGAGATTTGTGCCTGTTGCGCCATCGGCAAGAAGCCAGTCGCGTTCGGCGAGAAGAGTTTCGAGGGGCGATGTCATGTTGGGCTGCCTTTTGTGGGTTTGCGCTGCCTTCGCATAGGCCGGGACTTTAGGCAAATTCATAATCGACATGAAGATTATGAGCTTCGCTTGTGTGTTTGACGACCGGCGGGCGGCGGGGCGCGGGAGACGGGAGGGGCTGTAGCGCAGCCTGACGCTGCAAGCAAAAACGCCGCCCTGTTGGAGAGCGGCGTTTGAAGGCTCATCAGGGCCGCGGCTTAGCCGACTTCTGTCATCACCTGTGTTTTGGCCAGCACGCTCAGCTCGGCGCGCTTGGTGCGGATGGTGTCGGCATCGGCCATTTCGCCAAGGTCGGCGGCCACTTTGCGCACCACATCCTCGTGACCGGCCTCTTCGAAATCGGCTTTGACGACATCGGCCGCATAGGCCGCCGCGTCATCGCCTGTTTTGCCCAGAAGCTCGGCGGCCCAGAGGCCAAGCAGCTTGTTTGTACGCGCCTCGGCTTTGAACTTCATTTCTTCGTCATGGGCGAATTTGGTTTCAAAGGCATTTTCGCGATCATCAAAAGTGGACATGGGATGTCTCCAGCAGTGTTAAACTTACGTCCAAATATGCAATTCGTCGCGGGGGAGCACAAGCCCTCATGGCGCGGCTTGCGACAATCAGCCCTTTGCCATAAGAGACAGTCAAGCAAGCAGACTCACCTCTAGCGCGAGATTGGAGCCCCTATGGCACGCCGCAAGAAAATATACGAAGGCAAGGCAAAAACCCTGTTTGAAGGGCCGGAGCCGGGCACGATTGTGCAATATTTCAAGGACGACGCCACGGCCTTTAACGCGGAAAAGCGCGATGTCATCGAGGGCAAGGGTGTCTTGAACAATATGCTTTCGGAATATTTTATGAACGGTTTGACGCAAATTGGCGTTCCGAACCATTTTATCCGCCGTCTGAATATGCGCGAACAGCTTGTGCGGGCCTGCGAGATCGTGCCGCTGGAAGTGATTGTGCGCAATTTTGCCGCCGGCTCCATGGCCAAGCGCCTCGGGATCGAGGAGGGCACGCCGCTGCCGCGTCCGATTGTGGAATATTGCTACAAGGATGACGCTCTGGGCGACCCGCTCGTCTCTGAGGAGCATATCGCCGCTTTTGGCTGGGCCAGCCAGCAGGATATGGAAGATATCCTGAGCCTCGCGCTGCGGGTCAACGACTTTTTGTCGGGTGTGATGTTTGGCGTCGGGATCAAGCTTGTGGATTTCAAGATCGAGATCGGCCGTGTCTATGAGGGCGATTTCATGCGTCTGATCGTTGCGGACGAGATCAGCCCGGACAGCTGCCGGCTCTGGGATATGGAGACCGGCCAGAAGCTGGATAAGGATGTGTTCCGCCGCGACCTCGGCAGCCTGACCGACGCCTATAGTGAAGTTGCGAGACGGCTCGGCGTGATGCCAAAGGGGGCCACCCCTATGAAGCCGACGTTGATCAACTAAGGTCTGCAAGAGAGTGATACGCCAAGTGCAACACTTGGTCATGATGGAATGAAAACGGAGAGAGCCATGAAAGCGCGTGTGCAAGTTATGCTGAAAAACGGGGTTCTGGACCCGCAGGGCGAGGCCGTGCGCCATGCGCTTGGGGCGCTCGGATTTGACGGTGTTGAGGGCGTGCGTCAGGGCAAGGTGATCGAGCTGGATCTGGCCGAGGGCACCTCTGAGGCGACTGTCACCGAGATGTGCGAAAAGCTGCTCGCGAACACTGTGATCGAGAGCTACACGATCGAGCTTGGCTGATGCGCGCGGCGCAAATCACCACATGGCGTGCGCCCCTTGAGATTGTGCACATGGATGATCCGACTCCGCCGGAGGGCGGGGTTGTGCTCAAGGTGCTGGCCTGTGGGGTGTGCCGCTCGGACTGGCACGCTTGGGTCGGGGCCGACCCTGATGTGGCTTTGCCGCATATTCCCGGACATGAGTATTGCGGCGAGATTGTCGCGGTGGGCGCCGGGGTGACGCGCTGGCGTGTCGGGGCGCGGGTGATTGCGCCGTTTATTCTGGCCTGCGGGCGCTGTGGCGACTGTCAGTCGGGCCATCAGACGATCTGCGCCACACAGGCTGTGCCGGGGTTCACCGAGGCCGGGGCGTTTGCGCAATATATTGCGGTGCCCTATGCGGATGCGAACCTGACGGCTTTGCCCGAAGCGATTGCGCCCGATCTGGCGGCGGGTCTGGGCTGTCGGGTGACAACGGCTTGGCACGCGCTGACCGGCCGTGCGGCGCTGCGCGCCGGCGAGTGGCTGGCTGTGTTTGGCGGCGGCGGTGTCGGGCTTTCGGCCCTGATGCTGGGGCGCGCTTTGGGCGCGCGGGTGGCTGTTGTGGATGTGGTGCCCGAGAAGTTGGCCTATGCCAAACGGCTGGGCGCGGATGTTGTGATCAACGCCACGGAGGGCGACGCGGCCGAGGCTGTGCGCGAAGCGACGGGCGGCGGCGCAGACCTTGCCATTGAGGCGCTCGGCGTTGAGGCGACCACGGTGGGCGCGCTGAAATCCCTGAAGAAGCTGGGCCGCATGGTTCAGGTCGGGATGCCGGCGGGGGATCATGCGGTGATGCCGATCCCGATGGATGTGGTCTATTCGGGGCAGCTTGCACTTTATGGCACCCGCGGGATGCCGGCGCACCGCTATCCGAGCCTTTTGAGCCTGATGGCGGCGGGGCAGGTTGATTTGTCGCCGCTGGTGACGCGCCGGATTGCGCTTAGTGATGCGAGCCGCGAGCTGGCGGCCTTTGATCATGCTGCGCCTGCGGGTGTGGCTGTTATTACCGATTTTTAGAGCTGAAACGCGAAGGAGAACCCCATGAAAGCCGCTGTGATTGTCTTCCCCGGATCCAATTGTGACCGCGACTTGGCTGTGGCCCTTGAAAAGGCCGGGGCCGATGTGGAGATGGTCTGGCACAAGGACACCGCCTTGCCCAAGGGCGTTGATCTGGTGGCGGTGCCGGGCGGCTTCTCCTTTGGTGATTATCTGCGCTGTGGCGCGATTGCGGCGAATTCGCCGATCTGTGGCGAGCTGAAGGCCCATGTGGCGCGCGGCGGGTATGCGCTCGGGATTTGCAACGGGTTTCAGGTTTTGACCGAGACCGGGCTTTTGCCGGGGGCGCTGCGCCGCAATGCGGGGCTGAAATATATCTGCCGGCCGGTCGAGCTTGAGGTTGTGGCAGCCGATACCGCCTACACCAGCGGCTATCAGGCGGGGCAGGTCATCACTGTGCCGATCGCCCATCATGACGGCAATTACTATGTTGACGATGCCAAGCTCGCCGAGCTTCAGGGCGAGGGCCGCATTGCCTTTACCTATGTTGACAACCCGAACGGCTCTGTGGCCGATATTGCGGGCGTTGTGAGCCGCAACCGCCGCGTGCTTGGCATGATGCCGCACCCCGAGCGGATGGCGGAGCCAAGCCACGGCGGAACAGACGGCAAGGCGATGTTTGCCAGCCTCATGAGCCAAATGGCGCTTGCGTGATATCTGCGCGCTTGTGAGGCGCAAAAAGCCCCGCTAATTTGGCGTTATGAGCCTGAGTGTTGACCCTTCGCCAGACGAGCGCCCGCGCCCCAAGAGCTGGCGCTTGCGGGCGGTTTTTGTCGGGCTGTTGCTTTTGGCGGTGCTGACGATTTCTGTGACCAACCGGTTTTTGACCGAGCGGTTCACCGAAAACACCCGCAACCGCGCCGAGCTGCGGCTGACGCTCTATTCGGGCAACCTGATCTCGGAGCTGAAGCGCAATTCGATTGTGCCACAGCTTTTGAGCCGCGACCCTGCTTTGATCGGGGCGCTGAACTCCGGTGATTTCAGTCAATCCACCCAGAGGTTGATTTCTTTTGTCGAGGAGATTGGCGCGGCGTCTTTGATTTTGCTGGATGCGAGCGGGCGGACTGTGGCCGCGACCGACCGGGCGAGACTTGGTGAGCCACATCGCGAGCACAGTTATTTTATTGATGCGCTGCGCTCGCCCAATACGATTTTTGCAACGGTGGCGCGCGAAAGCGGGGGCTACCGCTTTGTTTATGCGCGCCGGGTGAGCAGTCAGGGCGAGACTGTCGGGGTGATTGTGGTTGAGGTTGATCTTGCGAAATTCGAGCGCGCTTGGGCGGGGATTTCGGACGCTGTTCTGGTGACCAACAGCGAGGGCACGATTGTGCTGGCGACCGAGCCGCGCTGGCGGGGCTTGCAGGAGGCCGAGGCGCTTGGGCGCGAGTCAGCGGACAGCGCCATTGAACGGGCGATCCGCGCCACGCAGAACTGGACCTCCTTGCCGCCCGACGCCTATGTGCAGGGCGAGGGCGTGATGCGCAAGGAAATGCGGGTGCCGTTTCGGGGCTGGAAGATGGCCTCTTTTACGACCTATGCCAGCGTGCGGGAGCGGGTGAACGGGGTTCTGGCGCTGGAGATCATGGTTTTTGCCATCCTGCTGTCGCTGGTGTTTTATCTTTTGAGCCGCAAGTCGGCCTTGCGGATGGCGCTGTTTCAGCGCGAGTCGGCGGAGCTTCGCCAGTTGAACCTGCGCTTGCAGCGGGAAATCGCCGAGCGCGAAAAGATGCAGGGCGCGCTGAGAACCGCCGAGCAGAGCCTTGCGCAAAGCTCCAAGCTGGCCGCTTTGGGAGAGATGTCGGCGGCTGTGAGCCATGAGCTGAACCAGCCTTTGGCGGCGATGAAAACCTATCTGGCGGGCTCGCGGCTTTTGTTGCAGCGCAACCGCCCTGATGAGGCGCTGTCGTCATTTCACCGCATTGATGATTTGATCGAGCGGATGGGCGCGATCACCAAGCAGCTCAAGAGCTATGCGCGCAAGGGGCAGGATGTTTTGACCCCGATAAACATGGGCGATGCGCTGACCTCGGCGCTGTCGATGATGGAGCCGCAGTTGAAGCTGCGGCAGGTGAAAATCGACCGTGTTGTGCCCAAGTGGCCTGTTATGGTGATGGGCGATCGGGTGCGCATCGAGCAGGTGATGGTGAATCTGATCCGCAATGCTCTGGACGCCACCAAGCTTGTGCGGGAGCCGGAAATCGAGCTGATGTTGACGGCGGGAGAGACGGCGACGCTTTCGGTGCGCGACAATGGCGCCGGGATCGAGAATCTGGATGCGCTTTTTGAGCCGTTTTACACCACCAAGCAGCCCGGCGAGGGCGTCGGGCTGGGGCTTGCGATTTCTTCGGGGATCGTCAACGACCTCGGCGGACGGCTCACCGCGCGCAATGCGATGGCGGGGGGGCTGTTTTTGAAATGCAACTTCCTATCTTGGAAGGCAGCAGCTCTGAAGCTGCAGAGTAACGAAAGAGAGACGAGTTATGGCCAAGGCTATGAAGATTGCGATTGTGGACGACGAGCAGGATATGCGCCAGTCAATCAGCCAGTGGCTTGCGCTTTCGGGCTATGACACCCAGACCTTTTCGAGCGCCGAAGAGGCGCTCCGCGAGCTGGGCGCGGATTATCCGGGGATTGTGATCTCTGACATAAAGATGCCGGGTATGGACGGGATGCAGTTTCTCAAAAAGCTGATGGGGGCGGACAGTGCTTTGCCTGTGATTATGATCACCGGGCATGGCGATGTGCCGATGGCTGTTGAGGCGATGCGCGTGGGGGCGTTTGATTTTCTGGAAAAGCCGTTCAATCCGGACCGGATGAGCGAGCTGGCCAAGAAAGCCGCCAATGCGCGGCGGCTGACGCTGGACAACCGCGCGCTGCGCCGCGAGCTGTCTGAGGGCGGGCAGCTCATGAAAAAACTGATCGGGGCCAGCCCGATTATGGCGCGGCTGAAAGAGGATATTCTCGATCTGGGGCAGGCCGACGGGCACGTTCTGATTGACGGGGAGACGGGCACGGGCAAGACGCTTGTGGCCCATGCCCTGCACGCTGTGGGCGCGCGGGCGGGAAAGAAATTTGTGCTGGTGAGCTGTTCGGCTCTGGAGGAAGAGGCGCTGGTGAAGCGGCTGTTTGGCCCGATGCAGCCCGAGGACAGCCGCTTGCCGGCGGTTGAGGAGGCGCGGGGCGGCACGCTTGTGCTTGAGGACATCGAGACCCTGCCAGATGCCGTTCAGGCGCGGCTGTTGAGCTTTATGAATGAGGAGGGCAACCCGCCGGAAACGCGGATTGTGGCGATCTCCAATTTGCAGGAGCAGAACCGCACTGTCGAAGATGCGCTGCGCGCCGATCTGTTTTATCGTCTGGCGGCGCTGCGCATCACTGTGCCGCCGTTGCGCCAGCGCGGCGAAGATATCCTGACGCTGTTCACGCGGCTGTCAGACGAGTTTGCCGAGGAATACGGCTGTGATGCGCCCAAGGTCAGCGCGCAGGAGGCGGCGCAGCTTTTGCAAGCGCCCTGGCCCGGAAACGTGCGCCAGCTGATCAATATTGCCGAGCGGGCTGTGCTTCAGTCGCGCCGCGGGGCGGGTACGATCACCTCGCTGTTGATGGCTGATCACGACGAGATGCAGCCTGTGATGACCACCGAGGGCAAGCCGCTGAAGGAATATGTCGAGGCTTTCGAGCGGATGCTGATTGAAAATACCATGGGCCGCCACAAGGGCAGTATTGCGGCTGTGATGGAGGAGCTGTGCCTGCCACGGCGCACGCTGAACGAGAAGATGGCGAAATATGCGCTGCAACGCTCGGAGTATTTGGGCTAGGGTTTCTGTCTTTGCGCGCCCTTGGCGACGATTAGCCATTGTATTTTAACCCTTGCTGCCCTTAAGTAGAGAGACAGAGAGGCGAGTTTCGCGCTCTGAGGAGTTTATCTGCTTCGGATGCTGCGCCTTGCGCACTCCCCAGCAGGATGAATTGGCCCGAAAACGGGGCCAAACGGACCGGCGGGCCTTTGTGTCTGCCAATGAATGGGCACTTTGGCCTGCGCAAGCAGCAAGGTGTCGGAGAAGAAACGCGATGAAGCGCGCTAACGTATTGAGTTTGAGAGCAGAGGGCGCAAGCGCCCCTCTTGAACACGCGCCTGACATCGCCCGAAATAGACACGTATTTAGGCTTGTGACCCTGAGACAGGGTTGCGGGGATTTTGCGTGCAACTGGACTTCATGGCTAAGAAAATGCTTATCGACGCCACCCACGCAGAGGAAACTCGCGTTGTTGTGGTTGATGGAAACAAAGTTGAGGAATTTGACTTTGAAACCGAGAACCGCCGGCAGCTTGCCGGCAATATCTATCTTGCAAAGGTAACACGGGTCGAGCCGTCGCTTCAGGCGGCTTTCGTGGATTATGGCGGAAACCGCCATGGTTTTCTCGCCTTTAACGAGATTCACCCGGATTATTACCAGATCCCTGTCGCGGACCGCGAGGCTCTGATGGAAGAAGAGCGCGCCTATGTGGAAGCACAGCGCGCCCGCGACGAAGAGGATGAGGACAAGCCCAAGCGTGGCCGCTCCCGCTCGCGTGCGGCGCGGGCCAAGTCTGAGGATGCCATCGAAACCCGCGAGGTCGACGGCGACATCTCGGGTATGGAAACGATCGACCTTGGCGAGAGCGAAGGCGAGGACACAGCCGAGGGGCTTTCGCCCATGGAGCTTGTGGGCGAGACCCCTGTGGAGGAGCCAAGCGAGACCGACGGCGAGACGGGCGCAGAGCAAGCCGACGCCGAGGAGGCTGAGGCTGGTGTTGAGGCCGAGGCCGAGGCCGAGGCCGAGGCGGACGCTGGCGTTGAGGCAGAGGCAGAGACAGAGGCGGAGGCCGATGTTGACGCCGAAGAGGCCGCTCCCAAGGGGCGCTCGCGCCGTGGCAAGAGAGACGCCGTGGAAAAGGACGAGAGCATCGAATCTGTGGCGGATGAGGACGAAGAAGACGACATTCGCCCGCCGCGCAAGCCGCGCCCGCGCCGTTACAAGATTCAGGAAGTGATCAAAGTGCGCCAGATTATGCTGGTGCAAGTGGTCAAGGAGGAGCGTGGTAACAAAGGCGCGGCTCTCACAACTTACCTTAGCCTTGCCGGGCGCTACTGTGTTCTGATGCCCAATACCGCCCGTGGCGGCGGCATTTCGCGCAAGATCACAAACCCCGCCGACCGCAAGAAACTCAAGGAAATCGCGACCGAGATCGAAGTGCCCAAGGGCGCGGGGCTGATTGTGCGCACCGCCGGGGCCAAGCGCACCAAGACCGAGATCAAGCGCGACTACGAATATTTGCAACGCTTGTGGGAACAGATCCGCGAGCTGACGCTCAAATCGACAGCGCCAGCGAAAATCTATGAAGAGGGCGATCTTATCAAGCGCTCGATCCGCGACCTTTACAGCCGCGAGATTGACGAGGTGCTTGTCGAAGGCGAGCGCGGCTACCGGATCGCCAAAGACTTCATGAAGATGATCATGCCGTCGCACTCCAAGAATGTGCAGCGCTATGAAGACAACCTGCCGCTGTTTGCGCGCTTTCAGGTCGAAAGCTATCTGGCCGGGATGTTCAACCCGACGGTGCAGCTCAAATCGGGCGGCTATATCGTGATCGGTGTCACCGAGGCGCTTGTGGCTGTCGATGTGAACTCGGGTCGTGCGACCAAAGAAGGCAGCATCGAAGAGACCGCGCTCAAGACCAACCTTGAGGCGGCTGATGAGGTGGCCCGTCAGCTTCGGCTGCGCGACCTGGCCGGTCTGATCGTGATCGACTTTATTGATATGGACGAGCGCCGCAACAATGCGTCTGTTGAAAAGCGGATGAAAGACAGGCTCAAGTCAGACCGTGCGCGCATTCAGGTTGGGCGTATTTCGGGCTTTGGCCTGATGGAAATGAGCCGCCAGCGCTTGCGCCCCGGTATGATCGAGGCGACCACGCAGCCCTGTGCGAGCTGTCACGGGACCGGCCTGATCCGCTCGGATGACAACCTTGCGCTGAGCGTTTTGCGCCAGATCGAGGAGGAGGGCACACGCCGCCGCTCGCGGGAAGTTTTGGTGAAATGCCCTGTGGGGATTGCCAATTTCCTGATGAACCAGAAGCGTGAGCACGTGGCGCAGATCGAGGCGCGCTATGGGATGTCTGTGCGGATCGAGGGCGACCCTGCTCTGATCAGCCCCGACTTCACGCTTGAGAAGTTCAAGACCGCGACGCGCGTTGTGAAAGAAGTGGCTTCGACAGCGATTTCGGCGACGGCGGCTTTGATGGACGATATCGACGCCCAAGAGCCGGAGGAGATTGAAGAGATCGCCGTTGAGGCGGGGGACGAGAGCGCCGAGGCGACGGGCGAGGAGAAACCCAAGAAGCGCCGTCGGCGTCGGCGCCGTCGGGGCCGTGGCAATGGCGGCGACGCCAATGGAGAAAACGGTGCTGGCGAGAACGGCACTGTAGAGGCTGGCACTGTAGAGGCTGGCACTGTAGAGGCCGGGGCTGAGGAGGCGACAGATGGCGCGTCTGAGGCCGAGGCTGTCGGGGCTGGGGCGAGCGAGGCTGAGGCCGCGCCAAAGAAGAAGACCGTGAGCCGCTCGCGCAAGAAGAAGGCCGATGCGCCTGTGGCGTCGGATGCGCCCACCGAGGCCGTTGCGCCGCCGGCTGATGCGGAGGCTGTGGACGCGGCGGACGCGGCGCCCAAGAAGCCTGCCCGCAAGTCCCGCGCCCGCAAGCCAAAGGCGGAGGCTGTGGCCAGCGATGTGACCGAGACGCCTGAGACGGCGTCAGAGGCCAATCCCGCCACGGCAGAAGACCCTGCCGAAAAAGCGCCAGCCAAGCCGAAGGCCACACGCACACGTGCCAAGAAAAAGCCGGCCCAGACAGAGGAGGCGGCACCTGTTGCGGCTGCGGAGCCTGTGGCTGCTGAGCCTGCGGTTGTTGAGCCTGTGGTTGAAGCTGTGGCGGCACCTGAGCCTGTGGTTGAGGCTGTTGCTGCGCCCACGCCCGAGCCAGCGCCACAGCCCGAGCCTGAGCCTGAAGCCGAGGTCAAGGACGACACGCCGCCCAAGCCCAAAAAGCGCGGCTGGTGGTCGCTTGGGGGCTAAGCTCCGAGAGCTGAGCTGAGACAGAACAAAGACTGAGCCGCGCCTTCGGGCGCGGTTTTCTGTTTTGGGCGTCAGGCGTGTTAGATGTCAGGCGTGTTGAGCGTTGGGGGAGCTGGGGTTTAGGCTTTTTCGACGGTGTAATGCGTCGCGCCGTTTTGTTCCCAGACCTCAAGCAGGCGATGCCCGGCCTCGGCGCAGAAATGGGGCACGTCAATCACGGCGGCCGGGTCATCGGCTATGAGCGTGATGGTCTCGCCCGAAGCAAGAGCGCGCATCCGCTTGCGCAGGCGCAAGACGGGCAGGGGGCAGAGAAGGCCGATGGCATCAATAGGATCGCTCATGGGCCAGAGGTATTGTGAATGTTTCAGCCTGTCCACAGACTTGTGACAGAAAGTGGCAATGACGGCGCGCGCGCGATGGGGTAAGGCTGTCTCATGTTTGGAATCGAAATCATAGATGCGGGGCTGCTCCCTGCGATGATCGTGGCGCTGATGGCGGGGCTTGTTTCGTTTCTCAGCCCCTGTGTCTTGCCGATTGTGCCGCCGTATCTGGCCTATATGTCGGGGGTCTCTGTCTCTGATCTCAACCGCAGAGAGGGGCCGCGCAGCGCTGTTGTGCCGGCGCTGTTCTTTGTTTTGGGGCTGTCGACGGTGTTTTTGCTCTTGGGGTTTGCGGCCTCGGCGCTTGGCCGTGTTCTGCTCTCTTATAGCGATCTGTTTTCCACCGTGGCCGGGATCATTGTGATGATCTTCGGGGCGCATTTTATCGGGATTTACCGGATCGGCCTTCTGGACCGCGAGGCGCGGCTGGATGTGGGCGATCAGGGCGGCAGCGCGCTTGGGGCCTATGTGCTCGGGCTTGCCTTTGCCTTTGGCTGGACGCCCTGTATCGGGCCACAGCTCGGCGCGATCCTCTCGCTGGCCGCGAGCGAGGCGAGTATCTCCAAGGGGCTTGTGTTGCTCGGGACCTATGCGATTGGCCTCGGGATTCCGTTTGTTCTGGTGGCGCTCTATCTGCCGCGGCTTGGCGGTGTGATGGGCTGGATGAAGGCGCATATGGCGCAGATCGAGCGGGTGATGGGGCTGTTGCTCTGGACGGTGGGCCTCTTGATGCTGACCGGGGGCTTTTCGGACTTCTCTTATTGGCTGCTTGAGACCTTCCCGGCGCTGGCAAAGCTTGGCTAAAGGCTTTGGCCTTACTCTTGCCAAAAACCTGCGGTAGGCTTTGGGCAAAGGGGACGGTATGAGCACTCAGGCAGACAGCAAGGCGCAAACGGTTTGGCGGCGGCGGGTGTTTTACATCCCCGGCTATGACCCGATTCATCCGCGCCGCTACCGTGAACTCTATCGCAAGGAAGGCGCGGCACAGGCGGCGATTTCGGGCTATGAGATTGCGCTCAGCCCCAAGACGACCAAAGGCCCCTATGGCTGGCACGTGAGCGCCACGATGGGCGGGCAAAAGGTTCAGACCGATGTGGAGGCGCTGGTCTGGTCTGATATTGTGCGCGACAGTATGAGCCACACGATCCCGGCAACCTATGGCGCGCTGCTGCGCACGGCCTGGGCCTATATCGGGACGGGCGCGCTCTGGCGGTTGATGCGCTTGCGCAAGGGGCCGGTGATTGCGGCGCTTTATCCTGTGCTGATGTTGCTTGTGCAGGCGCTTCTGGCGCTTGGGGCGGGTTTTGGTCTTTGGCGCGGGGTGACGGCTTTGGCCGCCTGCTGTGCGCCCTCTGTTGCGGGGGCGGCGCCCTATCTGGGCCTTGTGCTCGGGCTTGGCGTGGCTTGGGGGC
>JAHBAN010000215.1 GCA_018500075.1 Flavobacteriia bacterium | reverse complement strand
GTGCCAAACGCGCCCAACAAACCCCAATTCAGTACCAGATCAGCCATATCAAAGCCCTCTTTAACAACCTCGGGGAACGCCCCGTCCGCCGATGGTGAAGCCCAGACAAAAGCCTGCGCCTCGTTACAAAAAATGCAAAGCCGTTAAGAAGAGAGGGCGAAAAGTCGCCGCAAGAGACAAGTGCCCGAAGGCACTTGTCCGTTGGCAGCCATCGCCGTGGTGTCTCACTCACACAGTCGGCAGCACTTTCCGCATCTTCCGATGCTTCGCAGTTCAGCGGTCGCCCCCGTGACCATACTCACTACGCCCCCCAGTTGGGCCCTTTCAGTCATAAAACGATTGCGGCACTGTCGAAAGTTAAATTTGTCGGGAAAACGGCAGGATTTCTCCCCCTAAAGCCGCAGAAACCAAGCCCGCCACAAGGGCCAACGGCTCAAAACAGGCGGATTGTTTCCAGATTGGCCCGAGGCCCGAACAGCAAATCTCCCATGGTTTTCAATCACAACAGACAGGTTCCCGCCGCTGCGCTGGCGCAAGCGATTGTGCCGCCCAAAGAAACAATACGCGCTGGCGTCCTGTGAGAAAAATACGTTCAAATTGCCTAAAATGGCCGCCCGCATTGATCACGATTATGACATGAATAAGGGCCAAGCCCGCGAATTGGCCACGCTTGGAAAAAATTGCCACAATTCAAACGCTCGAATCAAACGCAAAAATCGCTGGATTTGAGACACATCCTCCCGATTCGCCCCTCCCGATTCCGCGCGGCCCGCGGCCCCTCCCCGCGCCGGATCAAGCTCGGCTCGCGCTCTTGGCCCTCCATAGCCCGCCTCAGACGCCCAACAAACTGGCCATGAGGCTCAAAACTTGTCACACTGCGCATCACAGCACAGCAAGACCAGACCACAGGAACGCGCAGTCAAACCGGCTGAGAGGATGGCAAGTATGGAAGAGCTCTTTCGCGGCAAAGATCTGCGCGCCATTCGGCTTTGCCCAAAACCCGACACGACAGATCAGACCCTATTTATCACCTTCAGCAACTTTCGGCGCACACCGTCCTTGCAAGACGATGGCTTCGGGCAGGATTTTCTGAGCAAAACGGGTATAGCTGCAATTCATGTGATCTGCGCAGGCAACACCTGGTTTCAAAGCCCCGAGGTTTTACAGCTCGCTCAGGCTGTGCTTCCCGCGCGCCGCCACTTTGCCAAAGCCGTTGGTTATGGCTCAAGCATGGGCGGTTTTGGGGCGATGATGTTCTCAAAACTGTTAAATCTTGACGCAACACTCACGATTTCCCCACAATACAGCATCCAGCCCCATAAAGTTGAGGGCGACAGTCGCTGGGCGCATATCGCCCGCCAGCTTGATTTTGTCTTTGATGATATGGACGCTGGCCTCAGCAAAACCGCCCACCACACTCTGTTTTATGATCCTTGCACCGCCGATGACATCCATGCCCGTCTTTATGAAAAAAAGGGCGTCACCAGTTTCGCGCTGCCCTATTCAGGGCATTCAAGCGCCGGGTATTTGCAGCAAGTCGGGGTTTTGTCCAAACTTGTCACGAAAGCGGCGAACGACCCGACAGGAGAGTTTGACGCTCTGCACCAAATGGCTCTGGAGCGCTCGGCGCGCTCGGCCCTCTATGCGCAAAACGTGAAACAGGCCGCAGCCTCTTAGCGCGGCCTCTCGACACGTCCGGCGCAGCAAAGCCTCACAGGCCACGCCACAGGGCCAGGCCTTTCGCCCGCCTCTCGGCTGCCTGACCGGCGCATATAATGTGCAGTGGTACCCAAGGCCGGACTCGAACCGGCACGCCTCGCGGCGGGGGATTTTGAATCCCCTGCGTCTACCATTCCGCCACTTGGGCACATTGCCTTCCGTTTAGCGCGTTGTTTGGCCCTGGAAAAGTCCAAAATGCATCTGACGCGAAATCAGATCGAAACAGGCACAAGCGGGCCGCGCGCGTTGAGCGCCTCGATGTCCATCCCCGCAAGCTTTTTATAGGCCCCCGCCGTCTGTTCCAGTTCCTCTTGGCTCATCACATCATGTATCGTCTCAAAGCCCTCTGGCGCGCGCTCGGCCACACGATCAAGGATCTTGTCCGGCCCGTCGCCCCGATTGGCCAGAACAATCGCATTCACCGCCTCGCGCCGGATCGCGTCATAAGAGGCCAAGCCTCGGTCGCCCTGCCCCAAATCGCGCAGCTCCCGCGCCAGAATCCGCGCATCCAGTATGGCCTGAGACGCGCCGTTTGAGCCAATCGGATACATCGCATGGGCCGCATCGCCCAAAAGCGTCACCCGCCCGTGGCTCCAGCGCGGCAGCGGGTTGCGGTCCACCATCGGATATTCCCAGACGCTCTGGGCCGTCGTGATGATCTTGGGCACATCCAGCCAGTCAAACGACCAGCCCGCAAAGGCACCCAGAAAATCCTCCAGCCGCCCCGCGCGGTTCCAGTCCTGTTCGCGCCAGACGTAGTCGGGCGGCATGGCGCGGTCGGCAATCCAGTTGATCAGGCAGGTTCCGTCGTCAAACTCCTGAATCGGGTAGCAGACAAATTTACAGTCGCGCCGCCCCGCCATCGCCATGGTGCGCCCGCCCAGAAAGTTAGGCCCGCGCGTGATACCGCGCCACATCATCACCCCGCCCCAATGGGCCGCGCCCTCCTCGGGGTAAAGCGCCTTGCGGGTGAGCGAGTTGATCCCGTCGGCCGCGACAAATACATCCCCCGTCGCGGTGCCAAGCGCTTGCTGCGTGCCGCGCTCGGTGAGTGTGATCTCAACAGCATCGCCGGTGTCGCGCGCTTGCGTGACCGCCGCGCCCATCCTGATCACATCCGGCCCCGCCCGCTCCACAAGGGCGCGATAGAGCAACATCTGCATCTCGCCACGGTGAATCGAATACTGCGGCCAGTGATAGCCCGCAAAGGCGCCCCGCGCCTCGCGCCAGATCTCGCCGCCCTGTGCGGAGAAATACGCCACCTGCTTGGTGCGCAGCCCGACCCTGTCAAGCGCGCCCTCAAGCCCAAGCTCAAACAGCTCCCGGATCGCATGGGGCTGCACATTGATCCCGACCCCCCAAAGGGCGGATCTCGCGCACCGCCTCAAAAATCCGGAACCCGATCCCGAGCTGGTGCAGCGACAGCCCCAGCGTCAGCCCGCCAATCCCCGCTCCGGCAATCAAAACAGTCATTCTCCGGGCCTCCCGCCTCTTTGATTTCATGTTAAAGGACCTCAAAGCCTTGACGCCAGCGCAAAAGCGCGGCCCAATAGGCTCAGGCAATAAGACCGACACAAAAACAAAGAGCAGACCTATGTTGCGCAGGCTATACGACTGGACAATGCGCCTCGCTGGACATCGTCACGCGATGTGGGGGCTGGCCTTTGTGGCCTTTGTCGAATCTTCGGTTTTCCCCATTCCCCCCGATATCCTGATGATCCCGATGATCCTTGCGCGCCCCTCGCGCGCCTGGCTGATCGCAAGCGTCGCCCTCACCGCCTCGGTGATTGGCGGGCTTCTGGGCTATGCCATCGGCGCGCTCGCCTTTGCCGAAATCGGCCAGCCGATCCTTGAGAGCCTCGGCAAGGGCGAGGCCGTGGCCGGTTTCAACGCGCGCTTCAATGAGGCCGGCTTCTGGGCCGTGCTCGTCGCCGGCATGACACCCTTTCCTTATAAGGTCATCACGATCATGTCAGGCTGGACCGGAATGCCGCTCTTCACCTTCATCCTGACATCCATTCTCGCCCGCGGATTGCGCTTTTATATCGTCGCCCTCCTGCTCTGGAAATTCGGCGCCCCCATTCGTGACTTTATCGAGCGCCGCCTCGGGCTTATGTTTGCCCTGTTCTGCGCGCTCCTTCTGGGCGGCTTCTATGTGGTAAAGCTCCTATGACCCTCTCCCGCCCCAATCTGATCTTGCTCGCAGGCTTTGGCTCGGGGGCGCTGCTGCTCGGCGCACTCGGCTTTCAACACATCGCAGAAATGCCCCCCTGCAAGCTCTGCCTCTGGCAGCGCTACCCCCATGCTCTCGCCATCCTGCTGGCCATGATCGGCCTCATGGTGCCGGGCCGTCTCTGGCCGGCGCTCGGCGCGCTCGCGGCACTCACAACAGCCGCCATCGGGCTTTATCATACGGGCGTTGAGCGCAAGCTCTGGGCCGGCCCCTCAAGCTGCACCTCAAGCGACATCTCAGGCCTCAGCCCGCAAGACCTGCTCAACCAGATTATGGCCGCGCCGATCGTGCGCTGCGACGAGGCGCCCTGGGAACTGTTCAGCCTGTCGATGGCCAGCTGGAACGCCATTGCCTCGCTCGCCCTGGCCCTCGTCTGGCTCGCCGCAACCAGACGCCGGGTCTGAGCCAAACCCGTCAGTTTGCGCCCGGATGCCTTAAGGCCGCGTGTCCCCGCCGCACGCGCCATTAGCTAATTTTCTCTTAACACAGCCCCGCATCAGCCGGTGCACGCATGGTGCACGGGTTGTGCACGCATATCACCCCCCCCGAATCGGTGGGTTTTGCTGCCATTAACCCTGCGGGACGCTGGCTTAAGACGATCTTCACAAAGCCGATTTCTTGGTGCTCAGCAGCAGCGAGGTTTCCGATGTCGTCACCCCGTCAAGCTTGCGGATCCGCGCCAGAACCTCGTCAAACGCCTCAAGGGTTTCGGTGCCAATATCCGCAATCACATCCCACCGCCCGTTGGTGCTGTGAACCGCCCGCACCGCCGAAAAACCGGCCAGTTGCCGCAAAATACGCTCGGTGCCGCGCCCCTCGATCCCGATCATCATCAGCCCGCGCACAGGGTCGGCCAATCGGTCCTCTTTCAGAACCACAGAATAGCCCAGAATATCGCCGCGCGCCTCAAGCCGGGCCTGCCGCGCCCGCACCGTGGCCCGCCCCACACCGAGCCGCCCCGCAAGCTCGGAATGCGAGGCCCGCGCATCCTGCCGCAAAGCCGCAATCAACCTCTGATCAAGATCATCCACAATGCTGCCTCCCACAATCCAATTTGGACCATCTATCACCAAAGTGATCACTTTGAAACCTATCTTACGTCTCATTCAGCTCATAATTTGAGCCATCACACAGCGATCAAAAGGCCTCAAAACCATGCGTGACATCATTCTCATTGGCGCTCCGATGGACTCTGGCAAGCGGCGCAAAGGCTGCCTCATGGGGCCGGATGCCTACCGCACCGCCGGGCTGTCCGAAGCGCTCACAGGGCTTGGCTACCGCGTCCGCGACTGGGGCAATCTGGCCCCCGCAGAACACGCCCAAGACGACCCCGACGCGCGCATCTACAAGCACCATGAAACCGTGGGCTGGACCAACCGTCTCTGGCGCACCGGCAAAGACGCCATGCCAAAGGGCTTGCCGATTTTTCTGGGCGGCGATCATGCGCTCTCGCTTGGCTCGGTCGGCGGGGTCAACGCCTATGCAACAGAAAATGACCAGCCGCAATTTCTGCTCTGGCTCGATGCCCACACCGACTACCACACCCCCGAAACAACAGATTCAGGCAACCTCCACGGCACGCCCATAGGCTATGTCACAGGCCGCAAGGGCTTTGGCGGATTTCCCAAAATAGAGCGCCCGATCCCGGAAGAAAACGTTTGTATTCTGGGCCTTAGATCGGTTGACGCCGTCGAGCGCGAGGCCATGCAGGACACCCGCATTCACGCCTATGATATGCGCCGGATTGACGAAACCGGGATCGCAAAGCCCCTCAGCGCATTTCTCGCCACGGTCAAGGCGGCCAAAGGCGCCTTGCACGTCAGCCTTGATGTCGATTTTCTCGATCCCTCCTTTGCCCCGGCCGTCGGCACGACTGTTCCGGGCGGCGCAACCATCCGCGAGGCCCATCTCGTCATGGAGATGATCTGTGATTCCGGTCTCATGAGCTCGCTTGATCTTGTTGAGCTAAACCCCTTTCTCGATGAGCGCGGCCGCACCGCGCAAGTGATGGTCGATCTGGCGGCCTCCGCCCTTGGCCGCCGGGTCTTTGACCGCCCCACACGAGCTTTTTCATAAGGATTTTAATATGATAGCGCCGTCTTCAAAAGCCTATGTTCCGTTTGTATCCGTTCAGAACATGATGAATCTCACCCATCACATTGGCCTTGAGACAATGTTACGTGGGCTTGCCGGCGAAATCGAAGCCGATTTCAAACGCTGGGAGCAATTTGACAAAACCCCCCGTGTCGCCAGCCATTCCGATGTCGGTGTGATCGAGTTGATGCCGACCTCCGATGGCGAGGCCTATGGCTTCAAATATGTAAACGGACACCCGAAGAACACCGCCGAGGGTCTTCAGACCGTCACCGCCTTCGGCCTTCTGGCCGATGTCTACACCGGCTATCCGACACTATTGAGCGAGATGACCCTGCTCACCGCCCTGCGCACCGCAGCCACCTCGGCCATGGCCGCCAAATATCTGGCCCCAAAGGGCGCGACAACCATGGCCATGATCGGCAATGGCGCACAGTCCGAGTTTCAGACCCTCGCCATGAAGGCGATCATCGGGCTAAAGGCCGTGCGGCTCTATGACATAGACCCCGCCGCCACCGAGAAGGCCGCCCACAACCTTGAGGGCATGGGCATGGGCGTGCACGTCACCCGATGCCGCTCCGCCGAAGAGAGTATGGAAGGCGCAGAGATCATCACCACCTGCACCGCCGACAAACAATGCGCAACAATCCTCACCGACAATATGATCGGCGCGGGCGTGCATATCAACGCCATCGGAGGCGACTGCCCCGGCAAAACCGAACTGGCCGAAGCGATCCTGCATCGCTCTGATATCTTTGTGGAATTTCCCCCGCAAACCCGCATCGAGG
>JAHBAN010000162.1 GCA_018500075.1 Flavobacteriia bacterium | reverse complement strand
CGGGCCTACTCCCTTAGCAGGGGAGCGCCTTCGACCACTCGGCCACGTCTCCGCCGACGGGTATACAAGCGCAAGAGACGGATTTACAAGGTGTTTTCTGAGGTTTTTAAAATTTCTTCAGCCCCCCGAAAACCATCGAAAACCCCCATAAAACAAAGGCCGAATGCCTGTGGTGGCCGGCTTGGGCTTGTGCGGGTATATCCTGTGCTGCGCTTTGTGGCTCAGGCTTTGCCGCCCGGTGCGGGAATCCCGTTGGCCAGCTGCCACGCCAATTTTTCCAGTCTTGGCCCTGCGTGTTTGAAAAACGCGGTGTAGCTCTCGCAAAAATAATTGTGCCCCGCCTCGCCTGTCTTTGAGCGGGCAAAGCGGTGTTTGGGGCAGCCGCCATTGCAGGCAAAGCGAAACGCGCAGGCGCGGCACTGCGCTGTCAAACTGGCCTCTTTGTCCTGCCCGAACGCGACCTGCCGCTCGCTCCAGAGCATCTCGCGCAGCGGCGTCTCATCCAGCGCGCCAAGCCTGTAGTCCGGATAAACATAATGATCGCAGGCATAGAGGCTGCCGTCATGTTCGAGCGCAAGACTTTTGCCGCAGGTCTTGGCAAAGACGCACAACCCGGACGGGCGCCCCATCCAGAGGCCAAGCTGCACGTCAAAAAACTGCACAGAGACGCGCCCGACATCAGCCTTGACCCAAAGATCAAAGACATCACATAGAAATTTGCCATAGGCCCGCGCCGCCACGCTCCACTCTGTGACGCGGGTGTCGGGCGGCGTGCCCTGCTGTGGCGCGCCCGCCAGCCCGGCGCCGGTGCTGCGCTCGACAATCGGGATAAACTGGATGTGATCAAACCCGCAGGCTTTCAAAAAGCGGTAGATCTCGCGGCCCTTGCCACCATTGGCGCGGTGCACGGTTGTGAGCGCATTATGCGCCACATCAAAGCGCTGAAGCACCTCAAGGCCGCGCATCACCGCGTCAAACGTGGGCCGCCCCGCGCGATCCACGCGGTATCTGTCATGCACAGCTTTCGGCCCATCCAGGCTCAGCCCGACCAGAAAGCCGTTCTCCGCCAGAAAGCCGCCCCAGGCGTCATCTAGCAAGATCCCGTTGGTTTGCAGCGCATTGACGAGCGCCAGCCCCGCGGGGAGATGTTTTTTCTGCAGGGCGACAATCTTGCGAAAATACGCAACACCCAGCATCGTCGGCTCGCCCCCCTGCCAGGCAAAGTGAACCTCTCCCATGCCGCTTTCCAGAGCCGCGGCAATGGTCTGGGAGATATACCGCTCCAGAACAGCCTCAGACATCCGGAACTTTTTCTCATCCGGATACAGCTTTTCTTTCTCGAGATAGTAGCAATATGTGCAGTCAATGTTGCAGCGTGGCCCGATCGGCTTGGTCATTATACTAAACGGCAACGGCTGCATCACACTGTCCTGTCCTAACCTGTCCAATCTGGCCCAAATCAGCGCCGACGGAAAGCTTCTTTGATAGACCCGCCCCCCAAAGCGGGGTAACACTGGCGCAAGACGGGCCAAAGCCCGCGCTTGGGGTATAGAGTTGTGGAGTGAGAGTATGCCGACACAAGCGGCGCGCAAAAACGTTCTGCTCATCACATTTGATGATGCGGTCGCCTTCTGGAAATATAAAACAGCCTTTGGCGAGCCGCTCCAGACGCCCAATCTGGACCGGATCTGCGCCGAGTCCACTGCCTTTCACGCCGCCTATTGTCAGGCCCCCGTGTGCAGCCCCTCGCGCGCCAGCTTCATGTCGGGCCTGTCGCCGCATCAGTCGGGCGTCACCGGCCCCTACAAACACTACTTCGAGAAAATCCCCCCCGAGGCACTGTGGCCCTACAAGCTCAAACAAGAGGGCTATTTCTGCTCGTCGGGCGGCAAGGTCATGCAAGGCTATGACGCCCTGCCCGAAGAGATTCACCAGACCCTGTTTTGTGACCAACCCAAGAAGTTCCGCGGTGATTGGCAGATACCCGAGGCCATCAGCATGGAGTTTGGCGGGCTGCGCGGCGGCAAAGCAGCCAAAGACCCAAAAGACGACCCGCGCTTTTACGATCATCAAGCCGCCAATTCCGCCCGCTCGTTTTTGAAAAACTATGCCCGCGACACCCCGTTTTACCGCGAAGTCGGCTTTTATGGCCCGCATGGCCCCTGGATCACACCGCGCCGCTTCAAGGAGATGTATACCGAGACCGCCTTCAAAAAGCCGAAGGCCTGGCGCGACGGCTTTGATGAAAGCGCCTTTATGGAGCTGCACAATTCGCAAAATCTCAACGCCGACAAGTTCAAGCAATGGCGCAAGAGCGTGCGCAATTACTTTTCCGCGCTCAGCCATACAGATTACCAGCTCGGCCGCATCTGGGACGCGCTCAAAGCCTCCCGCTTTGCCGACACCACCTTGGTGATCATTGCCTCGGATCACGGGCTGCACCTTGGCGAGCGCAACCGCTTTCGCAAACATACGCTCTGGGAGCAGGTCGCCAATGTGCCGCTGATCATCCACGACCCCGACCAGCCCGTTGCCCAAGTGGTCAGCGACCCTGTGGCGCTGCTTGATATCGGCCCGACGGTGATGGACTATCTGGGCTTGCCCCCGCTCACAGCGAGCCTTGGCCGCTCCCTGCGCCCCCAAATCGACTGGGCACGCGCCCCCGACCGCGCCGTGCCGACCTTCCTGCATCAGAGCGCCGCCGTGCGCAAAGGCAAATACCGCTTCATCCGCTATGGAGACGGCTCCACCCAGCTGTTTGATCTGTCAAAAGACTGGTGGCAAACCCGCGACCTCGGGCCAGACCACCCGGCCTATGCCCAGATGCAGGCCGCCCATGCCGCCTGCTGTCTGGAGCACGGCTTTGATGTCACAGCCACCGCGCCAGAGCCGGACACGGCCCAGAATATGGAAGACGATTAGGCCGCGCGCAACGCAGCGATCATCTTGCCGGGGTCGCTGGCAATCAGGGCCAGAAGCTTGAGCGCCGGCCCACCCGGTGTGCGTGTCCCGCGCTCCCAGGCGCCATAGCCATAGTCGCCCATGCCGAGTAGCGCAGCCATGTCTTCTGCCGTCAAACCGGCGGCGCGGCGTATCGCTTCCGGCGTTTTTGGCGCTT
>JAHBAN010000130.1 GCA_018500075.1 Flavobacteriia bacterium | reverse complement strand
CGTCGGTGAGCATCAGCTTGCCGGCACGCTCGACAAAAATCTGCTTTGGTCCGTTCACCAGAATATCGTTGACGGTTTCGTCCTGAAGGAGGGTTTCGAGCGGGCCAAGGCCCTTGACCTCATCAAAAAGCTCTTTGTTCAGAGTGGCGCGGTCATCGCGGTTGAGCACGACATTTTTGCCCGAGAGGACCTCATCGGTGATGGCGTTGATCTCGGCGCGCAGGTCTGCTTCTGATGCGGTGTCGAGCGCGGCCAGATTGAGGCTGTCGAGCAGCTCGCGGTGCAGCTCGAGCTTCAGCTCGCCAATCCGCTCGCGGCGTTTGGCTTCTTTGTCGACCGGGCCGGCCTGAGCGGGGATGCCCGAGGTCGGGCGGCGCAGGCGTGGCTTGGGCTTGGGGGTCAGATCCTCTGGCGCATCGGCCTTTTGCGGCAGGGGGGTAACGCTGGCGCTTTTGGGGCCGCTCTTGGCTGTGGTGCCGTCTTTTTTGTAGCGTGAAAACATCAGTGCGCCCCTTTATGCGGCTTTGGCTTCGGACTGGCCGAGCGCATGAAGATCGCTCGCCAGTTTGGCGATGTCTTTGCGCAGCGGGTTCTTTGCGGCTGTGTTTGCCAGCGGCTGGCCATGATCGGCGCCTTGCGTGACTGGCTTGCCGCCATCAGAGAGCACCAGCTCGATTTTGATGCCAAGGCTTTCGGCCATACGCTTGATCCGGGATTTTCCATTGAGATCGGTAAATTTCGGCCCGCGATTGAGCACATAGCGCAGCTTGTCGGCGGGCAGGTCTTCGGCTTGAAGGGCGCGCACGAGGCGCAGGGCGTTTTGGGCCGAGCGCATATCAAGCTCGAGCATTGCAAAATAGACCGCCGCCTTGCGCAAAACAGCCTCCGACCATTGCACGAGGGTTTTGGGCATATCGACGATCACATAGTCAAAATGTGTCGCGGCCATATCGAGCACGCGGGTCACATCTTCGGATGTGATGAGATCAAGCGGGATCATGTCGGAGGGCGCGGTGAAGACGCTGAGGCGGTCTTCAAAGCCCACAAGCGCGTCTTTCAGCATCCCGTCATCCATGCTTTCGGTGTCGGTCCAAAGCTCGAACACCGGCTCAAGGCGGGGCAGATCAAGATAGGTTGCGATCGAGCCGAACTGGAGATCAAGATCAATCAGGCAAACTTTGGGCGGCTTTTTCTTATCGACTGTGGCCAGTTCGAAGGCGAGGTTGACGGCCAGCGTTGTGGCCCCTGTGCCGCCTGCGAGGCCATGGGTTGCGATGATCACCCCTTCTTTTTTGCCGGGGCCGGCCGCTACGGGCGCGGCGGCGACTGCGGCGGCGGCTGCGGGCGCTTTGAGACGGTCGATGGCGGCGTGAAGCTCGCCTTCGGGCAGGGGATAGGGCACAAATTCGTCGGCCCCGTCGCGCAAAAGCTGGTGAAGGGCGGCCGGCGTGACATCTTCGGCGATCACGATGACCTTAAAGCCTTTTGATTTGGCTGATTTGACGATTTCGCTCAGGAAAATTGTTTTGTCTTCATCCTCGGCATCCAGCGCAAGCGCCACAAAGTCGAGGGCTTCGGCTTCGGGCTGTTCGAAAAAGTGACGCGCTTCTTTGAATCCGATGTCGCCCCAAGCTTCTCCCAATGCGCTTTCCATATCTTCGATCAGCAGATCAAAGTTCTGCACATCACGGCTGACCGTGACGGCTTTGAGCGGGGGAAGCTCTTGCGATTGTGCGTCTGAATGCGTCATTGGCTCATTCCTCGTTTTGAGTGCACAGGCGGGCTTTTTGCGCCGATACCCTGCGACTCGGCGGCTTGCTTTTGGCAAGACACACCACTTCTTTTGAGAAAATATCGCTTTAGACTGGGGCAGAAATGGGGCTAAATCCCTGCTTTTCTGCGATTATTGCGGCCAGTTTGGACGCGCGGGAGCCACGAGCTGTGCCGCGAGGCCGCGGGAAGACTGGGCCAAGACTGGACGAAGACTGGACGAAGACTGGGCCAAGATTGGGCCAAGGTCGGGGGAGGGGCGGAGCCGGACCACTCCGCCATTTTGCTATTCGGAGGTGGACAGATCGCCACCTGTGATGCCGGTGAGAGTTGTTTCGGCGCCCGCCCCTGTCACATAGTCGCGATAGATGATTTGGGCGAATTTGCCATCCAGCACCGATTGGTGGCTGCGCACAAAGCCCGAGACTTCTGTCACGGCGCGGCGATTGCGGCGCTCGCGGCCTTCTGTGGCCACGAGGGGCTGTGTTTCGCCGAGCGAGGAGACCGCTTCGAGGCGGCTTTGGCTGATGCCCTGGGTCGCGAGAAAGGCCACAACGGCCTTGGCGCGGCGCAGACCAAGCGATTTGTTATAGCTGTTTGAGCCGGGGGCATCGGCATGGCCAAAGACGCGGAAGGTGATCTCCGGGAACTGGCGGATCCAGTTGGCCTGCTCACGCAGCGCATCTTGCGCGCCGGCGTCGAGCTGTGAAGAATTGAAGGCAAAGTGAACCGTTGTGATCACTTCGGCGGCAAATCTGTTTGCCAGATCAATGGCATAAGACTTTTCGCCAGACATGATCTGGGTGTTGTTCATCGTTGCGTTGCCAAAGTCGCGACCGCCCAAAAGAACGCCTGCTTCGCTTTCAAAGCGCATCATGGCTTGGTTGTTTGAGGAACAGGCCGTGAGTGCCGTAAAGGCCGCCAAAGCGACAAGCGCGTTTCGCGTCATTGGTTTTTTCATAAGCCCCACCATGTCCCTTACTCCATCACATAACCATAAGAGCCGCTGAAGTCCTGTTTTGCAACCTCTCCGACGACGCCGCCTTGTTCGCCAGTATTGGCAACGCGGCCATGCAGGAACAGGTCTTTTTCGGAGGGCGGGCGCACACGATCGGTGGGAAGGGCGAGGGCTTCGCCGCGTGTGGGCGTCACGAGGTGGGCTGTGATGATGATCACAAGCTCGGATTGCTGGCGGTTGTAGTCGGCACTGCGGAACAGCGCGCCGAGCACGGGCAGATCGCCGAGCCAGGGCACCTGACCGGCGGTGTCACGGAAATCATCTTGCAAAAGTCCGGCGATCGCAAAGCTCTCGCCATCGCGCAACTCGACTGTTGTTTTGGTTTCGCGGCGTTTGAAGGCATCAACGGTAAAGTTGTTGAAGGTTGCGCCGTTGTTGGGATCAATCGAGGAAACGGCGGCTTCCAGCTCGAGGTTGATCAGGTCGCCATCTACCACGCGGGGGACGAAATTCAGCTCGACACCGAAGGGCTTGTATTCGACCGAGACGGTGCCGCCTTCTTGCGCCACAGGGATCGGATATTCTCCGCCCGCGAGGAATTTGGCCTCCTGACCTGACAGAGCGGTCAGGTTTGGCTCGGCCAGAGTGCGCACAACGCCTTTTGTTTCAAGGGCTTCCAGCAGAACGCCGACCTGAACCGAACCGGCATTGAAGCCAAACAGCATTGCGCCGTTGTTTTCATTGAGGCTGGGCACGGCGCCGCCGAGGGCTGTTGAAATGGCGCCGGAGTTGTTTGTTGTGTTGGTGCCGCCGTTGATGCCGAGGTTGCCGCCGGCTGCGCTGCCGTTGAGCGACAGCGAGGAGCTGAGCGACTTGGACACGGTGCGCTGCATTTCGGCAAAGCGCACTTTGAGCATGACTTGCTGGATCCCACCGACAACCATGAGGTTTGACACCCGCTCGGGCGCATAGCGCTCGGCCAGATCAAGGGCGCGCTGGAGGCGGGCCGCCGAGGAGACTGTGCCCGAAAGCACGATGCCGTCATTGGCGGTGCGCACTTCGATTTTCTCGCCGGGGAGAATTTGGCGCAGGCGCTCTTTGAATTCGGTGATATCAGAGGCAACGCGCACATCCACGTTTGTGATGAGGCGGCCGTTGGCGTCCAGAATGGTCAGGGTCGTCAGGCCCGGGGCCTTGCCGAGCACATAGATTGTGCGGTCCGACAGCGACGAAATATCTGCAATCGCGGGATTTGCGATGCTCAGCTCTGCGAAGGGCTGATCGCTCTCGACGACAACTGCGCGGTTCATGGGCACTTCAAGCGTGCTTGATGTGCCGCGTTTGACCACGCGCAGGGACTCGGCCATGCTTGCGGTTGGAGCTGTTGCCAGTGCGAGTGCGATGCTTGCGACTGTTGCTTTGAAAAATCTGCTCAATATCATTGTGACCTGCCTCTCTGATCACATTACCCAATGGGCTTTTTGCCCTTTATTGCCGCGACCATGCGTTAGTTTGCTTTTTTTTGCAAGAATCAAAGCGTTCATCTGTTTTGTTTATGTTGATCTGAGGCAACAGCCACGCAGTTTGCCCCGCCAACAGAGACAAGGCCCCGCAGGTGCGGAGCCTCTTTGGGAGCTGCCTTTGGCGGGCTTCAATTGGTGCAGGGGATCTCGATTTCGACCACTTCAGCGCCGCGCCTCGTGCGGATGGTGCAGATCTTTTCTTCCTGCACTTCGAGCGGCGCTTCGACTTCGGTCAGACCGAGCAATGCGTTTTGATCGACCTCGATCACCTCGTTTGTGCGGGCGTCTCCCGAGCCGATGAGCGACAGCGACAGGCGGCCTGTGGATTGGGCCTGCGCCAGCGAGGCGACCTGCTGTGCGGAGACGGCGACTGTCACGGTGCGGGCGATGCCCGAACTTTCGACCTCTTCATTGGCGGATTGGTCTATCGCGATCAGCGGCAGGCTTGACTGGATCAGTTTGGTGACCTCGGCGCTGCGCTGGCTGTTTTGGACCAGACCTGTCCAGTAGACATCGACCGAATGGCCCGGACGCAGAAAGCCGGAGACCCCGGATGTGACATCAACCTCGATGGTGAAGGCGCGCTGGCCGGGCTGGAGCAGGGAGGTCAGCCCTGCCTGCTGGCCGGCTTCTGTGAGCTTGACTGTCAGAATGGCTTCGCCCGGCTCGATCGAGCGCAATACGGCGCGCGGCTTGTCAAACCCCTGCGGGAAAAGATCGGTCGGGACAGTATAGGCACCTTCGGGGACCGACCTGCGGGGCCATGGCACCAAGCGCACATCTTCGGCGGCGAGGCTATCGCCATATTTGACGGATTTTTTTGAAACGAAAATCTCGACAGTGTCGATCATACCGCTGTTGGCTTCTGCTGCGGCCAGCGCGCTCTGCGTGCTGTCGATGTAACCTTTCGCCATGTAGACAGCAAAGCCCGCGAGGGCGATGCCTGCTATGAGTACCAATCCGAAAACGGCTCGCATGATCTCTTCCTCAAGTTTGATGTGGGCGGCTCAAAGAGGCCGCGCCTTGGCGCATGATTAACCCGGGAATGTGGCAGGAAGGTGTTGGATGCGGGGTGATATCGTGAAATCTGCGGGACGCTTTCAAAACGACAAACCCGCTGGTGGTGCCAGCGGGCATCTACGAAATGCGGGGGCGGGCCTTAGAACTGGCCTGCGTCCTTGCTGATCATATAGTCGGATGTGCCGTCTGCCAGATCTGCTGTGCCTTGGCGCATCATGCCGTAGCCTGCTGCGAGCAGCCCGACAACCGCGGCTGTCAGAACGACCCAATCGACCGTTACGGCGCCATCATCACGTTTGAAAAAATGTTTGATCGTTGGCAACACTGGATTTGCCTCCGGAGTCTAAAAAGGGAGCAGAAAAAAGCGGAAGCAAAATAAGCGGGGGCCGCCCCTCCCCACCGAAGGGCGGCGCAACACTTTTTGCAAACTTAGCGGAAGCTGCCAGGGTTTTGGCGATCCATATAGGTGTTTGTGCGCGATGTCAGGTCTGACGCGCCTGTCTGGATCGACGAGTAAGCGGCAACTGCGAGGCCAACAACGGCGGCTGTGAGAACCACCCAGTCAACTGTCACCGCGCCGTCTTCGTCTTTACGGAAGTTCTTGAAAAAATTCATCATCGTATGTCCCTCCAAAGGATCATTTAGGTTTGTCCTACCTTGCGGTCATTTGATGGGCGCTCTCTCTTTGGCTCACCACCGTTTCGGTATGGGCAGATATAGCCAGTGGAAAACGGCAGGAATTGGGCACGAATTAAGCAATTTCAGCACATTTGGGTGCAATCCGGCGGCGGTAGGTTAGTTAACTGATATTCAACAATAAAATTTGCGCCTTTTTGTCTGAAAAGCCGGTGCATTTTGATGGAACGGGTAATTTTGCCGCAAATTTGATGTGAAAAGAGCTGTCAGACTGGTTCAAATTGAAAGAGTCTGCGATAGTTTGGAAGAGTAACAGGCAGAGCAGAACGCAAAAATGCGGGCCATATGTGTAATGAGTCTTCTCGCGCTACTGAGCGCGCCGCCTGTGCTGGCTGATCAGCCTGCGCAGTTTCGTGATTTTACCTTCAAGACGGTGAAGCCGCTCAAGGCGGGGGCGAAGAACAAGATTACCATTCAGATAAATGCAGCCGATCTTGAGCGCCAGCGCGGCAAGAGCAGTGGCCTTATGCCGCCCGCAACGCCCAAGCCTGCCACGCCCGCCACGCCCGACGCGGCGCGCGCGCCGGCCCCGCGCCAACCGACCGGCTCCTATAGCTGGTTCTGGGACAGGATTTCGCCAAGCCTTGCTGAGAGCGCCCCCGGACGGCTTGCGCCTGCGCTGGTGAGCGTGAGCAACGGGCCGGGCGGCAGGCGTGTTGCGACCCCCCGGCTTGACCTCTTGCGCGGGATTGTCGAGCGGCGGGGGGTGGATATTTTGAAGGCGACGATCGGCACCGAGGTGTCGCCTGCGCTTGTGCTTGCGGTGATTGCGATTGAGAGCGGCGGACGGGTGAACGCTGTGAGCGCGGCGGGGGCGCAGGGGTTGATGCAGCTTATGCCCGTCACGGCGGAGCGCTTCGGGGTCACGGATGCGTTTCAACCTGCGCAGAATATCAAGGGGGGCGTGGCGTATCTTGATGTGTTGATGAAGACGTTTGACCGCGACCCTATTCTTGTTTTGGCGAGTTATAATGCGGGTGAAAACGCTGTGAAGCGCGCCGGCGGTGTGCCGGACTATGCGCAGACGCGCGATTATGTGCCCAAGGTGCTTGCCGCGTTCAAAACGGCGCGGGGGCTTTGTCTGACGCCGCCGGAACTGGCAAGTGACGGCTGTGTCTTCAACTTCGCGATGGCGCAGGCCAAGTGATGGCTGTGACGGTTTTGCCCTGACGGGCGGGGTATGTGGCGCGCGGGGCGCGCGGGTCCGGCGAGCCTGCTTTTGGCCGTAAGACCGCGGCCAGCCTCTATCGGATCGGGGGAGGCAGAGCATCAGGCCGCTTCCTTTGCGCTTGATGTGTCGCGCGGTTTGGCCAAGAAAAAAGCGGGCCTCCGAGGAGACCCGCCTTTGTGCTCGCCGCAGAGGAGATCAGACCAGTGTGGCCTGTGTCGCCGCGCGCATTTCGTCTTCTGTCACGCCATCGGCCAGCTCGACGATTTTCAGCCCGCCTTCCACGACATCAAGCACCCCGAGATTGGAGATGATGCGGTCGACAACGGCCTTGCCGGTGAGTGGCAGGGTGCATTCCTTGAGGACTTTACTTTCGCCATGTTTGTTGGTGTGGTCCATGACCACAACCACACGGCCCACCCCGGCCACAAGATCCATCGCGCCGCCCATGCCTTTGACGAGCTTGCCGGGGATCATCCAGTTGGCCAGATCGCCGTTCTCGGCGACTTCCATTGCGCCCAGAATGGCCATGGCGATCTTGCCACCACGGATCATGCCAAAGCTCTGCGCGCTGTCAAAATAGGCGGTCTGGGGCAGCTCTGTGATGGTTTGTTTGCCTGCGTTGATCAAATCGGCATCTTCTTCGCCTTCGATCGGAAACGGCCCCATGCCGAGCATACCGTTTTCGGACTGAAGGGTTACTTCAATGCCCTCGGGGATGTAGTTGCTCACGAGCGTCGGAATGCCGATGCCCAGATTTACATACCAGCCGTCTTGCAGCTCTTGTGCGGCGCGTGCCGCCATTTGATTGCGATCCCACATATTATGCGCTCCGTACTGTGCGTTGCTCGATGCGTTTCTCGTGATCGCCTTGAATGATGCGGTGCACGTAGATGCCGGGCAGGTGAATGTGATCAGGGTCAAGCGAGCCTGTTGGCACGATTTCCTCGACTTCAGCGACGCAGATTTTGCCTGACATGGCAGCCGGCGGATTGAAGTTGCGCGCGGTTTTGCGGAAGACGAGGTTGCCTGTGGCGTCGGCTTTCCAGGCTTTTACAACAGCGAGGTCGGCGAAGAGGCCGGTTTCCAGGATATAGGTTTCATCCTGGCCATTTGGGCCTGTCGGAAAATCTTTATGCTCTTTGCCATCGGCAATCACCGTTCCGACGCCTGTTTTAGTGTAAAAGCCGGGGATGCCGCAGCCGCCCGAGCGCAGGCGCTCGGCCAATGTGCCTTGGGGGTTGAACTCAAGCTCAAGCTCGCCAGAGAGATACTGGCGCATAAACTCGGCATTTTCGCCGACATATGAGGAAATCATTTTCTTCACTTGCCGGGTTTGAAGCAAAATGCCGATGCCAAAGTCGTCAACGCCGGCATTGTTTGAGGCGAAGGTGAGATCTTTGGTGCCAGCGTCTTTGATGGCCTGCAACAAAAGCTCTGGCAGGCCGCAAAGACCGAACCCGCCGGAGGCAATGAACATACCGTCAAAGAGAAGGCCGTCCAGCGCTTCGGCGGCTGATCCGTAGACTTTTTTCATGGGATAACTCCTGAGGAATATGGTTGGCCGAGTTTTGGCGCGCGCGCGCAGAAGTGTCAATCATGGCAGGGTTTCTACTTAGGCGCCCCGGGGCCGGCCCTGCCATGCTGTTTAGTCTTTTTTCGCCGTCGCTTTTTTGGGCGCCGCTTTTTTCGCCGCCGGCTTTTTCGCTGCGGGCTTCTTTGCGGCGGCTTTTTTCTTGGGCGCGGCTTTCTTTTTGCCGCCCTTGGCCGCCTTTTCGGCGATCCATTCGACAGCCTGCTCCATGGTCACATCAGAGGCCTCGACGTCTTTGGGAATGGTTGCATTGACCTTTTCCCACTTCACGTAGGGGCCATAGCGGCCTTCCATGACATTGACAGCGCCGCCGCTCTCGGGGTGCTCGCCCAGTTCCTTGAGCGGCTTGGCCGCCGCCGAGCGGCCTCGCCCCGGATTGGCGCGCTTTTCGGCCAGAAGCTCGACCGCGCGGTTCATGCCCAGCTCAAAGACATCATTGGGGTCTTTGAGGTTGGCATAGGTCGGCTTAGCATCGTCGGGGAGCTGGTGCATCACATAGGGGCCAAAGCGGCCAAAGTTCGAGCTGATCATGCCGCCTTCGGGGTGTTCGCCGATCTGGCGGGGCAGGCTGAGAAGGGTGAGCGCCTTTGCAAGGTCCATCTCGTCTTTTTGCCAGCCCTTGGGCAGAGAGGCGCGGGGCGGTTTCTTGTTCTCGGGCGTTGGCTCGCCGCGCTGCACATAGGGGCCAAAGCGGCCCGACTTGAGCCAGATCTCATCGCCTGCATCCTCGCCGAGCACGCGCTCGTCGCCATCGGCGCCCTCGCCTGCGATGGGGCGGGTGTAGGTGCATTCGGGGTAGTTGCCACAGCCGACAAAGCCGCCGGTGCGCGAGGATTTGAGGTGCAACTGGCCACTGCCACATTTGGGGCAGAGGCGCGGATCGGATCCGTCTTCGCGCGGCGGATAGAGCTGCGGTGCGAGCGCCTCATCGAGCACATCGAGCACTTCGGAGATGCGCAGCTCGCTTGTTTCGGCAATCGCGGCGGAAAAGTCGCGCCAGAAGCGCTCGAGCACTTTCTTATAATCGCGGTTGCCGGCGGAGACATCGTCAAGCTCGTCTTCCAGCGAAGATGTGAACTCATAGCCGACATATTTGCGAAAGAAATTCAGCAGAAAGATCGTTACAATACGGCCCTTGTCTTCCGGGAAGAGGCGGTTTTGTTCTTTGCGCACATATTCGCGATCCTGAATCGTGGTGATCACGCTGGCGTAGGTCGAGGGGCGGCCAATGCCCAGCTCTTCCATGCGCTTGACCAGCGTCGCCTCGGTGTAGCGGGGCGGCGGCTGGGTATGATGCTGCTCGGGCGTGACCGATTTTTTGGGCGCGGCTTCGCCTTGACTGATCTGGGGCAGGCGCTTGTCATCGTCATCCACAACAGCATCGTCGCGGCCCTCTTCATAAACAGCCATGAATCCGTCAAACAAAACAACCTGACCGGTGGCGCGCAGGCCAACCTGCTCATCTTGTGAGCCGATTTCGACCGTGGTGCGCTCCATGCGGGCGCTTTCCATCTGGCAGGCGAGCGTGCGCTTCCAGATCAGGTCATAGAGCTTGGCCTGGTCGGCATCGCGCAGCTTGAGTGCTGCGGCGTCGGCCTCGAGATTGGTGGGGCGGATACATTCGTGCGCTTCTTGGGCGTTCTTGGCTTTGTTCTTGTAGATGCGCGGCTCTTTGGGCACATATTTTTCGCCAAAACGCGCGGCGATGGCGGCGCGGGCCTCGCTCACCGCTTCGGGGGCCATGTCGATCCCGTCGGTTCGCATATAGGTGATGTGACCTGCTTCATAGAGGCGCTGGGCGGTGCTCATACAGGCGCGCGCACCCATGCCGAACTTGCGGGAGGCCTCCTGCTGGAGCGTGGAGGTCATAAACGGCGCGGAGGGGTTGCGCGCGGCGGGTTTGGCTTCGACCGATGTGATCGACAGCTCGCGGCTCTGAATGGCCTGCACCGCAAGCTCGGCTTGGGTGGCGTTTGAGATGTCAAATTTCTCGAGTTTCTTGCCAGCCAGCACAGTGAGGCGGGCCTCGTAGTCTTGGCCGCGGGCTGTGCTGAGCAGGGCTTTGACAGTCCAGTATTCTTGCGGGTTGAACGCCTCGATTTCCATTTCGCGCTCGACAATGAGGCGCAGGCAGACCGACTGCACGCGGCCGGCAGAGCGCGCGCCGGGCAGCTTGCGCCAGAGCACGGGGGAGAGATTGAAGCCGACGAGATAATCCAGCGCGCGGCGGGCGAGATAGGCCTCTACCAGCGGCGCGTCGATTTCGCGGGGGTTTTGCATGGCTTCGGTGACAGCGGCCTTGGTGATCGCGTTGAAGACCACGCGGCTCACGGGGGTGTCTTTTTTGATCGCCTTGCGCTTGCGAAGGGCCTCTTCCAGATGCCAGCTGATCGCCTCTCCCTCGCGGTCGGGGTCGGTTGCGAGAATAAGGTTCGGGTCGGTTTTGAGCGCATCGGCAATGGCTTTGACGTGTTTGCGGCTGTCGACGCCGACTTCCCATGTCATGTCAAAATCATTCTCGGTGTCGACCGATCCGTCTTTGGGCGGCAGATCACGCACATGGCCATAGGAGGCCAGAACGGTGTAATCGGACCCCAAATATTTATTGATCGTTTTGGCCTTGGCCGGGGATTCGACAACAACTACGGGCATAAACTTCCTCTCAAATTCGCGCACTCGGTGGCCGCGCAAAATGTGGCCAGCGCATAGGGAATGTCAATGCGGTGATTTTGGTTCAACCGGAAAAGCGCGTTTATCGCCGCTTACTGGGGCAGGTTTTCCAGCTCTTTTGTCAGCAGACCGCCTGCGGCGCGGTTGATTTTACCGTCGAGCTCAAGCTCGACAAGGGCCGGTCCGACGAGAGAGGCCGGCGCGGCCAGATCGCGAATGAGCTGGTCTTCGGGAAGGGGAGAGGGGCCGAGGCGCGACAGGATTTGCTGGTGTAACGCGGCGGTTTCTGCGAGGCCGCGCCGCTCGGGCGGGGGCGGGGGAATATCGAGCGCCAGCGCGGGCTGGGCCGTCTGCGCGGCGGGGACAAGGGGCGCGAGGGTTTCAAGAACATCGCTGGCAGAGCGCACAAGCGTGGCCCCATCGCGGATCAGCATATTGCAGCCAGAGGCGCGGGCATCAAAGGGATGCCCCGGCACGGCGAGCACCTCGCGGCCCTGATCCAGCGCGTTGCGGGCCGTGATCAGGCTGCCCGATTTGGCAGCGGCCTCGACAACCACAAGACCGCTCGAGAGGCCCGAAATCAGCCTGTTGCGGCGCGGAAAATGGCGCGCTTGCGGCGCAAGGCCCATCGGCTGCTCGCTGATCAACAGACCCTTTTGTGAAATATCACGGGCGAGATGGGCGTTTTCAGAGGGGTAGATCACATCAACGCCGCCCGCGAGCACCGCGATGGTGCCGCCCTCAAGGCTGGCGAGATGGGCGGCGGTATCAATGCCGCGCGCGAGGCCCGAAACGATGACATAGCCTGTCTTGGACAGCTCCGAGGCAAGCATCCGTGCGGTACGCCCGCCCAGAGAGGAGGCATTGCGCGCCCCGACCATGCCGATCGAGGGTTTGTTGAGAAGGGAAATGTCCCCGCGCGCCCAGAGAAGGGGGGGCGGATCGGAAAGATCATAGAGCGCCTCAGGATACTCCGGCGCGCCGTAACACAGCAGACTGGCGCCCGCCTCGGCACCGCGGGTCAGCTCGGCGCGGGCGGCCTCTTCGGCGCAGGCCTTATAGCGCTCCACGCCGGCGGCGCGGGCAATCTCGGGAAGGGCAGAGAGGGCTGCGGCGGCGCTGCCGTGCTCTGACAAGAGGCGGAAAAACGTCGCGATTCCGACACGATGGGAGCGTAAGAGACGAAGCCACAACACCCGATCATCTTCCGTGGTGGGTGGGAGTGGGGGGTGAGTGGAAGGATGTAAACCTTCAGGCATTGTGACTCCGTTCTCTTACAAGAATCATCATTACCTTGGGATGGTTAACAGCTTCTGAATCGTTTTAACTTTTCCCGCGCAAAACGGCGCCCGGATTCATAATCCCCAGCGGGTCAAGCGCGGCTTTGATGCTGTGCATTGCGGCCAGTTTGGCGGGCGCGCCGTAGCGCTCCAGATCGGCGGCTTTGAGGCGGCCAAGCCCGTGCTCGGCCGAAAACGAGCCGCCCATCTCGACCGTGATGTCATGAACAATGTCTTGCACAGCGCTTGCGGCCCCTTTGTAGGCGGCCCGCTCGGCCCCTTTGGGGGGGTAGACATTGAAGTGCAGGTTGCCGTCGCCCAGATGGCCAAAGCAGTTGATCCGATAGGCACCATGGGCGGCCAGAGCCTCTGTGGCGCGGGGGATGAAGGCGGGAATAGCGCTCAGCGGCAGGGAAATATCATGGCTTGAGATGCCGCCGATGTTTTTGTTGGCGATGGGAATCGCCTCGCGCAGGCCCCATAGCTCGGCGGACTGGCCTTCGCTCTGGGCGATGATGCCGTCCTCTGCGAGACCCTCCTCCAAGGCAATTTCAAACAGCTCTTCAAACAGCGCTTGCGGTGTTGGCCCGCGGGCAAGGCCAAGCTCTGTGAGCACCATCCATTCGGGCGGATCGGGCCAAGGCAGGCGCTGCCCGGGCAGTGTTTCGGCGACAAATTCAAGCCCTTGGCGGTGCAACAGCTCAAAGGCGCTGATGCTTTCGCCGGCGATGTCGCGCAGCCGGGCGAGCAATGTGAGCGCGGCCTCGGGGCTTGTCACGGCAAAGAGCGCCGTGCCCGTCTGGGCGGGGCGGGCAAACAGCTTGAGCGCGGCGGCTGTGATGATACCAAGGGTGCCTTCGGAGCCGATCAGCAGATTGCGCAGGTCATAGCCTGTGTTGTCTTTGCGCAGACGGGTGAGGCCGTTCCAGATGCTGCCATCGGGCAGAACGGCTTCGAGGCCAAGCGCCAGATCGCGGGCATTGCCATAGCGCAAAACATTGATTCCGCCCGCATTTGTCGCGAGGTTGCCGCCGATCTGGGCTGTGCCTTTGGAGCCGATAGAGAGCGGAAACAGACGGTTGGCCTGCTCGGCTGCGTCCTGCACGGCCTGAAGCGTGCAGCCGGCCTCAACGACGATCACGTTTTCGCTGGGGTGGAGTTCGCGAATGCTGTTCATGCGTTCAAGCGAGAGAAGCAGGGGGGCGCCCGAACTTGTGACTTGTCCGCCGACAAGGCCTGTGCCGCCGCCATAAGGGATCAGTGCGATGCGGTGCTCTGTGCAAAAGCGCAGGATTGTGCTGACCTCTTCTGCTGTTTTGGGGGCCGCCACGGCGGCGGCGACGCCCTGCCATTTGGCGCGTGGCTCCTCAAGATAGCGTGGCGCTGCCTCGCGCAGGGTGCCTGAGGGGAGGCGCACGTCAAGCTGTGTGAGCAGGTCTGGTGTGAGGTCTGTGAGCATTGCCCTAGCCTATATCTGTTTTGCCGCGACGGTCCATCCTGAGGGCGGCATATAAGACATGGGTGCGCCAGCGCCCGTTGATTTGGAGATAGCTTTGCGCGACGCCTTCGTATTTGAAGCCGGAGCGCTCAAGCAGGCCGCGCGACGGGGTGTTTTCCGGCAGGCAGGCGGCCTCTATCCGGCTCAGATCCATCACGTGGAAGCCGTGGTGCACGACGGCTGTGAGAGCTTCATGCATGAAGCCCTGACGCGCAAAGCTCTGGCCTGTCCAATACCCGACGGTGGCGGCTTGGGCCGGGCCGCGGCGGATATTGTCGATGGTGATTGCGCCTATGAGCTGTTGATCGGCGCGGCGGAAAATGAAGAGCGGGAGCGCGGTATCGCCTGACATGGAGCGCTGTGCCCAATAGACACGGTTGGTAAAGGCGCGGCGCGACAGGTGGTCGATGTTCCAGCTTGGCTCCCAAGGGGTCAGATAGGCCTCGGACTCGTGGCGCAGTGTGGACCAGCTGTGAAAATCGGAATGAACGGGGGCGCGCAGTGTGAGGCGCTCGGTTTGGAGCCTCAGCTTTTTGCGCGCCCGCATGAGCATTAGGCGGCCCGCTTTTGCAAGAGGGTGCCAAGCTCGGGCGCGCCCTCGACGGGACCATAAAGCGCAACAGCGGTTTTGGCCGATGTTGCCATCTCGGCGCCGAAGTCGCGCACGCTCTGGCGGCTGACCGCATCAATTTTTTCGACCACTTCGTCAAGATCGGGCACGCGGCCCCAGATCTGTGTCATGCGGGCCAGGCGCTCGGCGCGGCTGGAGGGGCTTTCAAGGCCCATCAGCATTCCCGCCTTCATTTGCGCGCGGGCGCGGTCGACCTCGACATCTGACATATCGTCAGCCGCGCGGGCCATTTCGGCCAGAGTGATTTCGGCCAGCTCGCCAACTTGCTCGCCCGAGGTGCCAGCGTAGATTGTCATCATCCCGGTATCGGCATGAGCGCCGGCGGAGGCGAAAATCGTATAGCACAGCCCCCGTTTTTCGCGAATCTCCTGAAACAGCCGCGAGGACATACCGCCGCCAAGGGCGGAGGCATAAATCTGTGCGGTAAAGATCGCGTCATCACGATAGGTCGGGCCTTCAAAGCCCAAGGCGAGGTGGGCTTGCTCAAGGTCTTTGACAACACGGCGCTCGCCGCCTGTAAAATGCGCCGGCGTCTCTTTGGGGGCATTGCCACGCGGCATAGCAGAAAACAGCGCCTCGGCCTGTTTGACGAGCGCGTCATGATCGACGCCGCCAGCGGCCGAGAGTATCATATTTTCGGGGCCATAATACTGGGCGACAAAGTCTTTGAGATTGTCACGCGAGAAAGCCTTGATGCGCTCGCTTGGGCCAAGGATGGTGCGGCCAAGAGCCTGATCGGGGTAGGCTTCTTCCTGAAGCCAGTCAAAGATCACATCGTCAGGCGTATCAAGGGCCTGTCCGATTTCTTGCAGGATCACGCCACGTTCGATCTCGATTTCGCGGGGGTCAAACACCGGGTTCACCAGAATATCGCCGATCACGTCAACGGCGAGCGGCACATCGCCCGCCAGAACGCGTGCGTAATAGGCTGTGGTTTCGCGGCTGGTGTAGGCGTTGATATAGCCGCCAACATTTTCAATCGCCTCGGCAATGTCGAGGGCCGAGCGCGTCTTGGTGCCTTTGAAGGCCATGTGCTCCAGAAAATGTGCGATGCCGTTTTGTTTGAGCGTCTCGTTGCGGGCGCCTGCGGTGATCCAGATGCCGACAGAGGCAGACTGAAGGCCGGGCATATGCTCGGTGACGATGCGAAAGCCGTTGGGGAGAGTGTGCGTCTGGATGCTCAATGCGCGATCCGTTCTTTGATAAGGGTTTGCAGGGCGACGAGATCATTCTCGACGCGGGTGACGCGCTCTTCGCGCTCAAAAAGATCGGCCATGCGGGGCGGCAGCGGCGGGCGGATGCCTGTGGCCGCTTCGACCGCATCGGGGAATTTGGCAGGATGCGCGGTGGCCAGTGTGATCATCGGCGTGTCGGGCGCGAGGTGTTCTTCGGCCACTTTGACGCCGATGGCGGAATGCGGGCACAGCAGCTCGCCCGTTTCGGCCAGAGTGCGCTTGATTGTCTCGCTGGTTTCGGCCTCCGAGCAATTGCCGCTGTCATAGCTTTCGCGCAGGGCTTGCAGCGCGCCCTGGCTGACGGAGAAGCCCGACTGCTTCAGCTCGGCCATGAGCTGCGCGACGGGAGCGGCGTCGCGGCCATAGGCCTCAAACAGGGCGCGTTCGAAATTGGAGCTGACCTGAATGTCCATCGAGGGGCTGATCGAGGGGGTGACGCCATCGGGGCGATACTCTGCCGTGGAGAGGCAGCGGTGCAGGATATCGTTCTGGTTTGTCGCCACAACGAGGCGCTCAATCGGCAGACCCATGCGCTTGGCGATATAGCCTGCGAAAATGTCACCGAAGTTGCCTGTGGGCACGGTGAAGCTGACTTTGCGGTGGGGCGCGCCAAGGGCCACGGCGGAGGAGAAGTAATAAACCACCTGCGCGAGCACGCGGCCCCAGTTGATCGAATTGACCCCTGCAAGTGACACGCCGTCGCGGAAGGCAAAGTCGTTGAACATATCTTTCACGCGCGCCTGACAGTCATCAAAGTCACCTGTCACAGCGAGGGCGTGGACATTGCTTTCGCTCGGGGTTGTCATCTGGCGGCGCTGAACCTCAGAGACGCGGCCATGGGGGTAAAGAATAAACACATCGACATTGGACAGCCCGCGAAAGGCCTCGATCGCGGCGGAGCCTGTGTCGCCCGAGGTGGCCCCGACAATGGTGATCCGCTTGCCCGAGCGGCTGAGCGCGGCCTGAAACATCTGGCCGATGATCTGCATGGCGAAGTCTTTGAAGGCCAGTGTCGGGCCGTGGAACAGCTCGAGCAAAAAGTGCCCTGCGCCGAGCTGCACCAGCGGCGCGCGGGCGGCGTGACCGAAGCCGGCATAGGCTTTGGCGATCAGCTCTTTGAACTGCGCGTCAGAAAATGTCTCGCCGATAAAGGGGCGCATGATGGCAAAAGCGGTCTCTTCATAGGACAGGCCAGCCAAGGCGGCGATCTCGTCTGGGGAGAGCGTCGGGATCGTATCGGGCAGATAAAGCCCGCCATCGCGGGCAAGGCCGGTGAGCATGGCGTCTTCAAAGGAAAGTTCAGGCGCTTGGCCGCGGGTCGAGATATAATTCATTGTTTCGCTTTCGCGCTTCGGCGTTTCAGAAAGTAGACGGTCATTAGCACCCAAACGGCGGCCAATCCATACCATGTGATGATGTATTCCAAATGGCGGTTCGGGATTGTGCTTGTGTCAAGCGGCAGCGGCAGGATGTGCGCCGATTTGGGGGCCTCGGAGCGTGCCACGACAAGCACCTCTTCTGTGTTCAATGCCGCGGCCAGTGCGGCCACATCGCGGGCATACCATGTGTTGCCGGCCAGATCGTTCTCCGGGGTGTAGCTGTCGCGCTCCTCTGGCCAGTGCAGATTGCCCTCAACGGTTGCATCGCCGGCGGGGCGCGGGGCGTCTTTGTCAGCCACCCGGATATAGCCGCGATCAACGAGCAGGCGGCGGCCCCCGGTCTCGAACGCCTGCACAATCCGGTAGCCTGCGCCATAGTCGCGGGTCGAAACCAGCACACGGATATCACCACCTGTGAAGCGGCCAGTGGCCTGCACCGCAAGAAACTGGTCTGCCACCGGATCAGGCGCGGCAGGAACAGCCACCGGCGCAGCTTTGAGGCGGGCTTGGATGGCGGCGATATAGGCTGCTTTTTCGGCTTTGCGGGCGAGCTGCCAGTTGCCAAGGCTCACCAGAAGGGCGAGCACGAGGGCGGACAGAACGAGGAAAGGCCAGTTGTGTTTCATAGCGAATGAGTAGGGCGAGAGGGGGCCGGGGTGCAAGGGCTCAAACGCGAAACGCCCCGCGAAAAGGCGGGGCGCTTGCAAAGAGGTCTGCCCGGAGGCGTCAGGCCTTACTGGCCCCAGATGTAGACGCTGGCGAAAAGGAAAAGCCAGACCACATCCACAAAGTGCCAATACCACGCCGCCGCTTCAAAGCCGACGTGGCTTTGGGGCGTGAAGTGGCCCGCCTGAAGGCGGAAGAGGCAAACGGCCAGGAAGATGGTGCCGATCACAACGTGGAAGCCGTGAAAGCCGGTCGCCATGAAGAAGTTTGCACCGTAGATGTTGCCTGCAAAGCCGAAGGCGGCGTGGCTGTATTCATAGGCTTGGAAGCCCGTGAAGAGGACACCGAGAGCGACGGCCAGAATAAGGCCCCACTTCATGTCCTGGCGGTTGTTTTCATGAGCCATCGCGTGGTGCGCCCATGTCGCGGCCGCGCCCGAGCAGAGCAGGATCAGCGTGTTGATCAGCGGCAGGTGCCATGGATCGAATGTTTCGATGCCCGCAGGGGGGAACTGGCCGTCAACCATCGGGCTTTCAGGCCCCATCGGGTAGAGCGCGTGCTTGAAGAAGCTCCAGAACCAAGCGGCAAAGAACATCACTTCGGACATGATGAACAGCACCACACCGTAGCGCAGGCCGATCTGGACAACCGGCGTATGGTCGCCTGTGTTGCTTTCGTGGACAACCTCGGACCACCAGCCATACATCACGTAGAATGTGAACAGGAAGCCGGCGATCATCACGAAGGCTGTGACATCGTGGAAATAGAGCACAGCGCCGAAGAGCAGGACAAAGCAAGCAAGAGCGCCGAGAAGCGGCCATGCTGAAGGGGGTAGAATGTGGTAGTCGTGGTTTTTTTCGTGCGCCATGGTGTCCCTCGCCTGAGGCTAGATGTGATTAGTTAAGGTTCGTATTTTCGCCTGTCTCCAGTGAAGCTTGCGCTTCTGGCAGGTCTATTTCGTAGAACGTGTAGCCCAAAGTTATAGTATGGACATACTGCCCTTCGCGGTCTGTGACAATCTCTGGGTCAACAAAGAAGGTCACAGGCATTTGCACCCGCTCGCCAGGCTGAAGCACCTGTTCTTCAAAGCAGAAGCAATCAATCTTGGTGAAAAAGCCACCCGCCTCATAGGGCGTTACGTTGTAGGCCGCCGAGCCGGCAACGGGGCGGTCTGTCGGGTTGTGGGCCTCGTAAAACGCGAGGCCGGTCTCGCCGATGCGCACTTCCATTTCGCGCTGCATGGGCTTGAAGGTCCATGGGAAGTCGCGCTCGATCGAGGCGTCAAAGCGGATTTTGATCTTCTGGTCGAGGATCACATCAGAGCCAGCCTCGGCGGTATTGGTGACGCCGCCAAAGCCCGTCACCCGGCAGAACCAGTCATAAAACGGCACAGAGGCCCATGCGAGCGCACCCATGAGCACAACAACGCTCACGGTTTGGGCCAGAGTTTTGTTTTTACCTTTAAGGGCCATCAGTCACTTATCTCCTGTGAAGACGTTGATGTGGCTGTCCCTTGGGCTGCGGCTTCGGCCGCTACTTTTTTGCTGTGTTCTGCCGCCATGGCCGCGTTTTGCGCGGTCAGTTTGACGTAGGTCATCCCCATGACGAGAAAAACGAACGAGCCAAGCACAATCCCGAGGCCGACATTGCGGCTGCGGCGGCGGCCGTGAATTTCGTGCTCGACACGGGGGGCACTGTTGCTGTTGCCGTTGCTGCTCATGACCAGCCTCCAAGACCGTAGGGGGCAAGGCCCTTTTCCACCAGAATGGCGACGAAATGAGCGAAAAGATAGAAGATCGAGAACGCAAAGAAGCGCTTTTCTGTTTTGTAATCGTCTGCTTCGGCGGTGGCCTCGGCGCGGCGCCAGATATCCCATGCGCCTTTGAGGAAGACCGCATTGAGCAGTAGGGCGGTTGCCAGATAGACGGGGCCACCGATGCTTGTGAAGCCTGTGCCCACTGCGATTGGCGCGAGCAGGACTGTGTAGATGATGATATGGGCGCGGGTCGCTTTGCGGCCATGTGTGACGGTGAGCATGGGCACGCCGGCGTCGCGGTAATCTGACTTCATGAACAGAGCCAGCGCCCAGAAATGGGGCGGCGTCCACATGAAGATCAGAGTGAACATCAGAACGCTTTCGACACTGACGCCGCCTGTGGCCACGGCCCAGCCGATCATGGGCGGGAAAGCCCCTGCGGCACCGCCGATAACGATGTTTTGTGGCGTCCAGCGTTTGAGCCACATGGTATAGACCACAACGTAAAAGAAGATCGTGAAGGCCAGAAGCGCCGCAGCCACAAAGTTGCTTGCGAGGGCCAGCATTATCACCGAGAAAACCGACAGAAACATACCGAAGGCAAAGGTTTCGCTCTCCGAAATCTTGCCCGCCGGAATGGGGCGGCTCTGGGTGCGGCGCATGATGCGGTCGATATCGGCATCATACCACATATTGAGCGCCCCAGAGGCGCCGCCGCCGATCGCCACAAAAAGGATGGCGGCAAACGCCAGCAGCGGGTGCACAGGCACAGGCGCAGCGAGCAGCCCGACAAGCGCTGTGAAGACCACAAGCGACATCACGCGCGGCTTGAGCAAGGCGAAGTAGTCGCCAAACCCTGCGTCGCCGCTGTCAATTCGTGTGTTGGTCGAAATATCGCTCATGCCATCTCTCTGGATCGGGTGAGGACGGAAGGGGCAGCGCGCTGCCCCACCCGCAATTTATCAGTCAGCCAGTGCCACAGCAACGGGTGCAGTCACGCCGGCGAACTCTTCTTTCGCGCCAACCAGCCAAGTGTCATAGGCCTCCTGGCTCACGACTTCGAGCGTGATTGGCATATAGGCGTGGTCCTTGCCGCAAAGCTCGGAACACTGGCCGAAGTAGAGACCTTCTTTTTCGGCTTTGAACCAGAGCTGCGCGAGGCGGCCGGGAACGGCGTCTTGCTTCACGCCAAAGGCCGGCATGGCCCAGGAGTGGATCACATCTGCGGCGGTCACTGTCATAACGACTGTTTTGTTGACCGGCACAACGATGCGGGTGTCTGTCGCCAGAAGGTATTCATCGTCCGAGTAGCCATAGCTTGCGAGGTTTTCGCGCTGCACGAGGAAGCTTTCAAAGCCGAACTCTTCATCGGTGTATTCATAGCCCCAATACCACTGGTAGCCAGTGACTTTGATGTTCACTTCCCCTTCGGGGATGATCTGTTGCTTGAACAGAACCGGCAGAGAGAACGCCCCGATGAACACAAGGATCAGAACCGGGATCAGGGTCCACATGACCTCGATCGGTGTGTTGTGGGTGAAGGTCGCGGGAACAGGGTTGGCCTTGCGGTTGTGACGGACAATGATCCAGAGGACGAGGCCGATCACCAAAAGGCAGATCGCAAAGATGATCCAGTTGATCGCTGTGTCGAGCCAGTGAATGTCGCGGGCCAGTTCGGTTGCTGCGAACTGGAAGTTCAGCGCGCCGTCTACAGGCTTGCCGACACGCTCTACAGCGTCTTGTGCCATTGCAGGAGCGGCAAGAAAGGCTGTCATAAGAGCCAGAAGAGAAGAAAGAATTCGCATGGTTCACCCTGATCGGTTGAGTATCTCTGTTTTGTCGTAAAGCAAATAGAACCAGAGACTCACGTCTCGGCCCATTGCGTCTTGGAGCATCAGAAACCATATTCTGAGCGCAGAGACAATATTGTCGCTTGCGTCAAAGAGACGCTTTTTTGATTTAGATCAAGAAAATACGCACCGAGCCAGACAGGAAGAATCATGACACACGCGCCGTTTCGCCCCTTTGAGACAGAAGTCGACGAGCGAAAAGCCCTTAATTTAATAGAGAAAGCCTGTGCCGGCGCGGAGGATGGCGAGCTTTTTCTGGAGCGCTCAAAGTCTGAGGCGCTTGTTTTGGATGACGGGCGCGTCAAAACGGCCAGTTTTGACACATCGCAAGGTTTCGGTTTGCGGGCTGTGCTTGGCGAGGTGGCGGGATATGCGCATTCCACCGAGATCAGCGAAGCGGCGATGACGCGCGCCGTGGAGACGGCGCGCCTTGCTGTGGGTGCGGGCGGCGGCACCATGGCTGTCGGGCCAAAGGGCACAAACACGCGGCTTTACGAAGCGATTGACCCGATCGAGAGCGCGGGGTTTTCGGCCAAGCTGGATATTTTGAAAGAGATTGACGCCTATGCGCGCGGCCTTGATCGCAGGGTGGTGCAGGTGACGGCCTCTGTGTCTGCGAGCTATCAGGAAGTCGAAATTCTGCGTGTCGGGGGTCAAAGGCTGGCCGATGTGCGCCCGATGGTGCGGCTCAACGTCGGGGTGATTGTCGAACAGGACGGGCGGCGCGAAAGCGGCTCGGCGGGCGGCGGCGGGCGCATCGCGCTCACCAGCCTCTTGGAGCCTGCAAGCTGGCGGGCCAGAGCGCGCGAGGCGCTGCGTGTTGCGCTTGTCAATCTTGACGCTGTGCCCGCACCTGCGGGGCAGATGGATATTGTTCTGGGGCCGGGGTGGCCCGGTATTTTGCTGCATGAAGCGATCGGCCACGGGCTTGAGGGCGATTTCAACCGCAAGGGCAGCTCGGCTTTTGCCGGGCTGATGGGCCAGCAGATTGCCGCCAAGGGCGTGACCGTGCTGGATGACGGAACCCTGCCTGACCGGCGCGGCTCGATCTCGATTGATGACGAGGGCACGCCCAGCAGCAAGACCGTATTGATCGAGGATGGTGTTCTGGTCGGCTATATGCAGGACCGGCAGAATGCGCGGCTGATGGGGGTTGAGCCGACAGGCAACGGGCGGCGCGAGAGCTTTCAGCACGCGCCGATGCCGCGGATGACCAATACCTATATGCTGGGGGGCACGGCGGCGCCGGAGGATATTGTGGCCGAGCTGAAAGACGGCATCTGGGCCGTGGGCTTTGGCGGCGGGCAGGTCGACATCACCAATGGCAAGTTTGTCTTCTCCTGCACCGAGGCCTACCGTGTGAGAAATGGCAAGGTGATGGAGCCTGTGAAGGGGGCCACGCTGATTGGCGACGGGGCGACAGCGCTGAAAAACATCCGCGCGCTGGGCAACGATATGGCGCTGGATCCGGGCATGGGCAACTGCGGCAAGGCGGGGCAATGGGTGCCTGTGGGTGTCGGCCAACCCACTGTTATGATTGGTGGTCTTACGGTGGGTGGCTCTGCCGCCGGAGGCTGACAGGGGCGTTACAGCCCTTCGAATTCGCAGAGCGCCATGACGTCCATGCCAAGCGCCTCAAGGCGCTTGCGCCCGCCGAGATCGGGCAGGTCGATCACGAAGGCGCAGCTGATGATTTCGCCGCCCAAACGCTCGATCAGCTTGATGCCGGCTTCGGCTGTGCCGCCTGTGGCGAGCAGGTCATCGACCACGAGAATTTTCTCGCCCGCTTGGATGGCGTCATCGTGGATTTCGACAATCGCCTCGCCGTATTCGAGCGTATAGTGCTCCGAGATCACCGCGCCGGGGAGCTTGCCTTTCTTGCGGATCGGCACGAAGCCGACAGAGAGCTGGTGCGCGATTGCGCCGCCAAGGATAAAGCCGCGCGCCTCAAGGCCGACGACCTTGTCGATCTGCATCCCTGCGTAGGGGTGTAACATCTGGTCAATCGCCATGCGAAAGCCGCGCGGATCGGCAAAGAGCGTTGTGACATCGCGAAAGAGAATGCCCTCATGGGGGAAATCAACAATGGTGCGGATGTAGTCTTTGACGGCTTTCATGTCGGGTCCTAAGAGGTTGCGCGTTTGAGCGTGGCGGTGAAGAGACCCATGGCGATCAGGGTTGCGCCGCCGGTGCGGGTCATCCAGACGAGCGCTCTGGGCTGGGAAAAGAAGCTGCGGAGGTGATCCGCGAGGAGCGCATAGGCCAATGCGTTGAGCGTGGCAAGGCTGACGAAGGTGGCCACCAGAACGCCGATCTGGGGCAGAACCGCCGCCTCCGGGCGGATGAACTGCGGCACGAAGGCGATGAAAAACGCGATGCTCTTGGGGTTGAGCGCGGTGACGGCGGCGGCGTGGGCAAAGACGCCGCGCGGCGTGACGCTCTGATCTGCCTTGGGCAGTGCGAGGCTGTCCTCCTGGCCGTTGCGGGCCGAGCGCAGCAGCGTGACGCCGAGATAGACCAGATAGGCCGCACCGACCCATTTGAGCACCGAAAACGCCGTGGCCGAGGCCAGAACCAGCGCGCCAAGGCCCGCGAGCGAGGCCGACATGGCGACCAGATCCCCCAGAGCGACGCCCGCAGCGGAGGCCAGCGCCACCGAGCGGCCCTTGGAGATGGCGTAGCTCATCACCAGAAGGATCGTCGGTCCGGGGATCATCAGAAGCACCGAGGAGGCGAGGACGAAGGCGATCCATGTTTCGACTGTCATGTTGGCCTATCTTTCTTAACAAAGGGTAACGCGGCGGCGCGCGGGCCGATCACAGCACGCGGCCGGCCACGGCGTCAAGCTTGGCCAGAAGCGCCGGATCGCGGGCCTCGGGGGCTGTGAGAATGGCATAGTCCAGAGCGCGGTCGCAGCCATGCGGGCAGGGCGCGCGCGCGGCGCCCAAAAGGGCGGGCAGGCGGCTGACCAGAGCGCGGCCTTTCTCGGCGTTGCCCATCAAAGTTTTAATGATTTCAGTCACATCGACTTCGCCGTGCTCGGGGTGCCAACTGTCGTAATCGGTGATCATGGCGACGGAGGCATAGCACAGCTCGGCCTCGCGGGCGAGTTTGGCTTCGGGCATATTTGTCATGCCGATGACATCGGCGCCCCAGCTTTCGCGATACATTTTGCTCTCGGCGAGCGTCGAAAATTGCGGGCCTTCCATAGCGAGGTAAGTGCCGCCCTGATGGGCCGTGACGCCGGCGTCTTGCGCCGCCTCAAGGCAGGCGGCGGACAGGCGCGGGCAGGTCGGATGGGCCACCGAGACATGAGCGACGCAGCCTGTGCCAAAGAAGGATTTCTCGCGCGCGACTGTGCGATCAATGAATTGATTTACAATGACAAAATCGCCGGGCGCCATCTCTTCGCGAAACGATCCGCAGGCCGAGACAGAGACAAGATCGGTGACGCCGAGGCGCTTGAGCGCGTCGATATTGGCGCGGTAGGGCACGGTGCTTGGCGTGTGGATATGGCCGCGGCCATGGCGCGGAAGAAAGGCCATTTGGACGCCCTCAAGCGTGCCCATCAAAACCGCGTCCGAGGGCGCACCCCAAGGGGTTTCGACCTCTTGCCACCTGGCGTTTTCCAGCCCGTCGATCTCATAGATGCCGGACCCGCCAATGACGCCGATAACAGTCTCGCTCATGCTTTTCTCCCTGAGATATCCCGGCCATTTGTGACCCGTGAGGGGCGCAAAGGCAAGCCAGCGCGCGCTGTGTTAACGGGGCTGTGATGGGCCAAAAGGGGGGGGTGAAAAGCGTGCACAACCCGTGCACCATGCGTGCACCGCCCAAATCGGCTTGCGAGGCGCGGCGAATCGTTAACCTTTGGGCCATCTGACACAAAAAACTTGGGCAGGGGCGCAACGCGGCGCGCCACTCTCGTGTCTGGGGGCTGGCTATTTTGCGCCCGGCGCGGTAGGGCGCGGAGCGAACTGCGACCCAAAATGATGACCCGAGTAGGACCCATACTATGAAACGCGCCCTGATGGCTGCTTTTGCCACCAAAATTGCCATGCCCGATTTGCGGCTGATGCCTGACGAGCCTTGGAGTGTTTCGCGGCTGCGCATCGAGCTTCTCGCGGGGCTGACGGTTGCGCTGGCGCTTGTGCCCGAGGCGGTGGCCTTTGCCTTTGTCGCCGGGGTGCATCCGCTTGTCGGGCTATATGCGGCGTTTCTGGTCGGGCTGATCACGGCTGTCTTTGGCGGGCGGCCCGGAATGATCTCGGGGGCGACGGGGGCCTTGGCGGTTGTCATGGTGGCGCTGGTGGCGCAACACGGGGTGGAATATCTCTTTGCCACCGTCGTGCTCATGGGGGTTTTGCAGCTCGTTGCGGGGGCGATGCATTGGGGCAAGTTTATCCGCCTTGTGCCGCATCCTGTGATGCTGGGCTTTGTGAATGGCCTTGCGATCGTGATTTTCCTTGCGCAGATGACGCAATTCAAAGTGCCCGGCTCGATGGAGAACACCGGCCACGGCATGAGCGGGGGCGAATGGCTTTCTGGCACGCCGCTGATGATGATGTTAAGCCTTGTGGCGCTGACCATGGCGATTATCTGGGTGATGCCCAAGGTGACGCGCTTTGTGCCGGCCCCTCTGGCGGGGATCGGGCTTGTTGCGATCCTTGTGATTGTGCTGGGGCTGGATGTGCCGCGGGTGGGCGATCTGGCTTCGATCAAGGGCGGCTTTCCGAGCTTTCACAACCCGTTTGGCACAGGCGAGGGGCTTTACGGCACCGCACTTGCGCCGCTCACGCTGGAGACATTTTATATCATCCTGCCCTATGCTGTTATTCTGGCGGCGATTGGCCTGATCGAGAGCCTGCTCACGCTCAACCTTGTGGGCGAGATCACCGGTAAGCGCGGCGGGGCCTCGCAGGAATGTATGGCGCAGGGCGCGGCCAATGTTGTGACCGGCTTTTTCGGCGGCATGGGCGGCTGTGCGATGATCGGGCAGAGCATGATCAACGTGAAATCCGGCGGGCGCACCCGCATCGCGGGGATTGCGGCGGCGCTGTTTTTGCTCAGCTTCATTATGTTTGCCTCGCCGCTGATCGAGCAGATTCCGCTGGCGGCGCTTGTCGGGGTGATGTTCATGGTGGTGATCGGGACATTTGCCTGGAACTCGCTCACCATTTTGCGCCGTGTGCCGATGACGGATGCTTTTGTCACGATTTTGGTGACGATTGTCACTGTGGCCTATGACCTTGCGATTGCGGTTGTGGTTGGGGTGATTGTATCCGCACTGGCCTATGCGTGGAACAATGCAACCCGCATTCATGCTGTGACGCGCGAGTCAACGAGCGATGAGGGCGCGAAAGTCTACGAGATTCAGGGACCGCTGTTTTTTGGCTCAAGTGACGGCTTTGCCGAGATCTTTGAGCTTGAGAGCGACCCTGAGCTTGTGATTGTGGACTTCAAAGACAGCCGCGTTGTGGACCAGTCGGCTTTGCAGGCGATCGAGGCTTTGGCGGCGCGCTATGAGGCGGCGGGCAAGCAGATCCGCTTGCGCCACCTGAGCCGCGATTGCCACAAGCTTTTGACCAAAGCGGGGCATCTTATGGTCGATAGCGACGATGACCCCGATTATGCGCTGGCGGTGGATTATGATGTGCAGACCGGCATTCTGGACAGCGGGCACTGACACCTCGGCACAGACAGGCCCGCGCTGACAGGCCCGCGCTTGACAGGCCCGCGCTTGACAGGCCCGCGCTGATGCGCCTGCGCTAGGGGCGCGATTGTGACGGGCTGTTTGACATCCCCTGCCAGTCGGGCAGACTGCGCCCGATCAATGCGAGGGAAAGCGATATGAAACAGCGCGAATTGGGCCGCTCGGGGCTTGTTGTGAGCGAGATGTGCCTTGGCACGATGACCTTTGGCACGCAGACGAGCGAGGCCGAGGCCCATGCGCAGATGGATATGGCGCTCGATCATGGGGTTCAGTTCTGGGACTGTGCGGAGATGTATCCTGTGAACCCTTTGAGCCGCGAGACCCAAGGCGACGCCGAGCGCATCTTGGGCAACTGGTTTGAGAAAACGGGGCGTCGGGGCGAGGTTGTTCTGGCGACAAAACACTCGGGCGAGGGCTATAGGAATGTGCGCGACGGCGCGCCGATCAGCTCGGCGACGATCCCTGCGGCGATCGAAGGGAGCCTTGCGCGGCTGAAGACCGATGTGATTGATCTCTACCAGTTTCACTGGCCCAACCGCGGCTCTTATATGTTTCGCAAGAACTGGAGCTATGACCCGAGCGGGCAGGACCGCGCCCAGACTTTGGCCCATATGGAGGAGGCTTTGGGCGCGCTTCAAAGAGAAGTCGAGCGCGGCACGATCCGCGCCTTTGGCCTGTCCAACGAGAGCGCTTGGGGGACGTGCCAGTGGCTCGCGGCGGCCGAGCGGACGGGCGCGCCACGGGGCGCCTCTGTGCAGAACGAATATTCGCTGCTCTGCCGCTTGTATGATACGGATATGGCGGAGATGAGCGTCAATGAGGATGTGGGCCTGCTCGCCTTTTCGCCGCTGGCGGCGGGGTTTTTGAGCGGCAAATATCAGGGCGGGCAGGTGCCTGCGGCGTCGCGGATGAGCCTTGTTCCAGAGATGGGTGGGCGGATGACGCCACGTGTTCTGGAGGCTTCTGCGGCCTATCTGGCGATTGCGGCGCGCCACGGGCTTGACCCTGTGCAGATGGCGCTCAAGTGGACGCTGACGCGGCCCTTTATGGGCAGTTCGATTTTCGGGGCGACCACGCTGGCCCAGCTTGAGCACGCGCTTGGCGCGGCGGATGTGCAGCTGTCAGGCGAGGTTCTGGCCGAGATCGACGCGGCGCATAAGGCGCATCCGATGCCTTTTTGAGGCGGGTGTTGTGGCGTTTCGAATTTGCTTTGCAAATCCGACCGGCTGGGGGCGCTGCCCCCAGACCCCCGGGATATTGGGAGAAAGAGGAAGCCGGTGTTCAACGCTCTTGGCGCAGGGTGCGCAGGGAGCGGCCATGGGCCTTGCGGAAGGCGCGGGCGAAGCTGGCCTGAGAGGCAAAGCCGGTGGCGAGGGCGATGTCTTGCACCGGCAGGGAGGTATCGAGCGCGAGGCGATGGGCCTCGGACAGGCGCAGGGCGAGGTAGGTGGCTTTGGGGCTTTGGCCGAGGGCGGCTTTGAAGCGCAATTCCAGCAGGCGCGGGGAGAGCGAGAGCTTTGCGGCGAGCGCGGCGATGCTCAGGGGCGTCTCGACATGGGCCTGCATCAGCGCGAGGGCGCGGGCGACGGCGGGGTGATGGCGGGCGAGGCTTTGGCGGCTGGCGGGGTTTTGTGGCAACTCGGCGGGCTGGGAGGGATCATGCAGGAAAGCGCCTGCGACCTCCTGGGCCAGACGCGCGCCGAAGCGTTCCTCGATCAGGCGCAGGATCATATCGAGGCCGGGCAGGGCGGCGCCGGCGGTGGCGAATTTGCCGGATTGCACAAAGCGGTGGGGCAGGGTTTCGACCGCCTCAAAGCGGGCGGCGAAGCGCTCCAGATCTTCCCAATGGGTTGTGGCGCTCTGGCCGTCGAGCAGGCCGGCGCGGGCCAGAAGCCAGCTTGCGCCGTCAATCGCGGCAATCTGGCCTGCGCGCGGCGCGAGGCGGCGCAGGGCCGCAAGGAGCCGCGGCGTGGCATGGGCGTCGAGATTGAACCCCGCCACCACGATCAGCAGATCGCAGCTTTCCAGCGCGGCGAGCGGTATCCCCTGCACCTCTATGCCCGAGGTGAGCCGGGCGGGGGCTTGGTCCGGGGTTACAAAGCGCCAGGAAAACAGCGCCCGCCCGGCCCGGCGGTTGGCGGCGCGCAGCGGGTCAACGGCGGCGGCAAAGCTGAGGGTGTTGCTGTCGCTGAGCACGAGCACTGCTGTGTCGAGTGTTTTTGATGATATTTTTTCGGATAAAGACATATTCTTTTCGTAAATAATCAAAAGGCTGCGCGCAAGAGCGGTGATACTTTGAGCAACACGCCATGCAAAAGAGGATTCGCAGATGCCATTGACTATGAACAAAGAGGTTTTCATCACCTGCGCCGTGACCGGCTCGGGCGGCACGCAAGACCGCAGCCCGCACGTGCCGCGCTCGCCCAAAGAGATTGCCGAGAGCGCCCTCAAGGCGGCAAAAGCCGGCGCGGCTGTGGTGCATTGCCATGTGCGTGACCCCGAGACAGGCAAGCCGAGCCGTGATTTGAAGCTCTACCGCGAGTTGACAGACCGTGTGCGGGAGTCAGACACCGATGTTGTGCTCAACCTCACCGCCGGCATGGGCGGCGATATTGTTTTTGGCGGGGTTGAAAGCCCGTTTCCGACCCTTGAGGGCACAGATATGGTCGGGGCGAGCGAGCGGGTGGCCCATATTGCGGAGTGTTTGCCCGAGATTTGCACGCTGGATTGCGGCACGATGAACTTTGCCGAGGCCGATTATGTGATGACCAACACGCCGGGTATGCTCACCGCGATGGGGCGGATGATGACCGAGCTGGGCGTGAAGCCTGAAATCGAGGCATTTGACACCGGCCATCTGTGGTATGCCAAGCAGCTTGTGGCGGATGGCGTTCTGGCGCCGGATGCGCTTGTGCAGCTCTGCATGGGGGTGCCTTGGGGCGCGCCGGACGATCTGAACACCTTTATGGCGATGGTGAACAATGTGCCGGACAGCTGGACCTTCAGCGCCTTTGGCTTGGGGCGCAACCAGATGGCTTATGTTGCGGCGGCGGTGCTTGCCGGGGGCAATGTGCGGGTCGGGCTTGAGGACAATCTCTGGCTGGATAAGGGCGTTTTGGCCGAAAATCATCAGCTTGTGGAGCGCGCTGTGAGCATCATTGAAAACATGGGGGCGAAAGTGATCGGGCCTGCGGCTGTGCGCGAGAAGCTCAAGCTGACCAAGCAAGCGCCGAAGGGATGAGACGCGCCCGGCTCTTGGCGATAGGGCTGGCGGTGGGTCTGGCTATGGGTCTGGCGGTGGCGGGCTGTGCGCCTGTGCCGGAGGCGGTCGCTGTGAGCTATCGCAACAATGAGGTGGGACTCGCCTCGACGCTGCGGTTTGATCTTGCGCGGTTTCAGGGCGATTGGGTTGTGCGGGCGTCTTATCCGAATGATGGCTTGGCGCGGGTGACGGTCAAACCCGTGAGCGCGCGGCGCTTTGTCTGGCGCGCGGACGGGCGCGTGCAGCGGGGGGCTGTGACGGGGCCGGGGCGCTTTAGGCTTGACGGGGAGCACGCAGAATACTGGGTGCTTTGGCTGGATGACGGGTTTCGCACCGCTGCGATCGGGACGCCGGACGGGCGCTTTGGGCTTATTCTGGATCGCAAGGCCCAGGGCGGGGAGGACCGTATGGTGGCCGCGCGGGAGATGCTCGACTTTAACGGCTATGACGTGAGCCAGATCGTGGCGCGGCCGTGAGGCACAGCGAGATGAGGGTGCCAAAGAGGGGGCAAGGGGAATGAAGCGGAGTATTGCAATCGGAGTGACTGTGCTGGCTTTGGCGGCGCTGGCGTCTTGTCAAATGGCGGAACCGTCAGGCGGCGCTGCGGCTGTGGGCGGGCGCTCGCCTTTGCTTGTGGCGCAGGACTGTGAGGCCGCTGGCGGGCGTATGGTTGTGGGGCTGGCGGGGCCGCAATGCGCCCGAGCGCAGCCGGATGCGGGCAAGCAATGTCGTGACAATGCGGACTGCGCCGGGTTTTGTCTTGCGAAAAGCCGCAGTTGCACGCCTGTGACCCCCTATTTTGGCTGTTATGATGTTTTGAACGGCGGCAAGGCTGCCACGATTTGCGTAGATTGATAAACCTTTGAAGGACGAGAGAAGATGACAAAACGGGCGGCTATCATTGGCGGTGGTGTGATTGGCGGCGGCTGGGCGGCGCGCTTTTTGCTGAACGGGTGGGATGTGCGGGTGTTTGACCCTGATCCCGAGGCGGAACGCAAGATTGGCGAAGTGCTGGCCAATGCGCGCCGCTCTCTGCCGGGCCTTGGCAATATGGCGCTGCCCGAAGAAGGGCGTCTGAGCTTTCACGCCGATCTGGCCGAGGCCTGCGACGGCGCCCTTTGGGTTCAGGAGAGTGTGCCCGAGCGGCT
>JAHBAN010000070.1 GCA_018500075.1 Flavobacteriia bacterium | reverse complement strand
GCCCCCCCCCCCCCCCCCCCGCCCACAATGCTCCCCCGGGCCCCCGAGGGCCCCGGGCCGCCCACGGGGGGGCCCCCCGCCACAACAATACGGCTCATCACCGGCAGGTCGCGCCGCCGCGTCGCCTCAAGCTGCGCCGCACTCCAGAGCGCGCCCTCGGCCTCCTCGATCAAGACCCCGTCCAGCTCCTGCCGCCCGAGCCGCGTGCCCGCATATCGCGCTTGAACTGCGGCAAGGAACCCACTGGCAAGATTGGCTTTATTGGCTTCGGTTGAGGCGTGCGTCATGACGGTCCCCTCGGCCTCCAGAAGCTCTTTCAACAGCCCGATGTTGCGCGGCGTCGTGGTGATACAGACCCGCGGATCATCGCCCAAGCGCAGGCCGAACGGGAGCATATCCCAGGTCTCGCGCGCCTTTTTCCACTTGGCCAGCTCGTCCACCCAGGCCCCGTCAAACTGCGGCCCGCGCAACGCCTCCGGCTCATGCGCCGAAAAAACCTGCGCCACAGCCCCGTTGGGCCACAATAGGCGGCCACGGCTCGCCTGCCACTCGGGCCTGCGGTCGGGCGGCGAACAGGCCATAATCCCGCTCTCGCCAAAAATCATCACCTCGCGCACCTGCGCCACCGTCTCCCCGACAAGCGCGATCCGCGCCAAGCGCCCCGCGTCGCGCGGCCCCGGCCCTTCCACAGAGCTGCGCACCCATTCCGCGCCGGCGCGCGTCTTGCCCGCGCCCCGTCCGCCCATGATCACCCAGTTGCGCCAGCGCCCCGCCGGAGCCAGTTGATGCGGCAGCGCCCAGAACTCAAAGAGATAGGGCAGCGCCAGAAGCTCGGCCTCAGTCAGGCTGCTCAGAAAAGCACTCTGAACCTGCGGCGGCTCGGAGGCGATCCAGCTTGCCGCCGATGCTAGCCCGCGCGGCGTCAAGATCGAGGGCGCCTGCGCTCGGGGTGTCTTGCTTTGGACCTTGGATATGCTTTTCATACGTTTCCTCCACTTCAAGAGCGATCCCGACCCACTGCACAACATCGCGCAACAGCGGCCCCAGCCCACGCAGCTGCTGCGCCTCGGGGGTGGCCTGCAGCGTGATGCGCAGCGCCTCAAGATCAATTTTCAACCGTGTAATTTCCTGCACCAGTGTCGCGACAGAGCTGCCAAGACCCGGCAAGGCCTGCGTTATTTTGCTGTCAGGGGGGTGTATGCTCATATGGTGTTTGCCTCATTTCGCTTGGCCCTCCGCCCGGCCCGCCGCCTTGCATCCCGCAAGACGAGCAGCCCGCATTTCAAGGCTAGCGTGGCAAAATCCACCCGTAAAGAGACTGACCCGAGCGGCGAACGCTCGGGTTAACAGAAGGTTAATCTGCAATAAAATGAGGGGGTTAGAAGCTGGCCTTGTCGCGCAGAAACGCCAGCGCCACAGAGAGGCCATCAGGCGCGATCCCGTGCCCTGTGCCTTTCATGATATGCGCAAAGACCTCGGTAAAGCCCGCATCCTGCAACGCCTGCGCCGCTTCGGGCAGGCTTTGAGGCGGCACAACATCATCCGCATCGCCATGCACAAGCAGGATCGGCGGCTTGCTCACCGCCTCCTCCTTCAGCCCCTCAGGCCCAAGCAAACGCCCCGAAAACGCAACAACCCCCGCAAAGGCCTCCTCGCGCCGCGGCGCAACCTCCAGCGCCATCATCGTGCCCTGGCTGAACCCGAACAAAGCGATCTGCTCGGGCAAGAGATCTTCCTCCACAAGCAGACCGTCCAGAAACGCGTTCAGATCCTCAACCGCCGCGCGCATCCCGCGCTCGGCCTCTTCCTCTGACGACCCGTCAATCCACGGAATAGGAAACCACTGAAACCCCATAGGCGCGCCCGCGCAGGTCTCGGGCGCATCCGGCGCCACAAACAGCGTATCGGGCAAATGCTCCCCCAAAGGGTCCGCCAGACCGAGCAAATCCGCGCCATTCGCGCCATACCCGTGTAAAAACACAACAACAGAACGGGTTTCCCCGGATACCGGCTCGCGGCGGCTGGCTTGCAAAGCACGTGTCATAAACTTCCCTCTCGGTCCTTGATCTCTTTGTAATAGGCCCAGAGCAGGCGCGCCGCAACCGCCCTCCAAGGTGCCCAATGCGCGGCCATCGCGCGCATCTCAGCCGCACCGGGGCGCGCCTTCAGCCCGTAAAGCACCCGCGCCGCCTCCTGCAATGCCAGATCACCATGAGCAAACACATCCGCCCGCCCGAGGCTGAACATCGCATAGATTTCCGCCGTCCAGAGGCCGATCCCCTTCACCGCCGTCAATATCCTGATCACATCGGCGCTCGGCAAGGCGCGCAACGCCTCATAGTCAATCCGCGCCCCCGCCAAAGCCTTGGCATAGGCCGCCTTCTGACGGCTCAAGCCAAGCGCGCGCAGCGCATCCTCGCTCAAACGGTCCACAGCCTCGGGCCGCCCACAGCCCGCCTCACCCAAGCGGTCCCAAATCGCGCGCGCACTGGCAACGCTGACCTGCTGGCTCACAATCGCACTCAAAAGCGCGCCAAACCCGTCCGGTTTGAGCCTGAGAGGCAGCGGCCCCGTGAGGGCATAGGCCTCGGCCATCTTCACATCGCGCTCAGAAAGCCACGCCATGCCCTCGGCAAGACACTCAGCCCCAAGGATCACCCGCTCATCCATGGGCCGCCGCCCAGTCAAGCGCCTCGGGCACCCCGCGCAAAAGCACAACGCCCGCCGGCGGCGCAGGCCGCGCGATCATCCCGACCTTCAGGCCAAGAGCGCGCGCCGCATGGAGCTTGGGCCGCGCGCCTTCGCCGCCGGCGTTCTTGACCACAAGCCAATCCACCCCCAGCCTGCGAAAAAGCGCCTGCTCCTGGGCAACACTAAACGGCGCCACACCGGCAAGATAACGCCCGCCCTCAAAGGGAAACGGCTCTGGCGCCGCCGTCCCGATCCGCCGCGCAATCACTTCACAGCCGCGCAAATTGGCAAAGCCGGCCAGCCCGCGCCGCCCCGTGGCCACAAAAACAGTCGACCCCTGCGGAATATGCGCCGCCGCCGCAGCCTCGTCTTGCAAGGCGATCCAGTCATCCCCCGCCACAGGCTGCCACTCAGGCCGCCACAGAAGCGCATAAGGCAGCCCCCGCGCGGCACATATCGCCGCCGTGCGGGCGCTGATCGCCTCGGAAAAAGGATGGGTCACATCCAGCACCGCGCCGATCTTTTCGCCCTCCAGATAGCGCTCAAATCCGGCCGCCCCGCCAAAGCCGCCAAAGCGTGTGGGCAGCGCCAACGCGCCGGCAAACCGCGCACTCCCCTCAAGAGAGGCCACAGCGTCGCGCCCCGCCTGTCT
>JAHBAN010000120.1 GCA_018500075.1 Flavobacteriia bacterium | reverse complement strand
CCTTCGTCGGCAGCGTCAGATGTGTATAAGAGACAGATGCGGGGCAGCGGCCAAGGGAGTGGCGGTGGCAACGGCAGGGGCCACGGGAGTAAGAGTGGCCGATTTTGCGGCCCTCCTCTTTTGGGAGGCGCGGGTTCAGCCGGGTTGAAGTGCACTTGCGCAAATTGCAAAACCAAAGTCGCCCGTGGAACAGTCTGTGTCGAAAAGGGGACTTCCCCTTTGGGCCTGTCTTGATAGGCTGTTCAAAACCAAGGGCCGCGGTTTGCGCGCCACAACAGTCTATTGCCTGCGGGCGAAGGGGGTCATATGCGCTTTTCCGCGCTGAAAATTCTCAAAGAGGGCCTCACGGGCAACAAGGGCTGGACGCCGCATTGGCGCAACCCTGAACCGAAACCCGCTTATGACGCGATTATCATTGGCGGCGGCGGGCACGGGCTTTCGACGGCCTACTACCTCGCCAAGAACCACGGCATGACCAATATCGCGGTGCTCGAAAAGGGCTATCTGGGCGGCGGCAATGTGGGGCGCAACACAACGATTGTGCGCGCCAACTACAGCCTTGAGGGCAATTCGCAGTTTTACTCCCATTCGCTCAAGCTCTGGGAGGGGCTGGAGCAGGATTTGAACTATAATGCGATGATGTCCCAGCGCGGGATCATCAATCTGTTTCACTCCGACGGGCAGCGCGACGCGGCGGCCAAACGCGCCAATATGATGATCAGCCAGGGTGATGACGCGATTTTGCTCGACAAAACCACGGTGCGCGAGCTTCTGCCGAACCTCAACCATGACAACATCCGCTTTCCTATTTATGGCGGGCTGTATCACAAGCGCGGCGGCACGGCGCGCCACGACGCTGTGGCCTGGGGCTTTGCCCGCGGGGCCGACCAGCGCGGGGTTGATCTGATCCAGAACTGTGAAGTCACAGGGATTGATATTGTGAACGGGGTTGTGCAGGGCGTGCAGACCACGCGCGGCGCGATCAAATCCAAGAAGGTTGGTATGGTTGTGGCCGGGCGCTCCTCACAGGTGGCGGCGATGGCGGGGCTGACCCTGCCGATCGAGAGCCATGTGTTGCAAGCCTTTGTCAGCGAGGGGCTGAAGCCCTGTATCGATCATGTGGTGACCTTTGGCATGGGGCATATGTATATGAGCCAGTCCGACAAGGGCGGGCTTGTGTTTGGCGGCGATCTTGATTTTTACGCCTCCTATGCGCAGCGCGGCAATTTGCCGACCGCAGAGCACGTCATGGAAGCGGCGATGTGCCTTTTGCCCCAGATCGGCAAGGCGCGGGTCTTGCGCTCTTGGGGCGGGATCATGGACATGACGCCGGATGGCAGCTTTTTCATTGATAAGACGCCGGTGGACGGGCTGTTTGTCAATGCGGGCTGGTGTTATGGCGGGTTTAAGGCTGTGCCGGCGTCGGGCTATTGCATGGCGCATCTGATGGCGACAGGGCAGCCCCATGAGGTTGCGATGAAGCACCGTCTGGACCGTTTCGAGACCGGGCGGGGGCTGATGGACGAAGAGCACCGTGGCAGCCAGCACAACCTGCACTGAAGGATAAGGAAAGACAATGCGTATAGCCTGCCCCCTGTGTGGCGAGAGAGACAGCCGCGAATTTTCCTATAAGGGCCACGCTTTGGCACTTGAGCGGCCCGGAGAGGATGCGTCCTTGGCGGTCTGGGATGACTATTTGCACAACCGCGAGAATGTGGCGGGTGTGACCCAAGAGCTATGGTTTCACGACTTTGGCTGTGGCAGCTGGCTTGTGGCCGAGCGCAATACGGTGACGCATGAATTTGGTGCCGTGAAGCTGGCGCAGGACGTGAAGGAGGCCAGGGCATGAGACTTGAGGGCGAGGGCCTGATCAACCGGGGCCGCAAGGTGAGCTTTCGTTTTGACGGGCACAGCTATGAGGGGTTTGAGGGCGATACGCTGGCCTCGGCGCTGCTTGCCAATGGCGTGAAGCTTGTGGCGCGCTCGTTCAAATACCACCGCCCGCGCGGGATTTTGACGGCCGGCTCGGAGGAGCCGAATGCTTTGGTGACGGTTGGCACGGGCGGCTCGCAAGACCCGAATGTGCGCGCGACCGTGCAGGAGATCTATGACGGGCTTGAGGCCGTCAGCCAGAACCGCTGGCCGAGCCTTGATTTTGATGTGATGGCGGTGAACGACCTTGGCGCGCCTTTCCTTGGCGCGGGGTTTTATTACAAGACGTTTATGTGGCCCAAGGTCTTTTGGGAAAAGCTTTATGAGCCTGTGATCCGACGCGCCGCAGGGCTTGGGGCCATTTCGGGTGATCCGGTCACGGACAAATATGAGCGCGGTTTTGCGCATTGTGATGTGCTGGTGATCGGCTCTGGCCCCACGGGGCTTATGGCGGCCCTGACGGCGGCCGAGGCGGGGGCGGATGTGATCCTTGCCGAAGAAGACAGCACCCTTGGCGGGCGGCTTCTCAGCGAAAGCGGCGAGATTGACGGCGTGCCTGCGCGCGACTGGGCGGCGGCGATGGCCGAGCGGCTCGCGGAGATGGGCAACGTGCGCATCATGACGCGCACAAGCGTGACGGGGGCTTATGACGGGGGCACCTATGGTGCGCTGGAGCGTGTGGCGCATCACCGCCCGCTGGCCAAGGGCCTTGCGAAAGAGTGCTTCTGGAAGATCGCGGCCAAGCGGACTGTTCTGGCGGTGGGGGCTTTGGAGCGTCCGATTGCCTTTCAGAACAACGACCGCCCCGGTGTGATGATGGCGAGTGCGGTGCGCGCCTATGTGAACCGCTGGAATGTCGCGCCCGGTCAGAAGATCGTGCTGTTTGGCAACAACGACAGCATCCACGACGTGGCCGCAGACCTGCTGGCGGCGGGGGTGCATATCGCCGCTTTGGTGGACAGCCGTGCCGATGCCACCTGCCAGCTTGATGTGCCGTTTTACGCGGGGGCGCAGATCGTCGGGACCGAGGGGCGCAAGGCGCTTGAGGCGGTGAGCATTTCGCGGGCCTCGGGCGTTGAGAAAGTTGCGGCGGATTGTCTTGGAATGTCGGGCGGCTGGAACCCGACCTTGCATCTGACCTGCCATATGAACGGGCGGCCAGAGTGGAACGAGGCGATTGCGGCCTTTGTGCCCAAGGTGGGTATGGTGCCCGGCCTGATCGCGGCGGGGGCGTGCAACGGCGCCTTCTCTACGGCGGCCTGTCTGGGCGAGGGTGTGGGCGCGGCACAGGCGGCGTGCGATGCGCTGGGGCTTCAGGCGAAAGCGCCTAAGAGAGCGCCTGAGATGCCGAGTGCGGAAGACCGCCCTTACAGCATTGCCCCGCTTTGGGCAGTGGCGGGCAAGGGCCGTGCCTGGCTTGATTTCCAGAACGATGTGACTGTGAAAGACGTCAAACAGGCCGCAGCCGAGAATTTCCGCTCGGTGGAGCATATGAAGCGTTACACCACGCAGGGGATGGCGACTGATCAGGGCAAGAACTCCAATGTGCAGGCGCTGGCGGTTTTGGCCGATGCAACGGGGCGCGGTATTCCCGAGACGGGCACGACGACCTACCGCCCGCCGTTTACGCCTGTGGCTGTGGCGGCCATGGCGGCGGGGGCGGCGGACAAGGGCTTTGCGCCCGAACGGTTTACCACTTCGCACCGGTTGACAGTTGCGGCGAATGCGCCGCTGATCGAGGCGGGGCTGTGGTATCGCCCGTCCTATTTCCCCAAGGCGGGCGAGACGACATGGCGGCAGTCTTGTGACCGCGAAGTCGGCTATGTGCGCGAGGCGGTGGGCATTTGTGATGTTTCCACGCTCGGCAAGATCGACATCAAGGGCCGCGATGCCGGGGCGTTTCTGGATCTGCTCTATACCAATATGTTCTCCACCCTGAAGGTGGGCCGTGTGCGCTATGGCCTCATGCTGCGCGAGGACGGCCATGTGATGGATGACGGCACGACCGCGCGCCTCGCTGACGACCATTTCGTGATGACCACCACCACGGCGGCGGCGGGCGAAGTCATGAAACACATGGAGTTTGTCAGTCAGGGCCTGCGGCCTGATCTGGATGTGCGCTTTGCGTCGGTGACAGAGCAATGGGCGCAGTTTGCTGTGGCCGGGCCACAGGCGCGCGATTTGCTGAACGGCTTGCTTGACAGCCCGATTGACGGCGAGAGCTGGCCGTTTATGGCCTGTGGTGATGTCAAGATTCTGGGCGTTGATGGCCGCCTTTTCCGGATCAGCTTTTCGGGCGAGCACGCCTATGAGGTGGCTGTGCCTGCGCGCTATGGCGAGAGCCTGTTTCAGCTCTTGCGCGCGCGCGCCGAGGCCATGGGCGGCGGTGCCTACGGGATGGAGGCGCTCAATGTGCTTCGGATCGAGAAGGGCTTTATCACCCATGCTGAAATCCATGGCCGCGTGACCGCGTTTGACATCGGAATGCAGGGGATGATGAGCAAGAAGAAGGACTTTATCGGCAAAGGCGCCGCCGCGCGGCCCGGACTTGTCGAGGACGATCGCGAGATGCTTGTCGGGCTGAAGCCGGTGGGCGCTGTGAAGCAGCTTCTGGCGGGGGCGCATCTTTACAATGATGCGGCCGAGCCGACCCGCCCCAACAATCAGGGCTATCTGACCTCGGTGGGCTATTCGCCGACGCTGGGCAGCTATCTTGGCCTTGGCTTCCTCAAGGGCGGGCGCGCGCGCCATGGCGGGATTGTGCAGATGGTGGATCATGTGCGCGGGGTCTCGACGCGCTGTGAAGTGTGCCACCCAGTATTCCTTGATCCAGAAGGGGAGCGCAGCCGTGACTGAGCTTAAGGCCGTATCGCCCGCAGCGGGGCTTTTGCCGCTGAGCATTGGCGGCGTTACGCTGCGCGAAGACGAGATGCGCCCGCTGACGCTGATTGCGCCCTACAAGGGCCAAGAGGCCGCTTTGGCCAAGGCGTTGAGCGCCGCGCATGGGCTAAGCTGGCCTGCGGCTGGCGCAACCTCGGCAAACGGCGCGGCGCGGCTTGTCTGGTTTGGCCGGAACGCGGCGATATTGGTCGGGGTTCAGGCCGCCGCCAAGCTTGCAAAGCACGCGGCGCTGACCGATCAGTCGGATGCCTGGAGCTGCGTGGTGCTGGAGGGTGCGGGCGCGCGCGATGTGCTGGCGCGGCTGACGCCTGTTGATCTGCGCGACGGGGCGTTTCCTCTGGGGGCCACGGCGCGCACCGAGGTGTTTCACATGGCGTGTTCGATCACCCGGCTTGAGGCCGAGAGCTGGCAGATCATGGGCTTTCGATCGATGGCGAAAACGCTGGTGCACGATCTGAAAACCGCCATGGAAGGTGTGGCGGCGCGCGCACTTTAGGCCGGCTCTGATGTGAGCCAGACCCCGCCCTCGGGGCGCAACGTCAGGATCATGACGGGCTTTGGCGCCTTGCCGGCCACGGGCGTAAAGCGGCGCTTTGCGAGCAATGTGGCGAGGATAATCACCGCTTCTTGCAGCGCAAAGCTCGCCCCGATGCAGATACGCGGGCCATCGCCAAAGGGCAGGTAGGCATAGCGCGCCGGCTTCTCGGCAAAGCGCTCGGGGCAAAAGGCGTCAGGCGCCTCCCATAGAAGAGCGTTGCGGTGCAGCGCATAGATCGGGATCATCACAGTGTCGCCGCGGCGGACCTCGCGCCCTGCAAGCGTATCGGGCGCTTTTGCGGTGCGCGAGATCAGCGCCGCGGGCGGATAGAGGCGCAGGGCCTCGTCAATGATCATCCGGCAATAGGGCAGGTTTGGCAGGTCTTCTGCTGTCGCGGTGCGGCCCTGAAGCGCGGCTTGCGCCTCGGCGCGGGCCTTATCTTGCACGCGCGGATCAAAGGCACAGAGATAAAACGCCCAAGCCAGCGTGAGCGCGGTGGTCTCATGGCCCGCGACAATGAAGGTCAGCAGGTTGTCGCGCAGCTCGGCGGTGCTCATGGCGCGGCCTGTCTCGGGGTCTTCGCCCTCCAGCAAGAGATCAAGCAGATCGGGCACCGCGCCCGCGCCCGCCGCGCGCCGCGAGCGGACCGCATCATCGGCAATGGTTTTCATCTGTTTGAGCGAGCTGCCCGCCAGCACGCGCGAGGGGCGCGGAACCCACATGGGCAGACCCAGAATATCAAACAGCGAGACTTTGCCCGCCGCCGCGATATAGGCGTCGATCGCGCGGTGGACCTCACCGGCGGAGAAGGTGTTGCTGCCTGACAGCGTGACCTTTGCGGTGATGTCAAAGGTGGCGCGCACCATCTCGGCATAGATGTCGCTGGCGCGCGGGCCGGCGGCCTCGATCCGCAGAAGGCTGGCCTCTGCGGCGGCGCTCATCACGGGGGCAAGCGCGCTCACGTTGCGATGGGAAAACACGGGTGCTGCGGCGCGGCGCTGCCAGCGCCAATGCGCCCCCTCGGCGATAAAGAGGCTCTCGCCGATCGCCGGGCGCAGAAGATTTTTGGTAACGTCTGATTTGGGGTAGGTCTCAAGCGCTTCGAGCAGCACCCGGCGGATCGCGTCCGGATCCATCAGCATATGCCAGCGGATGCCTGTTGTGCCCGACACAACGGGCTGTTGCGTGGCGATATAGGGGATGATCGAGAGGATATTGTTGCGCGCCGCAGAGAGGCTTTGGAGCAGCCCCAACGGCTCTCGGGCAAGCGAAACGGCAACGGGGGTCTGGCTCTCGGGCATGGCGCGCTCCTGTGATGTCTTCTGATATAGGGGGCCGGCGGGCGCGGGGCAATTGCCAGCGCGGCGGGGGTGGGACTGGTTCTTTTAAACATCTCCGAGCCCCCGAGAACGGACTAGATTTCGTATG
>JAHBAN010000173.1 GCA_018500075.1 Flavobacteriia bacterium | reverse complement strand
CCAGCCGTTGATAAAGGCGCCCTCGGTCTGTGTGGGGGAAACCCATGCGCGGCCAAACTCGGCTGTGGCGTGTTCGCCGGCTTCGACCTTGCCGCCCAGATCATGCATCATGACCTGCTGGCCATAGCAAATGCCCAAAATCGGCACGCCCAGCGTATAGGCGCTTTTGGGCGGGCGCGGCGAGCCGTCGCGCATCACAGAATCAGGGCCACCCGAGAAGATGATCGCTTTGGGCGAAAGCTCGGCCAGAAAGGCATCGGTGACATTTTGATAGGGATGAATTTCACAGTAGACATTCAGCTCGCGCAAACGGCGTGCGATGAGCTGTGTGACCTGGCTGCCAAAGTCGATGATCAGGAGGGTTTCATGCGATATATCTGTCATGATCTGGCTCTAGGGCAGAGCGCGGCGAAGGTCAATTCCTCGCACCGCAAGAAAGCACAGCACTCTCCGGATTTATGCGCACGGGGCGGGCAATGTCGCTTTTTCCTGCCAAGGGGCGCAAAAGCGCTGCGCAAGGGCGCGGGCGCGGGCTATGGAGAAGCAGATTTTTCCTGTGTTCCAGAATCAAGGATGGCCCAATGACCGAGGCAACAGCAACACGCAAACGTGGACGCGGCGCAGGCGGAGGCGGCGCAGCACGTCGCGCCGAGCGCAGCGCCGTTTCTTTTGAAACAGCCAAATATATCGAGCGCAACATTCCGAACTTTGAAGTGCTCAACGAAGAGGCGCTTGCCGTCATCGAGGCCAATGCCGAGACCATTCTGGAAGAGGTCGGGGTCAATTTTGTCGACAATCCGGCGGCGCTACAGCGCTGGCGCGATGCAGGTGCGGATGTTCAGGGCGAGCGCGTGCGCCTGCCCAAGGGCCTTGCCCGCAGCCTGATCAAGACCGTACCTGGCCAATACACCCAGCACGCGCGCAACCCCGAGCGCAATGTTGTGGTCGGCGGGCGCAACTTGGTTCTGGCGCCTGTCTATGGCCCGCCTTTTGTGCGCGATTCTGCGGGCGGGCGGCGCTATGCGACGATGGATGACTTCAAGAAGTTCGTGAAGCTTGGCTATATGTCAAAGTGGCTGCACCATTCGGGCGGCACGGTCTGTGAGCCGACAGATATCCCTGTGAACAAGCGTCACCTTGATATGCTGTTGGCGCATATGCAGCTCAGCGACAAGCCCTTTATGGGCTCGGTCACAGAGCCAAGCCGCGCCCAGGACAGTGTGAATATGTGCGGCATTCTCTTTGGCAAGGAGTTTGTCCAAGAGAACACCGTCATGACCTCGCTCATCAACATCAACTCGCCGATGACGTTTGATGATGTGATGATGGGCGCGCTTGAGGTTTATGCGGCCAACAATCAGGCCTGTATCATTTCACCCTTTATTGTGGGCGGGGCGATGGCGCCTGTGTCTGTGGCGGGCACGCTGACGCAGGTCTTGGCTGAGGTTTTGGCGGGCGTGGCGTATTCACAGCTCTGCAAAGCAGGCGCGCCGGTGATTTTCGGGGCCTTTGTCAGCTCGATTGATATGAACTCCGGCGCGCCGACCTTTGGCACGCCAGAGGCGAGCCTTGTGACCTACGGCGCAGGCCAGCTGGCGCGCCGTCTGGGCTTGCCGTTCCGCTCGGCGGGGTCGTTCTGTGGCTCAAAGCTGCCGGACGCGCAGGCGGCCTATGAAACCGCCAACTCGCTCAACATGGGCTTGCTGTCGGGTGTGAACTTTATGTTGCACGCCTGCGGCTGGCTTGAGGGCGGTCTTGTGGCGGATTTTGAGAAGTTTGTTATGGATGCTGACCAGCTTGGCACCTTGCACCAGATGGCCAAGGGCATTGATATGAGCGAAGGGATGCAGGCGATGGACGCGATCCGCGAAGTCGGGCCGGGCGGGCATTATCTGGGTTGTGCGCATACTCAGGCAAATTTCAAGACAGCTTTCTGGAAGTCCGATGTGTTTGATTACAAGCCGTTTGAGACATGGGAAGACGAGGGCGGGCGCGACACACGCCAGCTTGCGAGCGCACGGGTGGAGCGGCTTTTGGCGCAATATCAACAGCCCGCGCTGGACCCGGCGATCAACGAGGCGCTCGAGGCCTATGTGGCCGAAAAGAAAGCCTCAATGCCGGATGCCTTTATTTAAGGCGCGCTGATCGGTCAGGCGTTTTGGGCGCATGAGAGTGGCCTCGCAGGAATGCGGGGCCATTTTTCATTATTCGGCTGGAGTCCGGGCTGCGGTGGCGCGCAAGAGCTGCGCCTCGGCCAGTGTGGCAATCAGCACTTCGATATGGCGCAGATAGCTGTATCCGGCTTCATTCTGGCGGCGTTTTTCGTTGAGGCTGTGTTCGAGTTCGAGCAGGTCGGCCAGCGCCTCGGCTGGCGCTATGGTTTGGCTTGGCTCATAGCGCCCCAAGGCGCGGGTGAGGTGGGCGGCGCGCATATATTGGCGCAGCCCGGCTTCGGCGGCTTTGAGCAAAAGGCCCGGACGACGCAGGGCTTCAAAACGGGACAGGGGATCTTGCATGGCAACCTCACACTAAAAAAACAGAGCTGTGAGGCAGGTTAAACAACCTGAGCGGGTGTTGCGCAGAGCCGTGACCCTGCGCGCGCAGGGTTTAGGTCTGTTTAGAATTTATCAACAATAGTTTCCAAGACGTAAAAATTAACGAATGCGTAACCACACAAGTTTAGGTTGTGGACAAACCTGTGGAGAAATCTGTGGATAACGTGAGGATACTGGATGACTGTCATTCGCTTTGAACTGGCCGATACGGAGCGCTTCGGGGCTGGGCAAGGCCGTTGGCCACAGTGGTTTCCCAGCTCGGCGCTGGCCTATCTGGCCCATACCGAACTCGGGGTGTCGATCCGGGCCTTGAGCCGGCTGAGCCAGTGTCATCCTTCGACCATTTCGCGGCAAATCAGCCGTTGGGAGCGCTTGCGCGACGAAAGCCTGATTGACGAGGCGTTCAGCCGTTTGACTGTGAAGCCCTGCCCGAACGCCCCCGGCACGACCAAAAAGGAGCCTGCTTTGATCCATGTAATGCCCCCCGAAAGCCCCTGTTTGCCTGATGACGAGACTTTTGCCGCCGAGGCGCGGCGCATTTTGCGCCGGTTGAGCGAGCCGGGCGCTGTTCTGGCGCTGGCGAATGATATGGAAAAGGGCGTTGTGGTCCGCGAGACGGAGGCGGGCACGACCACCCGCACCGCTGTTGTGGAGCGCGCCGTGGCGCAGGCGCTGGCGGTCAAGGACTGGATCGCCTGTGCCACGGAGGGGCGGATCTCGCGGTATCGGATCACATCTGCGGGGCGCGCGGCTTTGGGCGGGCTTCTGGCGCAGAGCGAGAACCGCGCCCGCGGCATGGCCGAGGGGCAGATACACGTTGATGCAAGCGGCGCAAAATCGCTGCGCCGGCGCAGCACCTTGGGCGAAACGCCTTTGATGATCCTGTCTCGGCGGCGCGAGAAGGATGGCCGTCTGTTTCTGAAGGCGGCGCAGGTCAGCGCGGGGGAGCGGCTGCGCGAGGATTATGAACTGGCGCAGATGGCCTCGGGCGCAAGTTATGATTGGGCCGCAGTTTTGGCCCATGAGACCCAGCCGGCGCGGCGCAAGACCCAGCCTTTGAGTGCGGAGGCGGCGGCGGACCGGGTTGCGGCGGCGCTGCTTTTGCTGGGGCCGGGGCTGGGCGATGTGGCGCTGCGCTGTTGTTGCCAGCTTGAGGGCGTGGAAAGCGCCGAGCAGGCGCTTGGCTGGTCGGCACGCTCGGGCAAGATTGTCTTGCGCATCGCTCTGGAGCGTCTGGCGCGCTATTATGAGGGGCTGGGAGAGGGCACCAAAATGATCGGGTGAGGCGCGCGCGCTCTGCGCCGGATGCAGAGCGGCTTGCCGCGCTTCCTGCGTGACAGGGCGCGGCGTTTTGGCTATGGGTGGGCGAACTGTGAAGGAAACTCTCTCATGCGTGATCTGAAGATACCCGAACACCGCCACCCGGAGAAGGCCCGCAAGCCCGACAACGCCCAGCCGCGCAAGCCGAGCTGGATCAGGGTGAAGGCGCCTCAGGGCGACGGCTATAAAAAGACCCATGAGATCATGCGCGAGCACAAGCTGACCACGGTCTGCGAGGAAGCCGCTTGCCCGAATGCGGGCGAATGCTGGAGCCAGGGCCACGCCACCATGATGATCATGGGCGAGGTTTGCACGCGGGCCTGCTCGTTTTGCAATATTGCCACGGGAAAGCCGCCTGAGGAGCTTGATCCGTTCGAGCCGGGGCGGGTGGCCCATGCTGTTGAAAAGCTCGGGCTGAACCATGTGGTGATCACATCGGTGGACCGCGATGATGTGGAAGACGGCGGGGCGGAACATTTTGCCCAGACCATTCGCGCCATTCGCCACCGCGCGCCCGCCACCACAATCGAAATCCTGACGCCCGATTTCTTGAAATGTGATCCGGCGGTGCTTGAGATTGTTGTTGAGGCCAAGCCTGATGTGTTCAACCACAATCTGGAGACCGTTCCGGGGCTTTACCCCGAGGTGCGTGCCGGTGCGCGGTATTTCCACAGCCTGCGGCTTTTGCAGCGGGTGAAAGAGCTGGACCCGTCCATTTTCACCAAATCGGGTATTATGGTGGGCCTTGGCGAGGACAAGCAGGCTGTGATGCAGGTGATGGACGATATGCGCGCGGCGGACATCGATTTTCTCACCATCGGGCAGTATTTGCAGCCCACGCCCAAGCACCATGTGCTCGACCGCTTTGTGCATCCTGACGAGTTCAAATCCTATGAGACGGCGGCCTATGGCAAAGGGTTTTTGATGGTGTCGGCGACTCCGCTGACGCGCTCAAGCTATCATGCGGGCGATGATTTCGCACGGCTGCGCGCGGCGCGCGAAAAGAAGCTCGCGCAGGGCTGAGGGCACCTAAGACTTTATCCCAATGATAGAAAACGCCCCGAAATTCGCGGGGCGTTTTTTTTATTTAGAAGAGGTTAGAACTTCCAACCCATCATGATTTCACCAGATGGGCCGTTGAGATTGTTTGACGCGTCTGTAAAGCTTGCTTTGAGATAGGCGTTGGACTTCAGGGTATATTCCAGACCGAGGCCGTAATAATTGAAGGCAGCCAAGAACGAATGCAAACTTGAAAAGGGGCTATCCAATCTGCCGAAAGAGGCCGTCAGCTTGAGATTGTCTTTGAATGTATAATTGACGTATGCCACGAGGGTTTGGTATTGGAACGCAACACCCTCTTCTTTATAGAGCACACCAAGAGTTGTGGGGCCATTCACAGTCTCTACGCCGAGGTGATGACCTGTGTGGTAGTCCCCATTGTCATAGTTGACACGTTCGCGGGCGGCTGAAAGGTGAAGGCGGCCCAAGAGCGTTTTTGTGTCAATATGACGCGAGAGGGCGAGGCTATAGCTATCCCCGCGGATGCTGCCTCTGCGGCGGTTGTTTAATTTATGGGCTGAAAATCCGATTTTGGTCTGACCCAGTGCGCCATCATAGCGAAGGCCATAGGGGATATTTGAGTGTTCCAGATTGAAAATTGAGACCGCTGACCGATAGAGGGAATAATACTCCAAAGAGGCATAGGAGCTGTTGCCGAGTGTGAAGCTGGGCAGATAGCCACGATCAACCACAGAGCGGGGCGCGCCAAGAGAGACGGTTCCAAGGGATGTGCTATACTCAAGGGCGGGGTGAACTGCGACCTCCTGTTCAATAGAGCCGCCGTAGCCGTCTATGCCAAGTGTTATGCCATATCCGGTTGGGGTGGGCCGATACGACAGATCAATATCCGCGCGCAACAGGCTTTGGTTGTGGTCTCCATTGTTGCTGTTCAGTGTGTGCACCTGCCCAAGCTCAATATATCCGTCAAGTGTGACGCCATTTTGGAAGCGGGTTTCAGCCTTGGCAGTTGTCGCCGATATCAGGGCTAAACCTGTAACAAAATGTATAATTTTCATGCTAAACCCTGTCTGCTTTGCTGAGCAAAAATAAGTGTTATTTCACACATCTGTTAGGGTCTGAGCGGTTGGCGCTCAAGCTTTATATAATAAAAACTTATAAAATTTAACTGTGTGAGGCGAGGATGTCACGCGAGCCTGTGATATTTCTCCGCTCCAATTAAGGCAGAGCCACGAGATAGGCGGCGATTGCGGCGCGGTCTGATGGGGGGAGTTTGGCCGTGTTTTCAACCACGGCCGCCATGTGGCCGCCGGCGCTGTCAAAATCGGGGGTGAAGCCTGTTTCAAGGTAATAGACGATGTCTGCTTCGCTCCAGTCCAGCGCATGGATCGCGGGGATGCGGCCTGTGCCCGACGGGTTGGCGGCCCCTGTGAGCCACTGGTCAGTCTGGGGCGCACCCAGCAGGTTGCGCGGGGTGTGGCATTCGCCGCAATGGCCGAGCGCCTCGACAAGGTAGCGACCACGCTGGAGTGGCGCGCTGTCAAGCGGCACGGACGCGACCCAGTCATCCTGTAGAAACACCCGCTTCCAGAGGCCAAGGCCACGGCGGATATTGAAGGGAAAGCCGACCTCATGGGGCTGGCTTGGGGCCGATGAGGCGGGCAGCGTTTGCAGGGAGGCGTGCAGATGGGCGATGTCTTGCAGGCCCTCGCGTCTGTGGGTCATGCGGCCATAGGAGCCGTAGGGAAAGGCCGGATAGTAATGTTGGCCGTCGGGCGATGTGCCAAAGAGCATGGCGTTTGCCAGATCGGTTTTGCTCCAGCCGCCAATTCCGTGACGCGGATCGGGGGAGATATTGGGCGCGATAAATGTGCCGAAGGGTGAGGCAAAGCGCATCCCGCCAGACAGCAGGCGTTTGTCCGCGCCTGTGGCCTCGGGGGCGGCGTGGCAAGAGGCGCAGCCTGCGGCGTGAAACACGGCTTCGCCAAGGGCCGCATCTGCGACAAAACCGGCGAGGGCCGTCTCGGGGAGCTGTTTGGGCCGGCTCATCTGCCAGAGGGCAAAGCCAGAGACCAGCCCGAGTGCGAGCACAGGGATCAAGAGGCGGCGCATGACACTCCTTCCATCAACAGAGATCAGGATAGAGCGTCGCCGGCGCAAGTAAAGCCTAGGCTTCGCCCTCGGCCAGAAAGCGCACACAGCCGATAAAGGGCAGGTTGCGATTGCGTTGGGCAAAGTCGATGCCGTAGCCGACGACAAATTCATCGGGGATTTCAAAGCCGATCCAGTCGGCCTTCACGGCTGTTTCGCGGCGGGTCGGCTTGTCGAGCAGGGCGATGGTGCGCAGTTTGCGCGGCTTGCGGCTTTCCAGAAGGTGCAACACGTGCTCCAGAGTGAAGCCCGTGTCGACGATATCTTCGACCACAAGCACATCGCGGCCTTCGATCTGGCCGCGGATGTCTTTGAGGATGCGCACCTCGCGCGAGCTTTCCATACTGTCGCCATAAGAGCTGGCTTCGAGAAAATCGACCTCCACGGCAAGATCAAGCTCGCGCACCAGATCGGCGATAAAGACAAACGATCCACGCAAAAGGCCCACGACGACGAGCTTGTCGGTGTCTTTAAACTCTTTTTTGATCGCGCGGCTCAGCTCTTCGATCCGTGCCGCGATGGCTTTGGCCGAGATAAGCTCGTCGATGACATATGGACGCTCAGGCATGCTTCCCCCTTGAATTCTGCGCGCTACCATACGAAATGGGGGGCCACTGTAAACGCGAAACTTAAGAGGCCCCATGCCCCAGCACGAAGAGACGCGGGTTTTGCCCTATAGCCCGGCCCAGATGTTCCAGCTTGTGGGCGATGTGGCGCGCTATCCCGAGTTTTTGCCATGGTGTTCTGCGGCGCGGGTGCGCTCTCTGACGCCGATTGAAGGCGGCGAAGAAATGCTGGCGGATCTTGTGATCGGCTTTCAGGTGTTTCGCGAGCGCTTTGGCAGCCGTGTGCGGCTGTTTGAAGAGGCGGGGCGAATTGAAACCGAATATCTGGACGGGCCGTTCAAATATATGCGCTCGAACTGGCAGTTTGTGCCCAATGAGAGCGGGTGTGAAGTGCGCTTTGATGTGGACTTTGAGTTCCGCAACTTCTTGTTGCAGAAAGCCGGCGGGCTGTTCTTTTATGAGGCGATGCAGCGGATTGTGAAAGCCTTTGAGGCCCGCGCAGAGGCGCTTTACGGATGACGGCACATGAGAAACTGGCGGCGTTCTATGAGACGCAGCGGGAGGCGGAGTTGCCTCGCTCGGCCCTTAATGTGATGCGTCTGTGTCTGCTGGATTGGCTGATCGTGGGGCGCGCCGCGAGGGGAGACGCCGTGGCCGAAGCCGCCTTGGCCTATGCGGGCGGTGAGGGGGAGGCTTCGCTCTTCTTTGGCGGCGGCGCTTCTGCGCGGATGGCGGCGCTGGCCAATGGCACTGTCAGCCATGCGCTGGATTATGACGATACGCATTTTGCCCATATCGGCCATGTGAGCACGGTTGTGATTCCGGCGGCTGTGGCGATGGGCGAGGCGCGCGGTGCCTCCTTTGAGACAATCCTGCGGGCGGCATTGATGGGCGCTGAGGCCGCGACGCGCTTTGGGGTCTGGCTCGGGCGGGATCATTATCAGATCGGCTATCACCAGACCGCGACAGCGGGGGCCATCGGCGCGGCTGTGGCGGCGGGTGTGGCGGCCGGGCACAGCGACGCGCGCGCCGCCTTGAGCAATGCTTGCGGCTTTGCGGCCGGGCTGAAAGCGCAGTTTGGCACCGCGATGAAGCCTGTGAATGCGGGTATGGCGGCGGCCAACGGTGTCGAAGCTGTCTTGATGGCTGAAGCGGGGCTGTCTGGCTCTGAGGCTGTGTTTGAAGCCTTTGCCAAGACCCATCACGGCATCAAGGACAACGCGGCCTGGGAGGGGATGGGCGAGACATGGCTTTTTGAGGCGGTCACGCATAAGTTTTACCCCTGCTGTCATGGCACGCACGCTATGATCGAGGCGCTGCGCGCGGCTTTGCAGCGGGTGCCTGCGCCCGAGCCTGAGCGGATCACGGTGCGCACCCATCCGCGCTGGATGAGCGTTTGCAACAAGCTTATGGTGCGCGATGCGCTTGAAGCGAAATTCTCCTATCGCGCTCTGGCGACGCTGCTCGTGCTCAGCGGCGGCGCGTCTGTGGATGAGGCGGGCTTGCAGGGGCTGTTTCCGATGACGCAGGCGACGCGCGATCTGATGGCGCGGGTCGATGTGATTGCGGATGAGGCGGTGGCTGAGGAGGCCTGCTCTGTCACGCTTGACGCTGGCGGCCAAGAGATCGTGGTGGCGCATGATTTGCGCGCGCCGATGGGCTTTGAGGCGCGGCTTGCAAAGCTACTCACCAAGGGCGAGGGCGTTTTGCCCAAGGGCGAGGCGGCGCGATATTGGGATGTGGTGAAGGGCGCCGACAGGGCGGCTCTTCTGGCTGTGATCGGCGCCTAAAGGGAGAGGCGCGAGCGCCCCGAAGGGCGCCCGCGCCTCCACGGCTTAGGAGCTGTGGTCGTAGGCGCGCTCGCCGTGAACGGCGAGATCAAGCCCGTTGACTTCGGTTTCGTGATCGACCCGCAGCGGCGTGATCAGCGCGCAGAGCTTGAGCAGCGCATAGGACACCACCAGCGTAAAGACACCGACAATGGCAAGGCTGCCGAGCTGTGCGGCCCAAGAGCCTTCGCCAAAGGCGGCGATCATGATCGTGCCAAAGATCCCGCCGACGCCGTGGACGGCGAAGACATCGAGCGTGTCATCAATCTTGAGGGTGTGGCGAATGAGGGTCACGGCCTCCTGACAAAGCACACCGGCCACCGCGCCGATCAGCAGCGCCTCAACAGGGCCGACATAGCCCGAGGCAGGGGTGATGCTGGCCAGCCCGGCGATTGTGCCTGTGACAAGGCCGACAAGCGAGGATTTGCCATATTTGATGCGCTCCCAGAGCGCCCAGCTGAGCGAGGCTGTGGCAGCGGAGATATGGGTGACGGTCAGGGCCATGGCCGCGCCGCCATCGGCGGCGAGCTGGGACCCGCCGTTAAAGCCGAACCACCCCACCCAGAGCATAGCCGCGCCGATAAAGACATAACCGGGGTTGTGCGGCGGGGTGGTCTGGTTGCGGCGTGGGCCGAGGGCAACGGCAATCACGAGGGCCGCAAGGCCCGCTGTTTCATGCACGACAATACCGCCTGCAAAGTCGCGCACGCCGGTTTCGCCAAACAGGCCGCCATCCGAGAGAAACCCGCCACCCCAGATCCAGGACACGACCGGCGCATAGCACAAAAGCATCCAGAGGCCCGAGAACAGCAGCACAAAGCCAAAGCCGATCCGCTCCACATACGCGCCCACAATCAGCGCCGGGGTGATGATTGCGAAGGTCATCTGGAAGGCAAAAAAGAGGATTTCGGGCAGGCTGCCCGTGAGGCTGTCAGCCTCTACACCCCAGAGAAAGGCCTTGCCCAGCCCGCCCCAGTAAGCGCCAGCGCCGCCAAAGGCGATCGAGTAGCCCACAGCAAGCCAGAGCACGCTCATCAGGCAGGCGATGGCATAGACTTGCATAAAGACGCTGAGCACATTGCGGGCGCGCACAAGGCCGCCATAAAAGAGCGCAAGGCCCGGCAGGGACATGAAAAGGACCAGCGCAGTTGCGACGATGATCCAAGCGGTGTCGGCTCCGTTCATTTTGAGCATTCCTTCTCTGTTTGAAGTGCTCAAAGCGCAGGCGGAGTGCTGAAAGAAGGGGCGCGTGCGCTTAAATCGCAGGCGTTTTGCGGAATGCCTGAAATTTAGGCGGTTTTTGGGGTCGATGCCCGAAAGCTGGGCATTATGTGGATGTGGCGGCCATGAGCAAGGCCAGCGCATGGGCCGTGGCCGCCTTGCGCACCTCGGCGCGGCCCAGCGCGCCGAACTCGCGGGTTTCTGTGCGGGTGGGCTTGCCCTGTGCGGCGAGGCCAAAGCAGACGCGGCCTTCGGGCTTGTGCTCGGAGCCGCCCGGACCGGCGATCCCCGTGACCGAAACAGCGAGGGCGGCGGCAGAATGGGCGGGCGCGCCCTCGGCCATTTCGCGCGCGACCGCCTCCGAAACAGCGCCGTGGTGCGCGAGCGTTTGCGCGTTGACCCCGAGCATCTCGCATTTGGCGGCGTTGGAATAGGTGACAAAGCCGCGCTCAAAGACATCGGAGCTGCCGGCGATTTCTGTCAGGGCGGCGGCGACCAGACCGCCGGTGCAGCTCTCGGCTGTGGCAAGGGTCAGCCCGGCGGCGCGGGCGGAGTCAAGCAGGGCCGCGGCGCTCACATCAAGAGCCCGTGCCAGATAAAGGCCGCAAGCCCGACTGCGAGCGCTGCGGCGACACCTGCGATGATATCATCGAGCATGACGCCCAGTGCATCGCCGCGGCGATCGGCCCAGCCGACCAGCCCCGGCTTGAGGATATCAAAGACCCGAAAGCCGACAAAGGCCACCAGCCAACCCGGCCAGAGCGCGAGGGCGTCAAGGCCTGCGTGCGATGCGCCGATCAGCACCGGCAACAGCGCAATCCATTGGCCCGCGACCTCATCGATCACGACTTCGGAGGGGTCGTGATTGTCTTGCCCCTCGATCATCACCGCCGTGGCCCACCAGCCTATGAGAAAGGCTGCGAGCGCGCCGAAGGCCACAAGCCAGGGGCCGCCCAAGAGAGTGAGCGCATAGGCGGCGGGCAGGGCGGCGGCCGAGCCCCATGTCCCCGGAAAGGGGCGCAGATAGCCAACATAAAAGAAGGTGCCTGCGAGGGTTGCGAGAGATTTCATGGTTTCACCAATGTTGCGGTTGCAAGGGCGGCGATGCCTTCTTCGCGGCCGGTAAAGCCGAGGCGCTCCGAGGTTGTCGCCTTGACGGAGATGCGCGATGGCCCAAGCCCCATGATGCGGGCCAGCTCGGCCTGCATGGCGCTGGCATGGGGGCCGATTTTGGGCTGTTCGCAGATCAGCGTGCAGTCGATATTGCCGATCTCATAGCCTTTGGAGCGGGCCAGATCACAGGCGTGTGCCAGAAAGATATGGCTTGCTGCGCCCTTCCATTGGGGATCGCTTGGCGGGAAGTGGCGGCCTATGTCGCCTTCGGCCAATGCGCCATAGAGCGCATCGGTGATGGCGTGCATTCCGACATCTGCGTCGGAATGGCCGAGTAGGGCCATGCTATGCGGAATCGTGACGCCGCAGAGCACCACATGATCGCCTTCAGTGAAGGCGTGAACGTCAAATCCGTTGCCAAGCCGTATGTCCATAGTGCCTCTCAAGATGCGCTCGGCGCGGGCAAAATCCTGCGCGTGGGTGAGCTTTAGATTGTCTTCATCGCCCAGGGTGATCGCGACATCAAGCCCGGCCATGCGGGCAATTTGCACATCATCTTCGGCTGCGCCCTGATGGGCGCGATGCGCGGCGAGAATGGCGGGCAGGGCAAAGCCCTGTGGCGTCTGGGCGCGAAACAAACCGTCGCGGGAGGCCGCGCCTGTGACGCGCCCGGCCTCTGCATCGCCTTGCCAGAGCGCATCTGTCACCGGCAGCGCGGGCGCCGCCGCCTCGGCGCTCTTGAGCGCCTCGATCACGCCGGACACAACCGCCGCAGAGACACAGGCGCGGGCGGCGTCATGGATCAGAACATGGCTGAAGCCACGGCCCTCAAGGGCCGCGAGACCCGCGCGCACAGAGGCCGACCGGGTCGCCCCGCCACTCACCGCCTCCAGACCGGCGGGCAAGTGGCTCTTCTTCACATCCGAAGCCGCCCGAGAAAGCGTAGGTGTAGGGCTCGGGGGTCCCGGCACCTT
>JAHBAN010000017.1 GCA_018500075.1 Flavobacteriia bacterium | reverse complement strand
GTATAAAGAATGGTGCGTGGTCGCAAAACGTGCTTCCAGATCGGCTTGGGCTTCATCCCCGCGCGCTCGTTGGTTTCATCGGTGAGCGCAATATAATCGATCAAGCCACGCGGCTTGCCGATCTTGTCCATCACCTCGTCACAGGCATCAATACAAAGCGCACAGGTGATACATTCCATCTGCTGGCCATGGCGGATGTCAATGCCCATGGGGCAGACGTTCACACAGGCCATACAATCAATACAATCGCCATTCTCCGGCGAAACAGCGCCTTTGTGCAGCTTGCCGCGCGGCTCGCCCCGCCAGTCGCGATAGGCCACAGTGAGCGTGTCCTCATCAATCATAGCCGCTTGAATCCGCGGCCAGGGGCAGGCGTAGATACAAATCTGTTCACGCGCAAACCCGCCAAAGAAAAACGTTGTGCCGGTCAAAACAAGGATGGTCGTATAAGCAACAGGATGCGCTGTGCCTTGCACCAGATTGCCAAGCAACGTCGGCGCATCAGTGAAATAAAACACCCAGGCCCCACCCGTCGCCAGCGCAATCAGAAGCCAGCTCAACCATTTGGTCAGCCGCTTGCGCAGCTTGGCAAAGTCCCATGTCTTCTGGCGGTGCAAGCGCAGCCGCGCGTTGCGGTCGCCCTCGATCCAGCGCTCCACAAGGATAAAGAGATCGGTCCAGACCGTCTGGGGGCAGGCATAGCCACACCAAACGCGCCCCAGCGCCGAGGTAAACAGAAACAGCCCCAAACCCGCCATCACAAGAAGACCCGCCACAAAGTAGAACTCATGCGGCCAAATCTCGATCCAGAGGAAGTAAAAACGACGACTCGCCAGATCCACCAACACGGCCTGATCAGGCAGGCTTGGCCCACGGTCCCAGCGGATCCACGGGGTGATATAATAGATGCCCAAGGCAACAATCATGATCAGCCACTTGAGGTTGCGAAACTTGCCATAAACCTTTTTGGGGAAAACAGGTTCGCGGGCAGCATAGAGGCTGGGGGGGGTGTTGATGTCAGAATCAGACACGGACTCACTCCGTTAGATGGGTTTCTTCCCTGCAATGTTCGCAGTCCGGGCCGCGTTCCTCTTTGACCTGCATCAAATTTATATTTTTGACGTATCTTTTCTTCAGATTTCTCCACGCCACGCCCAAAAACGCCCAAACACCCGCCGCAAAAAGCAAAAAGCCGAAGGGCGACCCCTTCGGCTTTGCAAGAAATAGAGACACCGGACCTTCCAGGAAACGCGCGAACAGGACGGAAGCGCCGGTGTCTCTTCCAAGGGCGCGAACGCCCTCGGAACTGCTTATTCACCACCTCCAAGCTGGTGAACATAGGTTGCCACAGCGCGGATCTGCGCTTCGCTGAGGCGTTCGTTCCAGTCAGGCATCACGCCAAAACGCGAGTTGTGAACCGTCTCGCTGATGGAGGCATAATCCCCACCATAGAGCCAGATCGCATCGGCGAGGTTTGGCGCGCCTTGTGCGCGGTCGCCCGTGCCGTCTTCCATGTGGCAGGCCGCACAATTGTCTTCAAAGACAACAGCGCCGGCAGCGACAAGGGAGGGGTCTTGAGGCGGGTTCACATTGGGGGTCAAAGACATCACATAATTGACCACCTGGCTGATTTCTTCATCTTCCAGAAGCTCGTCACGGCCAAAAGCCGGCATCTCGGAGTAGCGCGAGTCATCGTCTGTCTCGCTGCGAATGCCGTGCAGAAGCGTCAGATGGATGTCTTCCATCGTGCCGCCCCAGAGCCAGTCATCATCCTGCAGGTTCGGGTAGCCTTTGGCGCCCGCACCGTTGGTCTGGTGACACTGCGCGCACCATGTCTTGAAGACAGCAGATCCGGCGGATTTGGCATAGCCCTCAAGCTCGGGGTCTGTGGCAATCGAGGCCAGCTCGACAGAGGCGAGCTTTTCGTTGATCGCGGCATTCTGCGCCTCAACCGAGGCAATATCAGCCGCCACTTCGGCGCGGGTGGAAAAGCCAAGATAACCAGCCGTGGCGCTCTTGATCCCGGGCCAGGCAGGATAGGCAACAGAATACCAGATCCCCCAGACGATACAGGCATAGAAAATCCACAGCCACCAGCGCGGCAAGGGGTTGTTGAACTCTTCAATACCGTCCCAGCTGTGGCCGGTGGTTGAAGGATCTTCTTTTTTTACAGGTTGTTTTGCCATGTCTTAGGCCTCCTTTTCGCCGCCAGAAATCTTGGCTGGCGCAGGCTTGTCTTCATGCCGGAACGGGATATTCGCTACATCGCTATAGGTCTTGCTGGCCCCCGGACGAAACATCACCCAGAGGATCATGCACACAAAGAAGGTGAACAAGGCCAGAAGCATCCAGCTGTCTGCAAATTGCCGCAGGAGTGAATAGGTTTCCATCTCTCTCCCTCCCTAGCGGCTTGCATCGGCAGTGAAGGTCGAAAAGTCGACCAGCGTGCCAAGCATTTGAAGATAGGCAATCAGCGCATCCGCTTCCGAGATACCGGGCTGGCCGTCAAAGTTACGCACATTGACGTTGTCACCATAGCGCTCAAGCAAGCCGTCATAGTCGCTGTCAGGGTCCGCTTGTGCGAGGAAGTCGGCCTGCGCACTCGCCACCATCTCCTCGCTGTAAGGCACACCCACAAAAGCGTGTGTCTTCAAGAGATCGCCCATATATTCGCCCTCGATCATCTTGTTTTCAAGGAAGCCGTATTTGGGCATGACAGATTCAGGCACAACAGACTGCGGGTCGCGCAAATGGTCGACGTGCCAGTCGTCGGAGTAGCGGTTGCCAACGCGCGCAAGGTCTGGCCCGGTGCGCTTTGAGCCCCACTGGAACGGGTGGTCATATTGTGACTCCGCCGCCAGTGAGTAATGGCCGTAGCGCTCCACTTCGTCGCGCATCGGGCGGATCATCTGGCTGTGGCAGACATAGCAACCCTCACGGACATAGATGTCGCGCCCGGCCAGCTCCAGAGGGGTGTAGGGGCGCATACCCTCTACATCCTCAATGGTGTTTTCGAGCCAGAAAAGCGGTGCAATCTGCACAATCCCGCCAACTGTCACAACAAGGAAGGCAAAGATCGCAAGAAGCGTCACGTTGCGCTCAAGGATCGCGTGTTTGTCAAGAATAGCCATTCTCTATCCCTCCTTATTCTGCTGGGACGAGCTGGTTCGTGGCATCGACTGCCGGCGAACGTTTGACCGTCATCCAGAGGTTGTAACACATGATGATTGCGCCGGTGAGGAACAGGGTCCCGCCCAAGCCACGCACAACATACATCGGGAACTTCGCGCTCACAGTGTCGGCAAACGAGTTCACAAGGAAACCGTTGGCATCCACTTCACGCCACATCAGACCTTCCATAATGCCGGTCACCCACATCGAGGCCGCATAGAGAATGATCCCGATGGTGGCGAGCCAGAAGTGCCAGCTCACAAGCCGCAAGGAGTAAAGCCGCTCGCGGTTCCAGAGCTTAGGCACAAGGAAGTAAAGCGCGCCAAAGGTGATCATGCCGTTCCAGCCGAGCGCACCGGAGTGCACGTGGCCAATGGTCCAGTCAGTATAGTGCGACAGCGAGTTCACCGCCCGGATCGACATCATCGGCCCTTCGAATGTGGACATACCGTAAAAGCCGACCGAAATCACCATCATACGGATGATCGGATCGGTGCGCAGCTTGTCCCAAGCGCCCGAAAGCGTCATCAGACCGTTGATCATACCGCCCCAAGACGGCATCCAGAGCACAATAGAAAACACCATGCCCAGCGTCGACGCCCAATCCGGCAGCGCTGTGTAGTGCAAGTGGTGTGGACCGGCCCAGATATAAATGAAGATCAAGGCCCAGAAGTGGATGATCGACAGCTTGTAGCTGAACACAGGGCGCTCGGCCTGCTTTGGAATGAAGTAATACATCATCCCCAGAAAGCCCGCTGTGAGAAAGAAGCCCACGGCGTTATGCCCATACCACCACTGCGTCATCGCATCCTGCACACCCGAGAACACCTGAACCGACTTCGAGCCGAAAATGCTGACAGGGATACTCAGGTTGTTCACAACATGAAGCATCGCAACCGTGATGATGAAGCTGAGGTAGAACCAGTTGGCCACATAAATATGTGGCTCCTTGCGCTTCACAAGCGTGCCCACAAAAACCGCAAGATAAGCGACCCAGACAATTGTCAGCCACCAATCGACATACCACTCAGGCTCCGCATATTCCTTGGATTGCGTCGCACCGAGCACATAGCCCGTTGCGGCCAGAACAATCACCAGCTGGAACCCCCAGAAGACAAACCAGGCCAGATTGCCGCCCCAAAGGCGCGCCGCACTGGTGCGCTGCACCACATAAAAAGAGGTCGCAATCAGCGCATTGCCCCCGAAGGCAAAAATAACCGCACTGGTGTGCAAGGGCCGCAGGCGCCCGAAATTGGTAAAGCCCTGCGCCCACTCAAGATTGAGCGCGGGAAACGCCAGTTGAAACGCAATCGTGACCCCGACAAGGAAGCCCACAACACCCCAAAGTGCTGTCGCAACCACGCCCGCGCGCACCACGCCGTCCATATATTCGCCGGAAAGATCGACCGTGCTGGCCGGCTCTCCTGTTCTGCGCAGCGTCCAGATGAAAAGCCCACCTGCCACAAGCGCAACTGTCAGCGCATTGACCAGATACGCTAGGTCGCGCGCGTAGTTGGTCGCAATCAGCGCAAAAAGCGCAATAAGTGCAAGCACAACCAGTTTGATATAGTTACCCATCTTCCGTCCCTTCGTCTTGCCCGCGCACGAT
>JAHBAN010000036.1 GCA_018500075.1 Flavobacteriia bacterium | reverse complement strand
AGATGTGTATAAGAGACAGAAACACCCGGCAACAGCCTCAACAAGCCCCAACCAGCCCTGAAAGACAGACCATGGATCGCGCCGAAATCGTTCACCAAAACTTTCTGACACGGGTGGCCGCCCAAGACTTTCCGAGCGGCAAGCCCGCAACCGAGGCTCTGTCAAAAACCGAGGCTGTCAGCCTGTTTCGCACCCAATGCCTCAGCCGCGCGCTCGACCGCACCAGCCGCGCCATGCAAAAAGCCGGTCAGGGCTTTTACACCATCGGCTCCTCGGGCCATGAGGGCATGGCGGCCGTGGCCGCCGCTCTCCGCCCGAAAGACATGGCCTTTCTCCACTATCGCGACGCCGCCTTCCAGCTGGCCCGCGCCGAGCAGGTCCCCGGCCAATCCGCGCTCTGGGATATGCTCCTGTCGTTTGCCTGCTCCTCGGAAGATCCGATCTCGGGGGGGCGCCACAAGGTGCTTGGCTCGCGCGCGCTGATGATCCCGCCCCAAACCTCGACCATCGCCAGCCACCTGCCCAAAGCGGTGGGCGCGGCCTATAGTCTGGGTCTGGCGCGCCGCCATCCGCCCGAGCACCGGCTCTTGCCAGAAGACGGCATCATCGCCTGCTCCTTTGGCGACGCCTCGGCCAATCATTCGACCGCCCAAGGCGCATTCAATACGGCAGGTTGGGCGGCCTATCAGTCAAGCCCGCTGCCCCTGCTCTTTATCTGCGAAGACAATGGCATCGGCATCTCGACACCGACACCCGAAGGCTGGATCGCCGCCAGCTTTCAAAACCGTCCGGGCCTGCGGTATTTCCATGGCGACGCGCTTGATATCTACGACACATATGCCGCAGCCCGCCGCGCCGCCGACTATGTGCGCCGCCGCCGCAAGCCCGCTTTCCTGCATTTGCGCACCGTGCGCCTCTATGGTCACGCCGGGGCCGATATGCCCACGAGCTATATGTCCAAAGCCGCCGTGGAGGCCGAAGAGGCCAATGATCCGCTGCTGCATTCGGTGCGCCTTCTGTCTGAGGCAGGCGCGCTCAGCCCGTCAGAGGCGCTTGAGATCTATACCCAAACGCTTGAGCGCGTCACCCATACCGCCGCCGAGGCCGTCAAGCGCCCGCGCCTTGCCACAGCGCGCGATGTCATGGCCTCGATCCTCCCGCCCAAACGCGCCGTCACCCCGCGCAATGGCCCGAGCGCCGAGGCCCGCGCAGCCGCCTTTGGCAGCGATATAAACGCAATGGACAAGCCCCAGCCGATGTCGCGCCTGATCAACTGGGCGCTGACAGACCTCATGCTGCGCCACGAAGAGATCGTGCTCTGCGGCGAAGATGTCGGGCGCAAAGGCGGGGTCTACGGCGTCACCCAGCGGTTGCAACAGCGCTTTGGCGAAGACCGCGTGATCGACACAGTGCTGGATGAGCAATCCATCCTCGGCCTCGCCATCGGACTGGCCCAAAACGGCTTTATTCCGGTGCCCGAAATCCAGTTTCTCGCCTATCTGCACAACGCCGAAGACCAGATCCGCGGCGAAGCGGCCACGCTGCCGTTCTTTTCCAACGGCCAGTTCACCAACCCGATGGTGCTGCGGATTGCCGGGCTGGGCTATCAAAAGGGCTTTGGCGGGCATTTTCACAACGACAACTCCATCGCCGTTCTGCGCGATATCCCCGGTGTGATCATCGCCTGCCCCTCCACGGGCGCAGATGCGGCGATGATGCTGCGCGAATGCGTCCGCCTTGCGCAGCAAGAACAGCGCGTGGTGGTGTTTCTGGAGCCGATTGCGCTCTACCCGATGCGCGATATGGAGGCCGACGGCGATAACGCATGGATGTGCAGCTACCCTGCCCCGGACCAAAGCATCGCCTTGGGCCAGATCGGCCAGCACGGCACAGGCACCGATCTGGCCATTGTGACCTATGGCAACGGCCATTACCTGTCGCGCAAGGCCGAAGCCGCGCTGCGCGCCAAGGGCATTGATCTTCGCATCATCGACCTGCGCTGGCTTGCGCCGCTGCCCGAAGAGGCGCTGCTGGCCGCGACCAAAGACAGCAAGGCTGTGCTGATCGTTGATGAATGCCGCCGCACCGGCGGACAGGCCGAGGCGCTCATGGCGCTTTTCTCGGAGGCCAATCACAGCCGCATCGCCCGCGTCACAGCAAAGGACAGCTTTATCGCCACAGGCCCCGCCTACGGCGCGACCCTGCCGGATGAAGCCCAGATCATCGCCGCCGCCGAGGCCCTTCTCGCATGAGGCGCGCGGTGGTCATCTGCCCGGGGCGCGGCACCTATAACAAGCCCGACCTGGGCAGCCTGATGCGGCTCAACCCCGACAAAGCCGAGCTTTTTCAACGCTTTGACGCCATCCGCCGCGCAGGCGGACAGGACACAGTGACAGAGCTTGACGGCGCGGCCACCTATTCTGTCGCCCGCCACACCCGCGGCGACACTGCCGCGGCGCTGATCTATGCGGCAAGCTATGCCGACTTTCTCTCGCTGAAAGACATTGATGTCCTCGCCGTGACAGGCAACTCGATGGGCTGGTATACCACGCTCGCCTGCGCCGGCGCGCTGAGCGCCGATCAGGGCTTTGAGCTCGTCAACACCATGGGCCAGATGATGCAGGAGAGCCTCATCGGCGGGCAGATTGTCTACCCGATCACCGATGACACATGGCAGCCAGACACAGGCCGGCGGGCAGAGGTGATGCAGCTTGTGACCCGGATCGCAAGCCGGGCCGATCACAGCCTTGCGCTCTCGATCGACCTTGGCGGGCTGCTTGTTCTGGCGGGCAATGACGCCGGCCTTGCCGCCTTCACAGAGCAGGCCGAACCACAAGGCCAGTTCCCTCTCCGGCTGCCCAAC
>JAHBAN010000078.1 GCA_018500075.1 Flavobacteriia bacterium | reverse complement strand
GGCTGTCAGTTGCGACAACGCGGTAGAAAGGGCGCTTTTTTGAGCCGCCGCGGGCGAGACGAATTTTCATAGCCATGGTGTGTTCTCCTTAAATGGCGTAGCAGGCGGGTGCCTGTTATTCTTGGTGTTTTTGGTGGTGCTGAATGACTTCAGCGATGATGAAGTTAAGAAACTTCTTGGCGAATTCAGGGTCCAGATCGGCCTGAACCGCCAAATCTTCAAGCCGCGCGATCTGGGCCGCTTCGCGGGCTGGATCGGACGGGGGAAGCTCGTGTTCGGCCTTGAGCTTGCCCACGGCCTGGGTGTGCTTGAAGCGCTCCCCGAGGGTGTAGACGAGAATGGCGTCAAGGCGGTCTATGCTTTGGCGATGCCCTTTGAGCAGGGTCGCGGCGCGGGTGACAGGATCAGTCAAGTGCCCATCCTTTCGGTTTGAACAACGGATCAGAGTAATGGCTGATTTCCATGTCGATGCCATGGGCCAGCTGTGTGCCATCGAGTTTTGCCGGGGACGGGTGACGGTAGACGGCATCGGAGCCGTCGATTGTGACGGCTTCGGTGTCGCGCTTTGCGCCGAGGCGCTCGGCAAGGCGGATGCTGTCGAGATTTTTGGGGTCAATATAGCTGACCGCCGTCTCCCAGCCCTGGTGTTTGTAATAGTAGCTGCGCGCGGCGTGAGTCGCCTCGAGGGCGTAGCCTTTGCCGGCTTTGTCGGGCCAGATGATCCAGGCAATCTCGGCTTCGGGCCAGCGGGCCGGCTTCCAGCCCCCTGCCATGCCGTAGGTTTCATCGGTTTCCTTGTCGTGGATCATCCACATACCATAGCCGCGGATGTTCCAATGGCCGATTTCGGCGGCATAAAGCATCCAGGCTTCATAGGCGTTGAGCGGGCCGCCCATAAAGCGGGAGCGGTAGCTTGAAAAGGTGGCCTTGAAGTCGGGGTAGTCCTCGGCTTCGGGGCCGCGCAGAACGAGACGCTTGGTTTCCAGAACGGGGATGTTTGCTGTGTGCATCAGGCGTAGGCCTCCATTCCGCCGTTCACGATTTCGGCAGGGGCGAGGTGACGCCAGATTTCGATCTCGCCATATTCCGGGTCTTGGTGCATTTGCTCAAAGCTTGCGCCAAGGCGGCGGGCAACAGCTTTGGAGGCCGTGTTGGACGGAGCAATCTGGCTGATGGCTGTGTCCCAGCCGAGCACATCATAGGCGTGGGCGCGCGCGGCGAGGGCCGCTTCGGTGGCGTAGCCTTTGCCTGTGGCGTGGTTCATCAGGGTCCAGCCGATCTCGCGCTCGGCCCAGCCTTGGGGAAACCACAGGCCCGCGCGGCCCATGTAGCGGCCTGTCTCTTTTTCTTCGAGCGCCCAGAAGCCGAAGCCGCGAAAGGCCCAGTGGCCCACCATCATCGCCAGCATCCGCCATGTCTTGTGTTCGGGCACAGGGCCTCCGACAAAGCGCGAAGCCTCTGTTGCGTAGAATTCGGCCTCCAAACGGAAGTCCTCCTCGCGGTGTGCGCGCAGGATGAGCCGCTCGGTTTCGAGCCGCGGTATGTGGAGGGCGAGGGCCATTTACTTTTTCTTCCCGAAGCCGGAGAGGCCGGGCGGCAGGCCCATACCGCCGCCGAGGCCGCCAAGGCCACCGGGCAGCTTGCCAGATGCGCCGAGCTGTTTGGCGGCGGCTTCCATGGCGGCGGGGTCCATGCCTTGGCCAAGATCGGCGGGAAGACCGCCTTTGCCGCCGAACATACCCTTCATGGCCTGTTTGAGCATACCACCTTTGCCCTTGCCGAGCTTTTTCATCATGTCCGACATCTGGCGGTGCATTTTGAGGAGTTTGTTGAGGTCTGAAACCTCCATACCTGCGCCTTTGGCGATGCGCTTCTTGCGGGAGGCCTGAAGGATCTGCGGGTTGGCGCGCTCGCGTTTTGTCATGGATTGGACAAGGGCGATCTGGCGGGTGATGATTTTGTCGTCAAAGCCTGCGTCTTGCACTTGCTTTGCCATTTTTCCCATGCCGGGCATCATCCCCATGATGCCTTCCATGCCGCCCATTTTCTGCATTTGCTCAAGCTGCATCTTGAGGTCGTTCATATTGAACTGACCTTTCTGGAAGCGCTTCATCATGCGTTCGGCCTGTTCGGCCTCGATGGTTTCTTGCGCTTTTTCGACGAGGGCGACGATATCGCCCATGCCGAGGATGCGGCCTGCGATGCGCTCTGGTTCGAAAGTCTCCAGCGCATCCATCTTCTCGCCGAGGCCGACAAAGCGGATCGGCTTGCCTGTCACGGCGCGCATAGAGAGGGCCGCGCCGCCGCGCCCGTCGCCGTCCATACGGGTGAGCACGACGCCGGTGATCCCGATTTTGGCGTCAAATTCTTCGGCCACTTCCACGGCGACCTGACCTGTGAGGCCATCAACCACCAGAAGCGTTTCGCGCGGGTCGACCACGGCGGCCACATCGGCCACCTCTTTCATGAGCACTTCGTCGATTTGAAGGCGGCCAGCCGTATCGAGCATATAGACATCATAGCCGCCGAGGGCTGCTTGCTGTTTGGCGCGCTTTGCAATGTCGACAGGTGTCTGGCCCTTGACGATCGGCAGGGTATCAACGCCGATCTGTGCGCCGAGGATGGCGAGCTGGTCCATCGCGGCGGGGCGGTAGATGTCGAGCGAGGCCAGCAAGACTTTCTTGCCTTCACGCTCTTTGAGGCGCTTGGCAATCTTGCCTGTGGTGGTGGTTTTGCCGCCGCCCTGAAGACCCACCATAAGGATCGGCGCCGGTGGATTGTCGATTTTGAGGCGGCCCGGATCTTCTGTGCCTTTGAGCGTCTCAACCAGAGCGTCATGCACGATCTTGACGACCTGCTGCCCCGGTGTGACCGATTTGGTGACGGCCTGACCTGTGGCCTGATCCTCGACTTTCTTGACAAATTCGCGGGCCACGGGGAGGGATACGTCGGCCTCAAGCAGGGCCACGCGAACTTCGCGCAGGGCTGTTTTGACATCGTCTTCAGAGAGCGCGCCTTGCTTGGTGAGGCGGTCAAAGACACCCGAGAGGCGTTCGGACAGATTTTCAAACATCTTGTCGGCTCCTTCACCGTTGCGTTTTAGCCCTAAATAGGAAGCGGGCCGCCCAATGACAATTCGCCCCCGTGGGCGAAACTCGCTGACGGGGGGCGATCTCGACAAGCGAGACCGGAAGATTAAGACTTCCGTATGATTGAATGCTCCTTAGCCTTTTGATGTGGGGCGGTCAAGTTGCACTGCGCGGGGAGCGTAGTTGTGCATTTTGAGCGCGCAAAAGAGCGGTATTTCTGCCAGATCTTAACCAACCCCTAAAAAGACGGAACAAAGCGCTTGATGTGAGGGGCTGACAAAGATACTTTGAAAACTGTAATTACCATTATTTTAACGAGGTCCAATATGAGAACTGTAGCAAAATTTGCCGCAATCGCCCTTATCGCAGCACCAACATTCGCCGCTGCGGATACAGCAACCACCCCAACAGCGTCAGAAGATGCCCTGATCACAACATCGTCGCAAGGCGGCCTGTTTGGCTTGGGTCTTGGCGGAGCCGGTGGCGGAACCCTCACTGCACTCGCTGTTGTCGGGCTTTCCACGCTTGCAATCATCGCCGCTGACGGCACGTAAGTCCTTCTGACTGAACGGATTTAGAGCGCCCGCACGACCTTAGCTGTTGTGCGGGCGTTTTTTGTGTCGGCTTGCGTGTTCTGGCGGCTGGCGAGGCGTGAAATCAAGACGGCTCACAGCGAGCCATTGCAATAGGCGATTCGCCCGCTACTCTGGCCGCTATGGAAACGGGAGCGGCGGCGATGGACAACTGGGACGAGATCAAAACAGCCTATCATGTGGCACGGGAGGGCACGGTGAGTCGCGCGGCGGATGTGTTGGGAATCCATCATGCAACCGTCATCCGACATATTGATGCGCTTGAAGACCGTCTGAAGGCAAAGCTGTTTCAACGGCACGCGCGCGGATATACGCCGACGGAGGCGGGCCGGGAGCTGCTGCGTGTGGGGCAGGCGACGGCAGAGCAGTTTGCACAGCTCGAATCACTCATCCATGGCACAAGCAGTGCTGTGAGCGGTGAGCTGGTGATTACGTCCTTGACGGAAATTGCCCCGCGTATTGTGCCCTTGCTCAAAGAGTTTCAGGATATGCACGCAGGGCTGAGCCTTCGTTATCTGGCGGGAGAGCGTGTCTTCAAACTCGAGTATGGCGAGGCGCATATCGCCATTCGGGCGGCATCGCGCAAACCGGAGGAGCCGGACAATGTGGTTCAGCAGCTATGTCGCACCGAAGTCAGCCTTTATGCGTCACGGACCTATGTCGACAGCTATGGCGCGCCCGAAACGCTCGAAGACCTCACGGGGCATCGCTTTGTTGGCCGCGCCGATGCGAACACCGGGGCACCTTATTATAAATGGCTGACAAGCCATGCCGCGCCGAGCCAGATTGTTTTTCATGCGGGGGATTCCCAGATTGCCAATGCGGCTGTCCGTGCGGGGATCGGGCTTGGATTTATGGGCGATGGGGCCGAGGATGTTGCGCCCGACCTTGTGAAAATCGCTGGCCCCCTGCCTGAGTGGGGGGCCAGCTTGTGGCTGATTACGCATATGGATCTGCACCGCACGGCGAAAGTTCAGGCGATTACAAAGTTTCTGAAGGAGCGCCTGAGCCAGGATTAGGCGGTGTCGGGCAGTTCGCTTTCCAGAAAGCGCTCGAATGCGTCAAGGTTCACCGGCTCGAACTGTCCGAAGCCCTGCATCCAGATAGAGGCAGATTTTAGGGCATCAGGCTCGAGCTTGCACCATTTCACGCGCCCGCGTTTTTCCTGAGAGATGAGCCCTGCACGGCTGAGCAGTGCCAGATGTTTGGACACGGCGGCGAGACTCATTGTGAAGGGTTCGGCCACATCTGTGACGGCCATGTCATCTTCTAAAAGCATGGTGAGGATGGTGCGGCGCGTTGGGTCTGCC
>JAHBAN010000016.1 GCA_018500075.1 Flavobacteriia bacterium | reverse complement strand
TTCCTCTTTCCAGAAATATCCTGGGGGAGTGTGAGGGGGCAAAGCCCCCTCACGGGTCGGATTTGCGAAGCAAATTCGAAACCCTTCAGTCCAAGGCGTGTTCCGTCAAGACCCTGAGCGGAACGATGTCGAGGGCGCGGGCGTGGGTCGCGGCGAGCGAGACTTTGGGCGCGCAGCCTTCGTCGTGGGCTTGCAAGAAGCGGGCGGCGCAGAGGCACCAGCTGTCGCCCGATTTCAGGCCGTCAAAGCCGAATTCGGGGCGCGGCGTCGAGAGATCATTGCCAACATATTTGGAGAAGGCGAGAAATTCGTCTGTCATGACGGCGCAGACCGTATGGGAGCCTGTGTCGGCCTTGCAGGTGTTGCAGGCGCCATCGCGGAAATAGCCGGTGAGCGGATCTGAGGAGCACTGCAGGAGCGCACCACCAAGAACATTGATCGGGGCGTCAGCTTTCATTGGGCGGCCTCTGCTATGGCGCGGAACATGGCAATGTTGGAGAGCGTCACGCCCGCGTCGCGGAAGGCTCTGTCGGCCGCGTTGATTGCTATCACCACGCCGAGGGGCTGGTTGATATAGATATACTGCCCGTAGATGCCGCGGGCGAAGACCTCGCCTTGGCGCGCGTCCGCCGGCATCCACCATTGGTAGCCGTATTGCGTATTGCCTTTGACGGTCTTGGCGGAGGGGCGTGTGCTTTGGGCGATCCAGGCGGCGGGCACGACTTGCACACCGTTCCAGAGGCCGTTTTGGGCGATCAGCTGGCCAAAGCGGGCATAATCGCGGGTTGTCAGATTGAGGCCGCCAAGGACAAAGGCGGTTCCGTGGCCGTCTGTGAGATAGTAGGGCGCTTGCTCAAGCCCGAGGGGGGCGATGATGCGCTCGGCGAGCAGCTCGGGGATGGGGCGGTTTGTGGCGCCGCGGATCACCATGCCGAGGATATGGGTGTCGATCGAGACATATTGCCAGCTCTGTCCGGCTTTGGCGTCTTTTTCGGTGAGTGCGGTTGCGAAGCCGTCCATCGACTGGCCAAGCGCCAGAACACGACCCATTTTGTTGATGTCAGACCAGAAGTCGAGGTAATCCTCGTTGAAGCGCACGCCGCTTTCCATCTGCAAGACATCTTCGAGGCTTGCGCCGTCATAGGCTGTGCCGCGCAGGGCGGGGGCGTATTTGGTCACGGGGTCATTGACTGAGCTGATTGTGCCGTCTTCCAAGAGCACGCCGAGGAGGGCCGAGAGAAAGGATTTGGCAACCGACCAGGAGATGCGCCGGTCGTCGGGGCCGGTTTCCAGATAATAGGCCTCATGGCGCAGAAGCCCGTCTTTGAGCACCACCACACTCGTGAGCGCGCGCGCGCTCACCCATTGGGCGTAGGCATCGGGCAGGGTGATGGGCTGGCCGATGACCAGCTCGGAGACCGGCGCTTGCCCGCGGGGCACGGGGGCCGCGAGAAACAGGCTGTCCATATGGGAGAAGTTGTGCACGATCTTTTCGGCGGAAAAGAGCGAGTTGACCGCCATCAGCCGTGTCACTTCTTCGCGTTTCCAAACCAAGAGCGCGCCTGTGAGCAGGATCAGCACCAGAAGGGTGCGGCCAAGCCATTTGCCGAATATGCGCATGATGCCTCCGTTTTCAGAAAGCGTAAGGGGCTTCGGGGCGCGCCGCAAGGGGGGCTATTTGAACTTGTCCATCAGCTTTTGCATCGGGCTGCGGGCGTCTGGCGCGGCCCTCTGGTCGGGCGTTCCGGGCGTCTGAGCCGGCGCATCTGCGGGCTTGGCTTTTCGCGGCGTGTCACGGGGCGGCTGCACACGCAGGGCAACAGCGTTCATAAAGCGCCCTGTGTCGCCTTGGGCGAGGGCGGGGGCGCCATCGGCAATGCCGCGCAGCAGATCATCAAGCCAGCCGGCTTCGGCTTTGGCAAAATCGTTGAGCACATAGCGTGCGACCGCGTCTTTATGGCCCGGATGGCCGATGCCAAGGCGGATGCGGTGATAGTCGGGGCCGATGTGGGCGTGGATCGAGCGCAACCCGTTGTGGCCCGCGTGGCCGCCGCCGAGCTTGGCGCGGCATTTGCCGGGGGCAAGAGCAAGCTCGTCGTGAAAGACCGTGATGTCATCAGGGGCGAGCTTGTAAAAGCGCATCGCCTCGCCGACCGACTGGCCCGAGAGGTTCATAAAGGTTTCGGGCTTGATCAGCACGACTTTGTCTGAGCCAAAGCGCCCCTCGCTGACAAGGCCCTGAAAGCGCGCTTTCCACGGGCCAAAGCCATGGGCGCTGGCGATCTCATCGAGCGCCATAAAGCCGATGTTGTGACGGTTCTGGGCGTATTTGGCGCCCGGATTGCCGAGGCCGACGAAGATGTGCATAGCAGCCTTTCTCACGCTGGTTGTTATTGTGGTTTAGGCATCCGGGGCCTAAGATTCAACCGGTGAGCGTCTGTGGTGAGCGGGAGTGTGGTTTGTGGAGCGGTTTGAGCTGAATGGTGTGGCGCTGCTGTGCCCCAAGGAGCAGTTGACAGATAAAATCCGCGGCAAGCTCGCCTCGGGCGAGTATGAAGGCTCTGAGGCGCGCGCTGTCTTGATGCGCCTGAAGGCGGGGCAGCGGGTGCTCGAGCTGGGCGCGGGGCTTGGCTATATCGGTGCGCTGGCGGCGCGGATTGTCGGCGCGCAGAATGTGACCTCGGTGGAGGCCAACCCCGATATGCTTGCTGCCATCAGGGCCAATTATGCGCTCAATGGCGTGGCCGGGATTGATCTGCGCCACGGGGCTGTTGTGGGGCCGGCCTATGAGGGGCAAACGCTGGCCTTTGCCTGTGCCAAGCAGTTTTGGGCCTCGCGGATTGCGGCGTTTGAGGACCGCCGTGCGCGCGTTGTAGAGGTGCCTGTGCTCAGGATCGGGGCGCTGCTTGCGGATGTGGCCCCCCAGTTTGTGATCATGGATATCGAAGGGGCGGAGCAATATCTTTTCGCGTCGCAATGGCCGCGCTCGGTCAGGCAGGTGGTGATCGAGCTGCACCCCAAGCAGTATGAGAGCGCCAAGGTGATCAAAGAGATTGTGGATATGCTTTCGCGCTCGGGCCTGACCTATGACCCTGTCGCCTCGCGCGGCACGCTTCTGGCGCTGCGGCGGGTCTGAGGCAGACATGAAAAAAGCCCGCCGGTGAGGGCGGGCTTTTCTGATGGGTTGGCTTTGGCCGGCTTATTCGGCTGTCTCGCCTTCAGCCTCTGCCTCTGCCGCGTCGTCCTCATCGTCGCCGGCTGAGCGCAGGCTGGATGGGGCCGAGATGTTGGCGATGACGAAGTCGCGCTCAACAGTTGGCTTTGCGCCTTCGGGCAGGGTCACATCCGAGATGTGAACAATGTCGCCGATGTCCATGCCTGTCAGATCGACTGTGATGCTCTCGGGGATATCGCCCGCAGTCACCATCAGCTCGACTTCAGGGCGCACGACCGTCAGAACGCCGCCTTTTTTGATGCCGGGGGCGGCCTCTTCGTTGATGAAATCAACGTGGATGAAGAGAGCGATTTTTGACGTGCGGCGCAGGCGCAGCAAGTCGATATGCGTTGGCAAGTCTTTGACAACGTCGCGCTGCACGTTGCGGCAGATCACGCGCACGTCTTCCTGGCCTTCAACCTTGAGGTTGAAAAGGGTCGAGAGGAAGCGGCCTTCTTTGAGCTTTTTCAGAAGCTTGTTGAAGGGAATGTTGATGGGCAAAGGCTCGCCTTCGCCGCCATAAACGATTCCGGGAACCATGCCGTCGCGGCGTGCCTGACGAGCGGCGCCCTTGCCTGTCCCCGTGCGTGCCTCGGCGTGAAGATCTGGGATCTGTCCAGCCATGTTGAATACTCCATAAGTTAGGGCGGGGATCCTCCAAGGCTGTATCCCCGCGTGAAGGCTG
>JAHBAN010000202.1 GCA_018500075.1 Flavobacteriia bacterium | reverse complement strand
ATACCGAACAGATTGTTCGTGAGCTGCCGTTGAACCAGCCTGATGTTGTGGTTGAATTTGATTTGGCATATTCGAAAATCAATGAAAAGCGGGTGGAACGGATCTGGCTGGACCTTATTTTTGAGGGGCCGGATATGAACCAGGTGACATTGCGGGACCTGACCTTCAGCCGCAGACCAAGAGCCGAACTTTAGGGGGCACGGAATGAGCGATTTTGTCGTTACAAAACGCCGCATGATCGAAGCGCGCTGGGAGGCTGTTGTCAGCCGGGCAGACGGGGCTGCGATTGAGGCGCCACCCAAGTTGACGGCCATTCTGGACGGGAAGCCGCTGTTGGGCGTGACGTTCAAGCGTGGCGAAGACGGCGCATGGGAGATGGCGGTGCCGATTCCTGCGGAGGCGATTGCGGATGGCATTCGCACGATTGTGATTGTAGATGCCGAGACGGAGGCGTGTCTTGCCAGTATTTCAATCTTGTTGGGCGATGCTTTGGATGAGGATTTGCGCATCGAAGTCGATTTGTTGCGGCAAGAGCTGGATATGTTGAAACGCGCGTTTCGCCGGCATTGTGTAGAGACCGAATGACGTCATGACCGATACACCGAATGTCAAAGACGATGCGTTCCGGGCGCTTGAGCTTGAGGCTTTGTTTCCCCGTGAGCGCAGCACCCACAAGCCGCGGATCCTGCTCCTTTATGGAAGTTTGCGAAAGACATCCTACAGCCGCCTCATCGCAGAAGAGGCAGCCCGTATTCTGACGCGGCTGGGGTGTGAGGCGCGGCTGTTTGATCCGGCGGGCTTGCCGCTTGTGGACGATGTGTCAGAGGGCAATCCCAAGGTGCAAGAGCTGCGCGACCTTGTTCTCTGGTGTGAGGGGATGGTCTGGTCCAGCCCCGAGCGGCATGGCGCCATGACGGGTCTTATGAAAACCCAGATCGACTGGATTCCGCTGGCGCCGATCGGCGGCGTGCGCCCGACGCAAGGCAAGACACTGGCGCTGATGCAGGTCGAGGGGGGAAGCCAGAGCTTCAACACCGTCAACCAGCTGCGCATCCTCGGGCGGTGGATGCGGCTTTTGACGATTCCGAACCAGTCGTCTGTTGCCAAAGCATGGGACGAGTTTGACGAGACAGGGCGCATGAAGCCCTCGCCCTATTATGACCGTGTTGTCGATGTCATGGAGGAGCTTGCGAAATTCACCTGGCTCACGCGCGACATCAAAGACCATCTTGTGGACCGCTATTCCGAACGTGTTGAGAGCCGCGAAGCGCTGTCTAAGCGGGTGAATGCGCCTAAAGATTGACGCGGCGTTTGGGGTGACTTGAGACTCGTTTTGCCGCAGTTTGAGCGGCAATCAGGGAGTTTTACCATGTCGCACTATCCACATATGCTTGCCCCGCTGGATTTGGGCCATACCACACTCAAGAACCGTGTGATTATGGGCTCGATGCACACCAACCTTGAGGAAACCAAGGACTGGAACCGTGTCGCCGAGTTTTATGCCGAGCGGGCGCGCGGCGGTGCGGCGCTGATGGTGACGGGGGGGATTGCGCCCAACCCTGAGGGCGGTGTTTTTCCGGGGGCCGCGGGGCTTTATTCTGAGCAAGACATTGCCAACCATAAGATTGTGACCGACCGTGTCCATGCGGCGGGGGGCAAGATTGTCATGCAGATATTGCACGCCGGGCGCTATGCCTACGGGCCTGATTGTGTCAGCGCCTCGCCTGTTAAGTCTCCGATCTCGCCCTTTGCGCCCAAAGAGCTGGACGAAGCCGGCATTGAAAAGCAGATCGCCGATTTTGCAACGGCCGCCGTGAATGCGAGGGCGGCCGGGTATGATGGCGTCGAGGTGATGGGGTCTGAGGGGTATTTTATCAACCAGTTTCTGGTCACCCATGTGAACAAACGCACCGATCGCTGGGGCGGCTCGTATGAAAACAGAATGCGCCTGGCGCTCGAGATTATGAAGCGCGTGCGTGGGGCTGTGGGGGATGATTTTATCATCATCTATCGTTTGAGCATGATTGATCTCATTCCCAACGGCTCGACCCATGAGGAAGTTGTGCAGCTGGCGCAAGAGATCGAGAAAGCCGGTGCAACCATGATCAACACAGGGATCGGCTGGCATGAGGCGCGCATCCCGACCATTGCAACGAGCGTGCCGCGCGCGGGCTTTGCCTGGGTGACGAAAAAGCTGATGGGCAAGGTGGGCATTCCTTTGATCACCTCCAATCGCATCAATATGCCTGATGTTGCCGAACGCGTGTTGGCAGAGAGCTGCGCCGATCTTGTCAGCATGGCGCGACCGTTTCTGGCCGATCCTCATTTTGTGGTGAAGGCCGAGCAGGGGCGCGCTGCGGAAATCGCGCCCTGTATCGCCTGCAATCAGGCCTGTCTTGACCACACGTTTCAGGGCAAGATTTCGAGCTGTCTTGTCAATCCGCGCGCGTGTTTTGAGACAGAGCTGCGGCTTGAGCCTGTGGATGGGGCGAAAAAAATCGCGGTTGTCGGGGCCGGGCCTGCAGGCATGAGCGCGGCGATTGCGGCGGCGGAACGCGGCCATGACGTCACGGTGTTTGAGCGCGCGACCGAAATCGGCGGCCAGTTGAATATGGCAAAACAGATACCCGGCAAGGAAGAATTCCGGGGGTTTGTCGACTGGTTTGGCACGATGGCGGCAAAGCATGGTGTGACGCTTGAACTGGGACGCGAGGTGGGCGCGGGCGATCTTTCGGGGTTTGACGAGGTGGTCCTTGCGACGGGTGTTTTGCCCCGTGATCCGAACATCGAGGGGCAGGATTTGCCGCAGGTGATGAGCTATGTTGATCTTTTGAGCGGCCGGGCAAAGGCCGGAAAGCGCGTGGCGGTTGTCGGGGCCGGGGGCATCGGCTTTGATGTCTGTGAGTTTCTTGTCCATGAAGGCGTCAGCCCGGCGCTGGACCTTGCGGGCTGGAAAGAGGAATGGGGCGTGGGCGACCCCGCTGAGACGCGTGGCGGGCTTGCGCCTGACGGGCCAAAGCCGGAGGCGCCGGCGCGGGAGGTGATTTTGCTTCAGCGCAAGGCCGAGCGGCATGGCAAGCGGCTTGGCAAGACAACCGGCTGGATCCATCGGGCCGCGCTCAAGATGAAGAATGTCGAGATGATTGGCGGGGTCAATTACGAGCGCATCGACGCTCAGGGGCTTCATGTCAGCTTTGGCGCGGCGCGGGAGACCCCGCGTGTGATCCAATGTGATACGATCGTTTTATGCGCAGGACAGGTGAGCGAGCGCAGCCTCGCAGAGGCTCTGGAAGCACAGGGTGTCTCTGTTCATGTGATCGGGGGCGCCGATGTCGCGGGTGAGCTGGATGCGAAGCGGGCGATTGATCAGGGCACCCGTCTGGCGGCTGTGCTTTAGGGGGTCGAACTGTGCTTTGCACAGTCCGACAGGATGAGGGGGGCCAGCCCCCCTCAAACTCCCCCCGGGATATTTTGGGAAAGAAAAAGGATTAGAGCAGCGCCTCTTTGGCCGCTTTCAGCGCGGATTTGGTTTTGATGCTGCGGTTGAGGCGCAGGAAGTCTGCCTGAAGCTCGGGCGGGTTTGCCGTGTTCTGGCGCGCCACAGGCCGCAGACGGCTGCGCAGGGCGGGCGGGATCTCGAGCAGATCAAGCAGGGCGGCGGCAGGGCCTTCGGGGGCGCTGGCATAGGTTTCGAGTGCTGCCGTATGGACAGGCACGGGAGACAGGCGCTGTGCCAGCCGCCGGGCCTCTATTTCAGGGCCGGGCAGCTCGGGAAAGCGGGCGCGGAAGCTTTCGTAATCCTCTGTGAGGCGGATTGAGCGCAGCAGGTGACCGTAGACAGAGCGCAGCCAGCTCTCGCGCTCGCGCGTTGTATAGAAAAACGTGATCTCGGTTGTCGGGCCGAAGCGGCGGCGCAGTTCGGATATGATGATTTTTGCCAGCCGCGTGGCGGGACCTTGATAGGATGTCATCAGGCGGCCAGAGAGGGTGCGATGGCCGGGCATTCCGCCGGAAAAGGTTTCGCGGCTGAGCACGACTGTCGCGTGATCGGGGATGCTTTGGAGAAAGGCGCGCAGGGCGCGGCGGAATTTGAACAGACGGTGTGGGAAGGGGCGCTGGGCATAGAGGCGGGCCTGTGTGCCGGCGGCGGGAAAATCGTCTTTGCCATAATACGCCAGATAGGGCGCGAGCGCGGATTTGTTCTGGGAGAAAAAGCTTTGAAGGCTGGTTGTGCCTGTTTTGTGAAACCCGGCGTGGACGATCACTTGGACCCGTGGATGGCTCATTCAAAAAGCCCGTCGGGCGGGTCGGCAATGATCCGGCCTGTGGCGAGATCCACGGTCGGGACGGCGGCTTTGGTAAAGGGCAAGAGCACCGTGGCGCTGCCACTCTGGATCTGGATTTCCAACAGATCTCCGGCTCCATGGTTCTGAACGGCTTTGACGCGCCCCAGCTCGGCTCCGCCTGTGTCAAGCACCGTGAGATCAACCAGATCGGCGTGATAGAACTCGTCATCTGGCAGGGAGGGCAGTTGGCTGCGCTCGGCAAAGAGCTGGGTTCCGCGCAGGGCATCGGCCTGTTCTTTGGTTGTGATGCCGCTCAGGCGCGCAGAAAAGCCGTTGTTGATCTGGCGGGTGATATGGACTGTGAAACGGCCTGTGCCGTCTTCTGTGAGGAGCGGGCTGTAGCGGGCAATATCCTGGGGATCAGCTGTGAAGCTTTTGAGGCGGACTTCGCCGCGCACCCCAAAGGCACCTGCGATAACGCCGACACAGACGGGTTCGCTCATGGGCGGGCTCCTTCACAGAGGCCAAATGTGACGTGTCCGCCGGCTGCGAGGCAGCGGTCACTGTGGTTATATTTTTCATAGGCTACACCCGCAAGAAAGGTCGTGCCAATCAATAAAATGCTGCGGATGGGGCGGAAAATGAGGCGCATGGGCACAGAGCCGGAAGACGGGCTGGAGCAGCGATGGCCCCAGCCCGATCAGGCTTAGCTTTCTGACGCTTCTTCAGCGGCAGGAGCCTCTTCAGCAGGGGCTTCTTCGGCGGGCGCGGCAGCCGCTTCCGCAGCGGCGGCGGCTTTGGCGGCTTTTTCTTCGACGCGGTCTTTGGCTTTTTTGCCTGGCTCGCCTTTTTTCAGGTTGGCGCGCTCTTTTTTCTCAAGCAGGCCAGCCGCTTCGAGCATACGGGCGACGCGGTCTGTTGGCTGGGCGCCTTCTCCGAGCCAGTATTTGATACGATCCAGGTCAAGCTTGACGCGGTCTTCGCTGTCTTTGGCGAGGAGGGGATTGTATGTGCCGAGTTTCTCGATGAAGCGGCCATCGCGTGGCATACGGCTGTCAGTTGCGACAACGCGGTAGAAAGGGCGCTTTTTTGAGCCGCCGCGGGCGAGACGAATTTTCATAGCCATGGTGTGTTCTCCTTAAATGGCGT
>JAHBAN010000235.1 GCA_018500075.1 Flavobacteriia bacterium | reverse complement strand
AGATGTGTATAAGAGACAGGGGCATGAGAGCCGGTTTGGACAAGCGCGCCGGCGCTGAGGCCGAGGCTGTCGAGGTGGGTTTTGGGCGCGGCCCAGCCCGACTGGGACATCGGCTCGTTGAAGGCAAAGCGCCGGCCTGACAGCTCGGGCAGGGCGGTGATCTGGTCACTGCGCCGGGCGAGAAAGACGGAGGTGTAGTGGCCTGCGGGGCATCCGGGGAGGCCGAAATCGGGGGTGGCGACGAGCTGCACATGGCCATGCAGGCGCGCGCGATAGGGAAAGCCGCAGGTCTGGGAGAGCAAGAGATCGGGCGATTGCCAGTGGTCCCAGAGATCGCCGCTGCGCAGGAGCGTGGCGGGGCCATAGCCGAGGGCTGCGCGGATGGCCTGCCAGAAACGATCATGGGCGCTGTGCAGCGCGGGCAGATCATACATCGGCAGGGAGGCGATCATGCGCCGGAGGCGCGCTGGCGCGCGAGGTGGCTGTCGCGGTCGGACACGCCGAGAAGATTGGCGACCACGCGCAGGAGCGCGTCCTCATGGGCGTCGCGGCTCTGATCGGCGAGAACAACGGACCAGAGCGCCTCGATCACGCCGGTGCGCTCTTCATAGGGCACGGCGTCTTTGAGGGCGCGGGTGAAGCGCACGGTATCGGGGGCTGTGGCCTCCAGCGCTTCGGCCTCCTCGCGCAGGGCTATGGTTTGCTCGGGGGTAAGCGCATAGCGGCGCGCTATCACCTTGTCGATCTGGGCCTGCTCGGCGGCGTCATAGACAAAATCGGCGCGCGCCACGCGCACCAGAAGCGCTGTGAGTGCAAGCCGCGCGTCGGCGTCTGTTGCGCGCTGATCGGCGCTGCCGGTGAGGCGTTCAAAAAGACCTTTGATCATGGCTTATCCCTCTGGCTCATGGCCTTCCACGATCACCACATCGGCGATGGAGGAGAGTTTTCGCACCGCCATTATCGCCTGGAACTGGGGGTCGTGATAGCAGGCGACGGCGGCGTCATAGCTTGGGAACTCGATCACAACGGTCCGGCTGCGCCAGTGGCCTTCGGGGCTTTCCTGACGGCCACCGCGCACAACATAGCGCGCGCCGTAGTCTTTGAACGGCTCCACATCGGCGAGCTTGTAGGTGTTGTAGATCGCCGGGTCTGTGATGTCTAACTGACCAATCCAATAGCCTTTTGGCACGGGCTTTTCCTTTGCGATATGCGTGGCATCCAAGGTGGCGCGACCTGCCGCGAAGGTCAAGTCTTGCGGCGGGTGGTGTCAGGCCCCGTCATAGCCTTGAACGATCACCATGTCACCGATCGAGACCTCTTTGCGAATGTCAAAAGCGGCTTGATAGGCGGGGCTGTCATAGCAGGCGCGCGCGGCTTCATAGCTTGGAAACTCGATCACAACCGTGCGGCTGCGCACAGCGCCTTCCCGCACCTCCTGATCGCCGCCGCGCACCAGAAAGCGCGCGCCAAACTCGGCGAAGGGGCCTGCATTGGCGGCTTTGTATTTCTCATAGGCCTGTGGATCAGAGACATCCACATGGGCCACCCAATAGGCTTTGGTCATGGCTTTTTTCTCCCGTTTGATCGAAGGCAAGGCTGCGGCGAAAGGCTTTGGCCGTCAAGCCTGACGCGTCTTAGACGAGCCGCGATGTCTCTACGGCGGCGCGCACGAAATCGGCAAACAGCGGATGCGGCGCGAAGGGCTTTGACTTCAGCTCGGGGTGAAACTGCACACCGATGAACCACGGGTGATCTTTCCATTCGACGATCTCGGGGAGGCTGCCGTCCGGGGACATTCCCGAAAAGGTCAGGCCGCAGGCTTCGAGCTTTTCGCGGTATTTCACATCGACTTCATAGCGGTGGCGGTGACGCTCTTCGATCGCGGTTGTGCCGTAGACCTGTGCGACTTTGGAGCCTTCGGCCAGCGTGGCATCATAGGCGCCAAGGCGCATGGTTCCGCCTTTGTCGTCGGTTTCCTTGCGGGTCACGGTATAGTTGCCTTGCACCCATTCTTTGAGGTGGTAAACCACCGGCTCAAAACGCTTTTTTCCTGCCTCATGGTCAAATTCCTCAGAGCCGGCATCTTTGATTTTGGCCACGTTTCGCGCCGCCTCGATCACCGCCATTTGCATTCCGAGGCATATCCCGAGATAGGGCACCTTGCGCTCGCGGGCAAACTGGGCGGCCTTGATTTTGCCTTCGGTGCCGCGCTCGCCAAAGCCGCCGGGCACAAGGATCGCATGGTAGCCTTCAAGGTGGGGCGCGGCGTCGCCCTTATCAAAGACTTCGGCATCAACCCAATCGACATTGACTTTGACACGGTTGGCCATGCCGCCGTGCATCAGCGCTTCCTTGATCGACTTATAGGCATCTTCAAGCTGGGTATATTTGCCGACGATGGCGATGTTCACATCTCCGTCAGTATGGGTGATGCGGTCTTTGACATCTTCCCAGACCTTCAACTCGGGCTTGGGCGCGGGGCTGATCTGGAAGGCGTCGAGCACGGCCTGATCAAGACCGGCCTGATGATAGGCCAGAGGGGCCTCATAGATCGACTTCAGATCATAGGCGGGGATAACCGCCTCGGGGCGCACATTGCAGAACAGCGCGATTTTGGCGCGCTCTTTCTCGGGGATGATCTGTTCGGAGCGGCAGACCAGAACGTCGGGCTGAAGGCCAATGGAGCGCAGTTCCTTGACGGAGTGTTGGGTGGGTTTGGTCTTCAGCTCGCCGGAGGCTGCAAGATAAGGCAAAAGGGTTAAGTGCATGAAAATGCACTGTCCGCGCGCCCGCTCCTGGGAAAACTGGCGAATCGCTTCAAAGAAGGGCAGGCCCTCGATATCGCCCACTGTGCCGCCGATTTCGCAGAGCATGAAGTCGACCTCATCATCGCCAACGCCGATGAAGTCTTTGATTTCATTGGTGACATGGGGGATGACCTGAATGGTCTTGCCCAAGTAATCGCCGCGGCGCTCTTTTTCGAGCACATTGGAGTAGACCCGCCCCGAGGAGACCGAGTCTGTCTTGCGGGCGGCGACGCCTGTGAAGCGCTCGTAGTGGCCCAGATCCAGATCGGTTTCGGCGCCGTCATCTGTCACGAAAACCTCGCCGTGCTCGAACGGGCTCATAGTGCCCGGATCGACATTGAGATAGGGGTCAAGCTTGCGCAGACGCACGGAGAATCCGCGGGCTTGCAAGAGCGCGCCGAGGGCCGCAGAGGCAAGGCCCTTGCCAAGAGAGGAAACAACACCACCCGTAATGAAAATGTAACGTGCCATGTGTGTAACTCCCGTGAATGCAGTGCGAAGGACGCTCAAAAAGGCTCCGAAACGGTCTGAAAAGACCGCATCATCACGGGATTTGAGCTATAGTAGATTCGGCCCCGCTTGGCAATGGAGGCGCAACATAATGTTGCGCTTTTTAACGCGGGGTCAATGTGTAGTGGTCAGTCGGCGGAGGGCACGAGCGGCGCATCGTCGCCTTCAGCGGGCGGCAGGAGCGTATCTGTTGCGCTCTCCTCTTGCACAGCTTCGGGCGCTGTCACATCGCCGAGCCGGTCGATCACCGAGCCACCTGCGGACTTTTGCGCCGCGATGATTGTGAGCGAGATCGAGGTGCAGATAAAGGCAATCGCAAGGATCCATGTGACTTTGCCAAGGGCTGTTGCCGCCGCGCGCCCGGAGACGCCCGCGCCGCCGCCGCCCATGCCAAGGCCGCCGCCTTCGGAGCGCTGCATGAGCACAACACCGATGAGGGCCAAAGCCAAAATGAGATGGACGATAAGAACGACGTTTTCCATGAAATGCCCGATGCCTGAGACTGGTCTGGGCGGGTTTTAGGGGAAAGCCCGAAGGCGTGCAACCCGTGATCTTGGCTCGGGGGCGGCACGGTTTGCTTAACAGGCGCTTAAGCCTGCGTCAGGCATGGTTAAGCGGGGCCGGAGGGGCGATTTCGGGGGGGTGATAAGCGTGCACAGGGCGTGCACAAAGCGTGCACCGGGTCCGTCGGGGCTTTGGTAAGGAAAAATTAGCTAACGCAGCGTGCGCTGGCGGGCGGGCCTTTAGGCTGTGTTAAGGAATCTGTGCCCCCGTTTTGCCCCCGTTTTTATGCCCCGGATTTGCGGATTAAGGGTTTGGTAGGCTTTGCCTGTCAGGATGCTGCAAAAGACTGTCAGAGGATTGAAATGAATATTTATCATTGCGAAATTGATCTGCGCGACAATGCCAAGGCGCTGGCGTTTGCGGCGGCGCTTGAGGCCTGGATGGGGCATCTTCTGGCGCATAAGGTTATTCTCGGCTGGCGGCTCTGCCGGCGCAAGCTCGGCTTTGGAGCGCCACAGTCGCGCGACTTTTTGCTTGAGATCGAAGTCAACGATCTGACCCAGCTTGATCAGGCGTTTCGCTATGCCGGACAGGCGGGCGAGGAAGTCGAGCAGCTCTACACCACGGTGCACCAGATGGTGGGGGAGGTTGATATCGGGCTTTACCGCCCGTTTCCCGACCCCGAGCGCGCCGAGCGTATGGCCCTGATTTGAGCTTTGCTGTTGCCTGACTGCCGTGATCTGCGAGGGGCTGCGGCGAATTAGGTGTTTCGCCCCGTCACACAGCGCGATATAGGAGCGCGGGTTTGACACGGAACTCAAGGCAGAATCTGAGGGGGCCAGCATGGCAAATGTAGTGGTTGTCGGCGCACAATGGGGCGACGAGGGCAAAGGCAAGATTGTAGACTGGCTGTCTGAGCGCGCCGATGTGATCGCGCGCTTTCAGGGCGGGCACAACGCCGGCCATACGCTTGTTATTGACGGTAAGGTTTACAAGCTCCATGCGCTGCCTTCGGGTGTTGTGCGCGGCGGCAAGCTGAGTGTGATCGGCAACGGGGTTGTGCTGGACCCATGGCACCTGATGCGCGAGATCGAGACCGTGCGCGCGCAGGGCGTCGAGATCAGCCCCGAGACCCTGATGATTGCGGAGAATACGCCGCTGATCCTGCCGATTCATGGCGAGCTTGACCGCGCCCGCGAAGACGCGGCGAGCAAAGGCACAAAGATTGGCACGACCGGGCGGGGCATTGGCCCGTGCTATGAAGACAAGGTCGGGCGGCGCGCGATCCGTGTTGCCGATCTGGCAGATGAGGCGACGCTTGTGGCGCGTGTGGATCGCGCGCTTCAGCACCACGACCCGCTGCGCAAGGGCTTGGGCATCGCGCCGGTGGACCGTGAGGCGTTGATCGAGGCGCTGCGCGATATTGCCTGGCAGATCCTGCCCTATGCGGCGCCGGTCTGGAAAGTGCTCAGCGAGAAGCGCAAGGCGGGCAAGCGGATCTTGTTTGAGGGGGCGCAGGGCGCGCTTCTGGACATCGACTTTGGCACCTATCCGTTTGTGACCAGCTCCAATGTGATTGCCGGGCAAGCCGCGACGGGCGTTGGCATGGGGCCGGGCGCGATCGATTTTGTGCTCGGAATTGTCAAGGCTTACACCACACGCGTGGGCGAGGGGCCGTTTCCGAGCGAGCTTGAGGATGCCGATGGCGAGCGGCTGGGCACGCGGGGCCATGAATTTGGCACCACGACGGGGCGCAAGCGGCGCTGTGGCTGGTTTGATGCGGCGCTGTTGCGCCAGACCTGCGCGACGAGCGGTGTGAACGGGATCGCGCTGACCAAGCTTGACGTTCTGGACGGGTTTGAGACGCTCAAGATCTGTGTCGGCTATGAGCTGGACGGGGAGCGGCTGGATTATTTGCCGACCGCCGCCGAAGCGCAGGCGCGCTGCACGCCGGTGTATGAGGAAATGAAAGGGTGGTCGGAGAGCACCGAGGGCGCGCGCTCCTGGGCGGATCTGCCGGCGGAGGCGATCAAATATGTGCGCCGTGTGGAGGAGCTGATCGATTGCCCTGTGGCGATGGTGAGCACCAGCCCCGAGCGCGAGGATACCATCCTTGTCACCGATCCGTTTCAGGACTGAGGCGGATGTTTGACGCTTTGAGCTTTAAGGCGCGACGCTGGCTGGCGCTGCTGGTTCTGGTGATCGGGATGCCGCTCTATGTGGTGGTCTGTGTCACGGTTGTGAGCTGGCTGCCGCGGCCCCATCTTGTGTTGGAGCTGGGGATTTATATCGGTCTCGGGCTGGCGTGGATCTTTCCGTTCAAGGGGCTTTTCAAGGGGATTGGCAAGCCTGACCCTGACGCCGAGCCGATCCTTTGGGAGGATGAACGCTAAGGCGTTGCGCTGCCTGCGGCAGCGCCGCGCGCGCGCGCGCCAGACCTTCGGTCTGACCCGCGCGCGCCTTAGCCTTTGGGGCGCGTGCTGCGCCCGGCCTGAGGCGTTTTGCGCCGGGGCAGCGGCGGAGTGGATATTTTTGGAAAGAAAAAGAGCGGAGCCGGGCGGGACTGGCCCGGACCCCCTCGGGCGGCCTCGGGCGGCTTCGGGCCGGGGGGCGCCGCGCGGAAGGCTGTGGAGCAGGCTTTGGAGCGGGCTTTGGAGCGGGCCGATCCGCTTGCGGGGCTTGGGCGCGGCTGCTAAAGGGTTTTATACCCGATGAAACCTGTCGGGTTGCTCTATCGGCAACTGCAAGAGGCGATCTGTGACCAAGCTCCCCCCGAGGCTCGATATTCGCAATCTGAAGCGCTCTTTTGAGGGGCGCGTTGTGGTGGATGATGTGTCGCTCACCCTTGAGCCGGGGCAGGTGACCTGTCTTTTGGGGCCGTCGGGCTGCGGCAAATCGACCACGCTGCGGATGATTGCCGGGGTGGATATGCAGGACAGCGGGCAGATATATGTCGACGGGGCGCTGGTCTGTGACACGGTGTTCCGGATTCCGCCCGAGCGGCGCAACACCGGCTTGATGTTTCAGGATTTTGCGCTGTTTCCGCATTTGAGCGTGGCGGAAAACGTGGCCTTCGGGCTGAGCGGCGGGCGGGCCGAAAAGGCGGCGCGGGTGCGCGCGCTTTTGGCGCGGGTCGGCCTTGCGCGATTTGAAGAGAGCTATCCTCACGAGCTTTCGGGCGGGGAGCAGCAGCGGGTTGCGCTGGCGCGGGCGCTGGCGCCGCGGCCACGGCTGATGTTGATGGATGAGCCGTTCTCGGGGCTGGACAACCGGCTGCGCGACGAGATCCGCGACGAGACGCTGGATGTGCTCAAGCAGGAGGACACCGGGGTTTTGCTGGTGACGCATGAGCCGGATGAGGCGATGCGTATGGCGGACGAGATTGCTTTGATGCGGGGCGGCAAAATTGTGCAGCGCGGCGCGCCTTACAATATTTACAATGCGCCCCGCGACAAAGAAGCAGTCGGTTTTTTCAGCGATATCAATGTGATCGACGGTGTTGTGCGCGGGGCGCTGACGGATACGCCTTTTGGGCAGTTTCTGGCGCCTGGTGTGGCGGACGGGCAGGCTGTGGAGATTGTCATTCGTCCGCAGCACTTCAAGATTGATTTTGACCGCGACGGGCGCGGCCCCGATCCGACGCCGAGCGACGGGGCGGCGGCGCGCGGGATTGTGGAGCGCGCGCGCTTTATGGGCAACGAGAGCCTTGTCGAGTTTCGCATGGATCATGACGGCTCAAAGCTGCGGGTGACGGTTCCGAATGTGTTTTTGCCCTCGGTGGGCAAGGCGCTCTGGCTGTCGATCCGCCGCGATCGCTGCTTTGTGTTTCCGAAGGTGGCATGAGGCGGCTGCTGCTTCTGGCGGGCGCGGGGGAGGCGCGCGCTGTGG
>JAHBAN010000227.1 GCA_018500075.1 Flavobacteriia bacterium | reverse complement strand
GTTGTGGCGTCAACCTCGCGTATCTGCGCTGCGCGGGCGTCTGTGAGTGTGCCGGCCAGAAGATACAGGATCGGCAGCCCGAGAGCGATCGCGACAAGGGCCAGCTCACCTGCGATCCAGAAGGCGCTTAGGGCAATGGCGGGCACAAAGGCCAACATATGTGGCCCCAAGAGCCACTCGGCCAGCCGCTTTGAATGTGAGTGGAATGCAGCCCTACCGTGCGACGCCATCTTTACTTCCTTCAAACCAATTTGGAGGAGGCTAGCGCGATAATATCAACAGGCTCTTAACGAAAGAGCGGGGGCAGCTCGTTTTCTGACATTTTGTCAGTGGGCGCGCGCATCAGTGCTTTAAAGTCGAACAAGTCGGGGTCAAGCAAATGGCTCGGGCGCGTGTTCATCAAGGCGCGAAACATCACTTGGCGTCGGCCGGGGCTATTCTTTTCCCAGCCATCCAGAATCTGTTTGACCTGCTGGCGTTGCAGCCCGTCCTGGCTTCCGCAGAGGTCACAAGGAATGATCGGATAGTTCAGATCGCGGGCAAATTTCTCGCAATCCACTTCCGCGACGTGTGCGAGCGGGCGGTAAACAAACAGATCGCCCTCTTCGTTCACAAGCTTTGGCGGCATGGTCGCAAGCCGTCCGCCGTGAAACAGGTTCATAAAAAATGTTTCAAGAATGTCGTCACGATGATGACCCAGGACAACAGCCGTGCAGCCCTCTTCGCGCGCGATCCGGTACAGATTGCCACGGCGCAGACGTGAGCACAAAGCGCAAAATGTCCGCCCCTCGGGGACCTTGTCCATGACAATCGAATAGGTGTCCTGATACTCGATACGATGCGCAACCTCGCGTTCTTCCAGAAACTTGGGCAAGACCGTCGCCGGAAAGCCGGGCTGTCCCTGATCCAGATTGCAGGCGAGAAGGTCCACAGGCAGAAGCCCCCGCCACTTAAGCTCGTAGAGCACCGCAAGAAGAGTATAGCTGTCTTTGCCCCCCGACAAACAGACCAGCCATTTGCCGCCGGGTTCGATCATGCCATATTGCTCTATCGCCTCGCGCGTCTGGCTCACGATGCGTTTGCGCAGCTTCTTGAATTCGGTGCTTTTGGGGGCGCCGTTAAAGAGCGGGTGAATATCGTCGGCTTTGTCTAACATGGCGTTGCCCTTAACGGCTCAGGCACGGCAGGGCAACTAAATCCGCCCCATCTCGCGCAAACGCTCATGCAAGAGAGGCGCGCGCCCATCGCCCGCCTCCAGCGCAAAGACAAATGCATGGGTCAGAAAGAACGAGCGCTCGATAAGATCGCCCGCACGATCCGCAGCCTCGGTGTAAAGCGCAATCAGCCCCTTGCGATCGTCTTTCTCATGCGCCGCCAAAAGTCGGTCGTGCAGCTCGCTCATTCCGCCGCCATGTGTTGACGGTGCGAAGTGAGCTGATTGGCAACCCAGTCGTGGAAGCAATGCGTCGGCCCGTCCATGGCCGGAGAAAACCGCCCGCCGTCAAATCCGCGGCCATAGCGGCCCTTCTGCATCCCCTCGACAACGAAAATATCCTCGACAAAGACGGTTTTCCACTGGGTCGCATTCTTGGCGCGCAGGGCCTCGTCAACGTTAGGCTCGGCATAAAACAGATGAACGTGCTCGATCGTCTTATCAACCGATTTTGGCTCAAGAATAATCGCAAAGGCGTGGTCACGCTGCACGCCCAACAGAACATTGGGATAGACGGTGATATATTCGCCGCCGGTGTCCCATTTTGACGACAGGTTCGGGAAGTCGGGAAAGGTTTCGCCCTCTTGCCCGGTCAACTGGCGGTAAACCAGCGTGCCCTGTCCCGAATAGCGCCCGTATTCTTCAATGTTGTAATGGTCTTCAAGGCGCGAATAGCTGTTCAGACCCGGATGAACCCAAGGCAGGTGATAGCTCTCGCAATAGTTTTCGACCGCCAGTTTCCAGTTGGTATTGACCTCAAGCTCGAACTTGCTGTCTTCGCCTCCGTGATAGATCGGCAGGTCGAATTCTTTCCAGCGCTCAAGAAGCTCGGCATGAATCTCTTCAAATGGCGCCGCGGTTCCAGAGGCGTTGATATAGACAACACCGAGCCAGATATAACTGGGAACTTCATGAAGCCCCAATTCGTTGCGTGGCATATCTTTATGTGTGTTCATGCCGGGGCCGCCGACGTGCGGTGTCGCGACAAGCGCGCCTTTGGTGGAGTAACACCAGGAATGATAGGGGCAGCGGATCGCACCTTCGATCTTCTTGGGTTCTGACACCAGAATCATGCCACGGTGACGACAGGTGTTCTGAAAGACCCGCACATCTCCGTCTTTGTCGCGGATCAAGAGCAGGGGCATACCGAGAAATTCGATTGGCTTGGCATCGCCGTTTTCAGGCACATCAGCGGTTACAGCAATCCCCGACCAATTCTTGTAAAGAACAGCGTCCCGCTCTTCCAGAAAGACCCGCTCGTCAACATAGTGCTCATTGGGCAGGCCATTGGCCGTGGCCACAGGGCGCATCACGCCAGAAACGTCGGTTGTCATTGCGAATCCTCCTCCAAGTTCCCTCTCTCCTAGGGCCGTGGCATCGCCAAAACTTTTCTCACCGCGACACAGTTTTTCTCACCGCGACCCATTCCAACTATTTTCCATCGGTTTCGGTTTTTTCGCCGTAGCAAGAATATGAAACATATCCTGATCACTCTCGCCTTTCTGTTTCTTGCGTCTTGCACAGGCAAGCCATCCTTTGATCAGCCGGCTTTGTCCGATCGCAAGCTCGATCTGGAGCAATTCTTTGACGGGAGATTGCAAGCCTATGGGCAGTTTCAAGACCGTTTTGGCAAAGTCCGACAGCGGTTTGCGGTTGATATCACAGGCGACTGGGATGGCGAGATCCTCACGCTCACAGAAGATTTCACCTATGAGAGCGGCGCAACAGAACAGCGGGTCTGGAGGCTTGTGAAAACAGGGGAAGACACATGGCGCGGCACGGCCGATGGCGTGATCGGCGAGGCGGCGGGGCGCGAGTCCGCAGACCGGTTCAATTGGCGCTATACTATTGATCTGCCCCAGCCTGACAAAGGCGGTGTTTTGCGCGCCGAGTTTGACGACTGGATGTGGCTTCTGAGCGATGACCGCTTGCTCAACATTGCCTATGTCGAGCGTTTTGGCATTCGGCTTGGCACTGTGACGATTACTTTCGAAAAGCAATAATCATCGCTTCGGGCAAACTGAAAACAAAGCACCATCGGCGAAAGCCCTCTTGAGCATAATGCGCAACAGTCCCAATACTGTGTGAACAGTCTTCGGGAGGGCTTTGATGAATATCGATAAGAAGATCACGGATGATCTGGTGGCGAATGACATTTCCTTTGTCACAACCGTGCCCTGCAAACAGCTCGCGGGGGTGATCGAGGAAATTGAGAACCGCGAAGAGATTTTCCATATCCCGTCCAACAAGGAAGACGAGGGCATGGGCCTCTGTGCGGGGGCATGGATGGGCGGCAAACGGCCCGCGATCATCATGCAGAACACAGCAATCGGCGTCACGATCAACACTTTGGCAACGCTCATTCAATATTACAGAATGCCCCTTCCGATGTTGATCAGTTATCGGGGCGAGCTGCGCGAGCCGGTCGCTTGTCAGGTTGAAATGGCGGTGCACACGAAGGCTCTTCTCGCGCAGATGAATATCCCGACCTATCACTTTCACAAACAGTCAGATGTTCAGGAGCTGGACATGATCCTGAAATATACTTTCATGTGCAACAAACCTGTGGCCATCCTGACCGATGCCAACTTCTGGGGAGGCTATGGCGACCAATGATCCGTTCTGAAATCCTGAAAGAAATCGCCCCGATCCTGCGGGATCAGCTTGTCGTTTGTAACATTGGCATCCCGAGTCAGGAGCTTCATGCGATTGATGACCAGCCGAGCAATTTTTATATGCTCGGAACCATGGGCCTTGCCTCAAGCATTGGTCTGGGGCTTGCGCTGTCGCAGCCAAAGCCTGTGATCGTGATTGACGGCGACGGCTCCATCCTCACCAATATGGGCACATTGCCGACAATCGCCAACAATGTGGCCAATAACTACATTCTGATGATTATTGATAACGGCTCTTATGGCTCAACAGGCGATCAGCCGACTTATACGGGCAAGAAAACCTCCCTTGCCAAAGTCGCAGAGGCCTGTGGCTGTGAGCGGGTGATAGAATGTCGCGATGTTGATACAGGCCGCGTGCTTCAAGAGGCGCTCGACAGTGGAGAGATGACCGTGATGGTTGTGAAATGTGACAGCGGCAATGCGAAAATGCCGGTGATCACACTGGACCCGGTGATTATCCGGGACCGTTTCATGAAAGCCGTGGCCAGCTAAAAGGCGCTCAGGAGTGCGGGGCAGGGGGCCAGAACAGGGACTGGATAGTGTATATACAGACTGCCATACCCACTGCCCCACCTGCTGCCACACCCAATAAAACGACCAAATCAATCGGACCGCCGATGTCTGAAAAGCCCGATCGCGTCATGGTCTGGACAAATAAAACAGCGGCGATCGCGCCAAACGGCATCGAAAATTGCGCCCAGAGAAACTTTTTCCAGCTGACCGAGCGGTCGCGGATCAAAACGTAAATATACAGCGCCGTAATAACCGCTGCCGCCACCACCATAGCCCAGAACAGCAAAGGCCCGAAGATTTCCTCAAAGACAGCGAGAAGTGTTGTAACTGTAAGATCTTGCATGATATTTTCCTTAGGCTTTGCCGCGTAGCATGGCGTTGTAAGTGGCTTTCAAGGCCACTTCTTTCATCAGCCAGCTGATCCAGAGCTCTTCCAGAGGCGCGATGATTCCGGGGAAACTTGGGGTGAGATTATTGTTATAATCAAATTCGATTAACATTGCGCGCCCCACTTGGGTGATCAGCGGACAAGAGGTATAGCCATTATAGGCGGCATCTGTTGTGTCCCCTGCGATCTGCGCCACAAGATGTTCCTCCACCACGGGCACCTGCCACTTCACACTTGCCGCCGTTTTGCCCTTAGGCACACCGGCCACATCTCCCAGAGCAAAAACATCAGGGTAGCGCAGATGGCGCAGACTCGCTTTATCAACTTCTACCCAGCCCTGATCGACCCACTTATCAGCCCAGCTCAAACCGGACTGGCGCACGACATCTGGTGCGCGCTGGGGTGGGATGACATGAATGTAGTCATAATCGCGCTCCACAGTGCCTTCGGGAGTGTCAAACCTTGCCCGCTTTGCGCCGGCATCGATGCCTTTTAATACGTGTGAGTAGTCAGGCGCGATCCCGCGATCCTCGAACAGCATCCGCACCTTTTCCGAGACAATAGGCACACCAAACAGGCTGTTGTTGTTTGCCATATAGTGCATTTCCATCTTGCCGCGCGCGCCGGTTTTGCGGGCCAAATCGTCGATCAGAAACGTGTGCTTCAAGGGCGCACCCGCACATTTCATTTCGGTCGCAGGACGTGTAAACAGCCCCACACCGCCCTCTTGGGTGAACTTGGAGGCTGCTGTCCATGTCTTGGCGGCATAGTCAGGCCCGGCATAAAGCGCGCCGATCCCGTTTTCTCCAACCATATCAAGGCTAAAGCCTTCAATTGCATCATGATCAAGCGTCAAGCCCGTCGCAACGATCAGGTAATCATAGCTCAGAACTTCGCC
>JAHBAN010000149.1 GCA_018500075.1 Flavobacteriia bacterium | reverse complement strand
TTCGTGAAGTTTCATGTCGCTTCTCCTAGCCGGAAGCGCCCCCGAAGCGGTAATGGGCGAACACGGCGTTTCTTGATTTTGATTCTGCAGCTCTCGTGAGCCACCGGAGGCGTATAACTAGGAAGGTCCGCGCCTTCAAGTCTTTATCTGCTTACGTCAGTCACAGAAGTGCGCCAAGCACCGCGCGCCTTATGTGACACTTAATACTTGACACATCGCTTTCTATGTGGCAAGTATTACTTGGAACACAGCACAGGAGAAAGCCGATGACTGAAGCGATCAAATTCTCACTTAGCCTTGACTTCGAAGTTTATGACGCAATTGCCAAAGAAGCCGCGACAAGAGATATGGAGCCAAAAATGCTGCTCAGAGAAATCATCGTTGACTTTGCTCTGAAGGAGGACCTGCTCCCCGTCGCCGTAAAAGAAGAGATCCTCCTCTACAGAGATCTTTGTGAACGTGCCGCAAGTAAAGCGGTCCTGCTCGAATACAGTGAGGACATCGTATTCAAAACGATTGTCGCCTGCGAGAACGATCCTAGCTGGATGGCAGACTACACGCGCTATATTGGAGCTAGCCCATATTCAACGAACAACCCCAAAAAACAAAACATCAACCCCAACATCTCTTATAGGATAAAAATCGCGACGCGCTCTGATATCGTAAAGACTGTCACAGGCACGCGTAAAAAGCGTAATGTGACAGGACAGCATATCATCAGCAGTTATAGCTTGTTCAAACGAAGGGACTGATAGGGAGATCACGCCGCGCCGCAGCAAGCCATTGACTTTCACGTTATACTACCCCATATCCCCCTCAGCACAGCCGAGCCCGCCGCGTGAGCGGGCCGCGCATCATGGCGCTGATCGGCGTGCAAATTTTCCCAACGGTTCCCATTTCACGCGGGGGGTCACACGCCAGTGGCGATTTGTGGCAATTCGGCTGCATATCTCTTTTGGCGTCACCCACGAGTGAGGCGCAGCCCTGCATTGAGGGCTTCGGCGCACTTATGCGCGCTTTTGGCGCGTTCTACACAAAGGATATCCATCTTGGATTTTGATATGCTGGGCCTTCCCGCCCGCCTTTCGACAAACCTGCAAGAGCTTGGCCTCACCGAGCCGACGCCCATTCAGGCCAAAGCCATCCCCCATGCCATGAATGGCCGCGACGTGCTCGGCCTCGCCCAAACCGGCACAGGCAAAACCGCCGCCTTCTCGCTTCCGATCCTGACCGCCATTGGCCGTATGGAGGGCAAGCCCGCGCCCAAGTCTGTGCGCGGCCTGATCCTCGCGCCGACGCGCGAACTCGCCAAGCAAATTCAGGAAGCCATGATCGGCTTTGCCAAAGGCACAGGCACCCGGATCAACCTCGTCATCGGCGGCGCCTCGCTCAATGTGCAAGCCAACAAGCTCGAGCGCGGCACAGACATTCTCGTCGCCACGCCGGGCCGCCTGATCGACCTGCTCGACCGTCGCGCCGTGCGCCTTGATGAGGCCCGCTTTCTTGTGCTGGACGAGGCCGACCAGATGCTCGACCTCGGCTTCATCCACGCGCTGCGCAAAATCGCGACCCTTCTGCCCAAAGAGCGCCAAACCATGCTCTTCTCGGCGACCATGCCCAAAAACATGAACGAAATCGCCAATGCCTACCTGAGCGATCCGATCCGCGTCGAAACAGCCCCCCCCGGCAAACCCGCCGAGAAGATCGACCAATCCGTGCACTTCGTCTCCCAAGCGGCCAAGCCCGCCCTGCTGATCGAGCACCTCGGCAAGCACCCCGACGAAGCGGCCCTTGTCTTCGGACGCACCAAACACGGCTCCGAGAAGCTCAAGAAAAAGCTCGAAGCCGCCGGCTTTGCTGCTGACAGCATCCACGGCAACAAAAGCCAGGGCCAGCGCGAACGCGCCATCAAGGCCTTCAAAGAGGGCAAGGTGAAAGTCCTCGTTGCGACAGATGTGGCCGCCCGCGGGATCGATATCCCGACGGTGCGCTATGTCTACAACTACGAGCTGCCCAATGTCGCGGACAACTACGTTCACCGCATCGGCCGCACCGCCCGCGCCGGCCGCGACGGCAGCGCTGTCGCCTATTGCTCGCCCGAAGAGATCGGCGAATTGAAAGACATCCAGAAGCTCATCGGCAAGGATATCCCGGTCGAAGGCAAAGCCTCATGGGCCGCCGAGCTTCTCGAGAGCACCAAAGCAGGCCAAAAGCGCCCCAACGGGGGCGGCGGCGGCCGTGGTCGTGGCGGTAAAGCGGGCGGCGGCGGCGGCCGTGGCCGTGGCAAGCCGCAAGGCGCCTCGGCCAATGCGGGCGGTGGTGGCGGCGGCGGCAAGCCGCAGCGCTCCCGCCGGCGTCGCAGCTCCAGCGCGGCTTAAAATCTGTAGGGTGCGCATTGACTGCGCACCTTACCCCTCTGCCGCATAGCTTCCGCTCTCGTCATGCACTTCAGCCCCCGTCAAAGCCGGGGTAAAGACACAAACAAGCCGCAGATCGCCCTTCAGCGCGCGCAAGATATGGCGCTCATGCGCATCGAGCACATAGACGCTCCCCGCCGCCAGCGGCCAGACCCGCCCTGTTGAGACCTCCTCGACCTCGCCCTCCCCGGCGATGCAATAATTCGTCTCCACATGGTTCTTATACTCAAGCTCAAGCGCGGCCCCTTCGCGCACCACCGTGTCATGCAACGAATAGCCCAGCCCGTCACTTGCCAGCAGAATACGCCGGCTCTCCCAGCCTGCGCCGCGCGCGTGGGCGGCGGTTCCTAAAACTTCGCTCAAATGCTTCACAATCATGGCGCGCTCCTTTTTCTGCGAGCTTAGCCAGCAAACCCACGCACGCAAAGCAAAACGCCCCCGGATTTCACCGAGGGCGTTCAACTCTTAGGCTGTCGTAGGCTGCGCAGTCACTGCGCGCCGCATTTAGCCTTTTTCTTCGATGATCTCTACAAGATGCGGGATCTTGTTGACCATACCGCGCACAGAAGGCGTGTCTTCCAGCTCGCGGGTTTTGTGCATTTTGTTGAGGCCCAGGCCAACCAGCGT
>JAHBAN010000056.1 GCA_018500075.1 Flavobacteriia bacterium | reverse complement strand
GCTCTCTCCAATTTGATCAAATCATCTGGACAAACCTATGCGCAAATGGTTTCCCTTGGCGAGATACAATCGCGCGGAGGCTGCTATGCTTGATACACCCACAAACCTCAAATCCCTGCTCAAAGACCCCTCGCTCCTGAGAACACAGGCCTATGTCAACGGCGCATGGATCGACGGCGAGGGCACATTTGATGTGATCAATCCCGCCCGTGGCGATGTGATCGCTCAAGTGGCCGACCTGACCCGCGCCCAAGTGAGCGAGGCCATTTCCGCCGCCGAAGCCGCACAAAAAGACTGGGCCAAATGGACCGGCAAAGAGCGCGCTGCCGTGCTGCGCCGCTGGTTTGATCTGATGGTCGAAAACACCGACGATCTCGCAACAATCCTGACCGCCGAAATGGGCAAACCTCTGGCCGAAGCCAAAGGCGAGATCGGCTATGGCGCATCCTTCATCGAGTTCTTCGCCGAAGAGGCCAAGCGCATCTATGGCGAAACAATTCCCGGCCACCAGCGCGACAAACGCATCACCGTGATCAAGCAGCCCATCGGCGTCGCCGCCTCGATCACACCATGGAATTTCCCCAACGCCATGATCACCCGCAAGGCCGCGCCCGCGCTCGCTGCCGGCTGCGCCATGGTCGCCCGCCCCGCCGAGCTGACCCCGCTCTCCGCCCTCGCCCTCGGCGTTCTGGCCGAGCGCGCAGGTCTCCCCGCCGGTGTGCTCAATATCCTCACCACATCAGATGCCTCCTCGACCGGCAAGGAGTTCTGCGAAAACCCGACCGTGCGCAAGCTCACCTTCACAGGCAGCACACAAGTTGGCCGCATCTTGCTGCGCCAAGCCGCAGATCAGGTTATGAAATGCTCCATGGAGCTGGGCGGCAACGCGCCGTTTATTGTCTTTGATGACGCCGATCTCGACGCCGCCGTTGACGGCGCGATCATGTGCAAATTCCGCAACAACGGCCAAACCTGTGTCTGCGCCAATCGCATCTATGTGCAAGCCGGTGTCTATGACGCTTTCGCCGAAAAGCTCGCCGCCAAGCTCGCCGATATGAAAGTCGGCGACGGACTGGACGATGGCACCGTCTTTGGCCCGCTGATCAACGAAAAAGCCGTGACCAAAGTGCGCAGCCACATCGACGATGCCCTCGCCAAAGGCGCAAAAGTCGCCTTCGGCGGCTCACAGCACAACCTCGGCGGGACATTCTTTCAGCCCACCATCATGACAGGCGTCACCCAGGATATGCAGGTCGCCCAAGACGAGACGTTCGGCCCCATGGCTCCGCTCTTCAAATTTGAAGACGAGGACGAAGTGATCGCCATGGCCAATGATACGATCTTCGGCCTCGCAAGCTACTTCTACGCCAAAGACCTCAGCCGCGTTTACAAAGTTGCCGAGGCGCTCGAATACGGGATCGTCGGCGTCAACACCGGCATTATTTCAACCGAACTGGCGCCCTTCGGCGGCGTCAAACAGTCAGGCCTCGGGCGCGAAGGCAGCCACCACGGCATCGAGGACTATCTGGAAATGAAATATATCTGCATGAGCGTCTAACGCGCACAGAACTTCAAAAGGGCGCTGGCGGACTATCCAGCGCCCTGTCTCTTTTCAAAGCAATCAGTTTACAGCTTTCGCATCCACAACATCTGCCGCGCTGGCGGGCATAGATGCAATCTCGATGCGCCGCGGCTTCAACGCTTCGGGCACTTCCTGCACCAGATCAATATGCAGCATCCCGTCGGCGTGGCTCGCCCCTGTCACGCGCACGTGCTGCGCAAGCTGGAAGCGCCGCTCAAAGGCACGCGTTGCAATGCCCCTGTGCAAAAATGTCCGCTCGGTTTCGTCCTCGGCCTTATTGCCCGACACGACAAGCGCATTTTCTTTCACTTCCACAGACAGATCGGCATCAGAAAATCCGGCCACAGCAATCGAAATTCGATAGCCGTCATCGGCGGTTTTTTCGATGTTGTAGGGCGGATAGCTGGTCTGCCCCATATCCTTTGCCAATGCGCGGTCCATAAGGTCGGCGATCTGGTCAAAGCCGACAGTGGCGCGGTAAAGCGGGGTCAAATCAAAGTTACGCATGGGTTATCCTCCATTGAGCGATTCCAAATATGCAGCCTTCCCAAAGGACAGGCCGTAGAGTCGCAAGGCCCGTCAGCGGCACCTTGCCCCATACAAAGTGGGAAGTGGATTTCAGAGTTTCAAGAGGGCAGCCGCAGCGCTCAATTCTTGATAAATTTCGCCCCGGTGTCGCGCGACTGGCCGACAGTGATCCGGTTCATCCTTGGCCCCCTGTCCTGAAACCCGCCCCCGCCCGCCGCAAGCTCGGCGCGCAAAAGCGCCAATGGCGTCTCAAGCTGCGTGCCAAGCGAAACAGGCAGCCCCTCGACTTCGGCCTTGGCCGACACAATAGAAACAATCCGCGGTGTCCCGTCCCGGAAGCTGAAGATCGGCGCCCCGGACGAGCCAAAATCAACCGCGCAGGAGGTTACCAAAACGCCCTGTTGGCGCGCCAGAACCCCGCACACCTCTTGCAAGCTCGGCGCTTCCGCCCGATCCAGCGCATAAGACACCACCCCGATTTCATCGCCCTTGGCCGGGCGCTCGTCGGTGGCAAACGGAATGATTGTGGTGTTGCGAATGGGGTGATGCAGCTCCAGAAGCGCCACATCATTGCGCACACGCTCCGCCGTCGCCTTGCTCGCATAATCATACTCAGGATGCACCACAGCCCGTTTCACCATGCGATAGGCCGAGGCGCGCCCGTTGCGCCATCCGGCCAGAAATTCGACCTGCGCATGATCAATGCGCTGCTTGGTGCGCGTATTGTAAAGACAATGCGCCGCCGTCAGAACCAAATTGGGCGCAATCAACGCCCCGGTGCAAAAGCCCTTTCCGTCGATATTGAGCCGCCCGACAGCCTCCCAGCCCCGGCTGTCATCGCCGGTATCAAGCCGTTTGAGACGCGTGGATTGCGCATTCGGAGGGCTCGCGACCAGCACAAACAGCACAGAAAAGAGAAGCGCGCGCAGCAGCAGCATAAGGTCCGAAGCCTTTTTCAATCCAGAGGGCTGAACTATCTAAAACTTATGGCAAAATTAGGGCGTCAGCCCTCACCTCATCAGTGCACGCGGCTTCGGCCCGCCCGTCGCCCAGTCCAGAAGCTCCACCGTATGCACAACAGGAACACCGGTGCCCCCGCCAATCTGCATCATACAGCCAATGTTGCCCGCGGCAATCACATCCGGCTGTTTGGCCTCCAGCGTGCTGACCTTACGGCGCTTCAGCTCCTTGGATATTTCGGGCTGCATCAGGTTATACGTCCCTGCCGAGCCACAGCACAAATGGCTGTCCACCGGCTCCACAACCTCAAACCCGACCCGCTTGAGCAAATCTTTGGGAAAGGTCTTGATCTGCTGGCCATGCTGCAAGCTACAGGCCGCATGATAGGCCACACGAATCCCCTTGGCCGCGCCGTCCGGCAGATCAAGCCGCATCAGAAGCTCGCTCACATCCTGCGCCAGATCGGCCACCTGCGCTGCCTCTGCGGCCTTGCCCGTCTCGCGGAACATATGGCCATAATCCTTCACAGTCGTGCCACAGCCGGAGGTGTTGATCACAATACTATCAAGCCCGCCGCTATTGGCCTCTGCGACCCATGCGTCGATATTCTTCTCTGCCGTCGCGTGGCTCTCGCCGGTTTTGCCCATATGATGCGTCAGCGCCCCGCAACAGCCCGCCCCCTCGGCGATCACAACTTCACAGCCAAAGCGGCGCAGCAAGCGAATGGTGGCATCGTTGATATCGGTGTTGAGCGCCTTTTGCGCACAGCCCGTCATCAGCGCAACGCGCATCTTCTGCTCGCCCTCGGGCTGAAAGGTCTGGGGGTCGTCATTGCGACTCACAGGGGGGATGTCTTTTGGCGCCATCTCAAGCATGGCCCGAAGGCGCGCATCCGACACAAACGCCTTGAATGGCCGCGCCATCTTCGCGCCCAATAGCGCCAGCCGAAAGCGCATCGGATACGGCAAAATCCGCGCCAGAACCCAGCGCAAGGCGCGGTCGGTCAGCGGGCGCTTGTACGTCGTCTCGATATACTCGCGCGCATAGTCCACAAGATGCATATAATGCACCCCGCTGGGGCAGGTTGTCATACAGGCCAGACAGCTCAAACACCGGTCGATATGCATGACCGTCTTCTTGTCAGGCACCCGCTCGTTCTCGATCATATCCTTGATCTGGTAAATCCGCCCGCGCGGGCTGTCCAGCTCGTCCCCGAGGATCTGATAGGTCGGGCAGGTCGCCGTGCAAAACCCACAATGGACGCAATTGCGCAGGATCTCGTTGGCGCGGGCAGTGCCCGCATCCTTGAGCTGCTCGGAAGTGAAATTTGTCTGCATCAGCCAGTCATCCAATCTGCCGCCGCCAGCCCGATCCAGGGGATCACAGAGGCCATAGCGCCTATCGCTTTTGTCAGGGCCAAGCCCCGTTTTGTTTCCACCCGTCGCATCACGACACGCACACAGAGCGCGACAGTCCCGACCCAGGCAAGCCAGAGCATTGCCACGGTCTCAAGCCCCGGCACGCGCCCCCAAAACACTGCCAAAGCCGTCAAGACCGCCACACTGGAAACACCCAACACAAAGCTCCTCTGCGTTGCCGCCCGTCGCGTCAGCAAAAGCACGAGCAGCGGCCCACCCAGAAACACCGTAAAATATGCCACACCATAACTCATCCGCGCGCCATCAACTCGGGGTTAAACAGCCCCTTGGGGTCAAACCGCTGCCGCAAGCCCCGGCTCAGGCGCGCAACACCCGCCGCCTCGGGCTGAAAGGCACAGGCCTCAAACGATCCTTTGATGCGCGTGGCATGGCCACCATGCGCCGTGCAGTAGCTCTGCGCAAAATCCGCAAGACTCTCCTTGTCAGAGGCCAGCCACGCCAGGCCACCGCCCCAGTCAAGCTGGGCCTCAAAGCTGTGCCCGGCCCGCGCCGCCGCCAAAAACGCAGGCATATCCGTCGGGCGCAAAGACACCCGCGTGACAAAGGCAGACGCCGCAAAGGCCCTCACATCCCGCAGCCCTTGCCAAAGCGCCCCCGAGGCCTCGGCATCCAGCCGCTCGACAGCGCCAAACCGCGCCAAAAGGGCCTCAAGCGCATCCAGCCGATAGGCCACAGACGGGGCAAAGCCCTCAATTCGCACATAAACAGGCCCGTTTTGCGCCGCCCCCGTCACCTCATAAGCCGAGCCAAGCGCCGCAGACATAGCCCCGATCGCCGCAGCCGCATCTGTCACAGACACAGCCAGCGTCGCTTCCGTTTCCGGACAGGGCATCACCTTCAAGCTCACCTCGCTCATCGCGCCCAAGGTGCCCCAGGAGCCGGCCATCAGCTTGACAAGGTCATAGCCCGTCACGTTTTTCATCACGCGGCCCCCGTTTTTCACGGCGCGGCCCATCCCGTCCACAAAGCGCACACCCAGCGCAAAATCGCGGCACGCGCCCACAGAGATACGCCGCGGCCCGCTCACATTCGCCGCCACCACCCCGCCTATCGTGGGCGTGCCCTGCGTGCCCAAAAGCACACGATGGTCCATAGGCTCAAAAGACAGCCGTTGCTTTTCGGTCGCAAGAAGCGCTTCGATCTCGGCCACAGGCGTTCCCGCCTTGGCCACAAGCGTCAGCGCCCCGGGCTCGTAATCCACCACACCACGGATCCCGCTCATATCAAGCACATCCTGCGCCACACTGTGCCCGACCGCCCGCGTGCCGCCACCTTGCAGCCGGACAGGGGCGCTCAAACCCGCAACAATCTCGGCCAGCTCGGCCTCTGTCTTCGGAGTGAATATCATGCCCCTACTCCGCCGCAATCCGCCGCGCCTCGCTTGAGGCCAACGGGAAAACTTTGGCAGGGTTCAAAAGCCACTTCGGATCAAACACATCCTTCACCGCCATCTGCATATCCAGATCCTCAGGCCCGAACTGGTCCACCATCAAATCGCGCTTCTCGATCCCGACACCGTGCTCGCCGGTCAGACAGCCGCCCACCTCCACACAGAGCTTGAGCACCTCCGCGCCAAAGGCCTCACAGATTTCGAGATCGCCCGGCTTGTTCGCATCATAGAGAATGAGCGGGTGCATATTTCCGTCACCGGCGTGAAAGACATTGCCCACCGCAAGGCCATAGTGCTGGCTCATCTCGCCGATCCGCTTGAGCACATAGGGAAGCTGGCTCACAGGGATCGTCCCGTCCAGACACATATAATCGCTGATCTTGCCAATCGCCGAAAACGCCGCCTTGCGCCCGGCCCAGATCCGCCCCGCCTCGTCAGCGCTGGTCGCTTTGCGAAATTCGACAGGGTTATGGCGCTTGGCAATCTCGTGGATGAGGCCGAGCTGATGCTCGATCTCGGCTTCGCTGCCTTCCACCTCCACAATCAGAAGCGCCTCGCAGTCAGGATATCCCGCATGGGCATAATCTTCACAAACCCCGATCAACATCCGGTCCATAAACTCGATCGCCACAGGCAAAATGCCGGCCTTGATAATATCCGAGACACAGGCCCCCGCGACCTCATTGCTGTCAAATCCGATCAACACAGGCCGCGCGCCCTCGGGCTTGTGCAAAATACGCAGCGTCGCCTCGGTCACAACCCCAAGCTGCCCCTCGCTGCCACAAATAAGACCGAGCAGATCAAGCCCGCCCGCGTCCAGATGCGCCCCGCCGATCTCGACAATCTCGCCATCCATCATAACCATGGTCACGCCCATCAGATTGTTGGTCGTCACCCCGTATTTGAGACAATGCGCCCCGCCCGAATTCATCGCGATGTTCCCCGCAATCGCACAGGCCAGCTGGCTCGACGGGTCAGGCGCATAGAAAAAGCCCTCCCCCTCCACAGCCCCCGTAACAGAGAGATTCGTGCGCCCGGTTTGCACCCGAATGACGCGACTGGCAAAATCTGTTTCCAATACCGCAGCCATCCGGCTCACACCCAGAATGACACTGTCCGCCGTCGGCATGGCCCCGCCGGCAAGCGAGGTTCCCGAGCCGCGTGGAACCACGGGCACATCCATCTCGTGGCAAATTTTCAGCGCCGCCGCGACCTCCTCGGTCGTGCGCGGCAAAAGCGCAAGCATCGGTGGGCAGCGGTAAGCGGTGAGCGCATCACACTCATAAGCCTTGAGCGCAATCTCTTCGGCAATCACGCCCCCCTTGCCCAAAGCGGCCGTCAATCGCTCCACCAGTCTGGCTTTCTTGGCGAGGATCACAGGGTTTGGCTGAGGCATCTGCATAGGGCATCTCCATAATTGGTAAAAGAATATTACCAATCGCCCCACAGCTCAACTGATTTCCGTCAAAAGCCGGTGCCGCGCGCCGCATCACACAGAAAAGTGTCATGACCTTCGCCCGCCAGAGTGCTATCTCGGCCCAATGCACACCCTCGTCGCCTTGCTTGCGCTGCTGCTCACAAGCGCCACCGCCCTCGCCGATGCCCCAACCATCACAAAGGTTGAGGCCTCCCGCGCGGGCATGGGCTGGCGCTTTGATGTGACCCTGTCCCACCCCGACACCGGCTGGGATCACTTCGCAAACGGCTGGGAGATTGTCGATGCCGCCGGCAAGCGGATCGCCCACCGCGAATTGATGCACCCTCACATCGACGAACAGCCTTTCACCCGGTCCCTGCGCAATGTAATGCTGCCCGACGGGCTGCGCACAATCCGGATTCGCGCCCATTGCCGCCCCTCCGGCTGGAGCGACCCCGTTAAAGTTGCCCTGCCCCACTGACGCCCCCGCGCCCGCAGGCCCTGTCGCCTCTCCCTGTCAAACCGCCTCGGCTTTTTCTTTCTCAAAATATCCCGGGGGGGAGCTGTCATAAGCCCCAAGGCTTATGACACGGGGGGGCTGGCCCCCCCAGCCTCGCCGCGGTCCAGGCGGCTGGTTCCCAACTTGGCGCAACGGTCGGATTTGCAACGCAAATCCGATCCCTCTCACATCCCAAGCTCCGCCAGAATCGCCGCCCCATCGGCCCCGCGCACCGGCGGCAGCCCCGGCGCGGGCGGCTCCTTCCCCTCAAACCGTGGCGCAGGGGCCGCCTGCAACACACCGCCGACCTCCAGCCAGGCCTGTCGCGCGGCGTTCATCTCATGGCCCATCGCCTCATCAGGCGACAACACAGGCGCCACACAGGCATCACTCCCCAGAAAAAGCGCCGCCCAATGGTCCCGCGTGCGGGTCTTGAACAGAGACGCCAGCCTTTGCGTCAAATCCGGCCAGAGCGCTTTGTCATACTGGTTTTGAAAGGCGTCCTCCCCCTCTAGCCCCATAAGACGCAGAAACTCGGCATAAAACTGCGGCTCAAGGCTCTGCACCGAAATATACCCACCGCAGGCGCAGTCATAGGTCCGGCTCCAATGCGGCCCGTCCAAAAGCCCCGCCCCCCGCGTTTCCGGCATCCCCCCGCTCTGTCGCAGCGCCATCAACAGATTCATCATATGCGCCGACCCGTCATAAATCGCCGCATCCACAACAGTGCCCGCGCCCGACGTCTTGGCCTGCAAAATCCCGGCCAGCACCCCGCTCACAAGATACATCGCCCCGCCCCCGATATCGCCCACAAGTGTCGCAGGCGTCATCGGGGCCTGCCCCGGCGCGCTGCCATACCAAAGCGCGCCCGACATGGCGATATAATTGAGATCATGCCCCGCCGCATGGGCCAAAGGCCCGCTCTGCCCCCAGCCTGTCATCCGCCCGAACACAAGCCTCGGGTTCACCGCATGGCAGCTCTCTGGCCCAAGCCCGAGCCGCTCCATCACACCGGGTCTGAACCCCTCGATCAGCGCATCGGCGCGCGCCACAAGCTTCATAAAGACGGCTGTGTCGGCCTCATCCTTCAGATCAAGCGCAATCGAGCGCTTGCCACGGTCCAGCACAGAGCGCTCCGGCAGTCCCGGCGCCGGCGTGCCGCCCTTGCGATGCACAACAATCACCTCCGCCCCCATGTCGGCCAGAAGCATGCCCGCAAAGGGCGCAGGGCCAAGCCCCTCCACTTCGACAATCCGCACACCCGCCAATACACCCATCCTCGATCTCCTTTGCCTGCTGTGGTTGCGCAACCCTGCCAAAAGTCTACCCTCTCCCGCCCAAAAGAAAACCGCCGCCTCATGTCTGGGGCGG
>JAHBAN010000025.1 GCA_018500075.1 Flavobacteriia bacterium | reverse complement strand
CGGCGACAGCACCAACCTGCCCGGCAAGATGGTGATGGAATATCTGCGCGGGCTTTGCCAGAAGAATGCCTTTGTCACCGAGGGCTATGAGATACGCGGAGAGCGGCTGCACGTGCGCGATGTTGATATTCCGCTGTTTGCTGTGACCTGCGAGACAGATCATATTGCGGCCTGGCGCGACTGTTACCGCGGGTTTGGGCAGACCGGCGCCAAGGACAAGACCTTTGTTGTGAGCCAGTCCGGCCATATCGCCGGGGTGGTCAACCCGCCGAGCAAGAAGAAATACGGCCATTACACCAATGCGGATTTGCCAGAGACGGCGGCGGACTGGTGGGAGGGGGCCACGTTTCACGAGGGGTCATGGTGGCCGCGCTGGGAAAGCTGGCTTGGCAAGCGCTCGGGCGAGATGATCCCTGCGCGGGCGCTCGGGGCAAAGGGCTATGAGCCGTTGTGCGCCGCACCGGGAACCTATGTGACGCTCAAGCCCGAGGTCTAATTTGGGCGGCGGGCCTTGCGGCCTCGCTGTGGCGGGGCAGGGCAAGGCAAGGCAAGGCTGGGCGCGGTGGAGAGCAGAGCAGGGCAAGCTGCGCAGGGCCAAGTAAGGCAAGCTGCGCAGGACGCCCGAAAACGGCCAGATAAAGCCTGCGGTGATTCTATGAAATTTTTGTAACACCCTTATGCTGCGCTGCGGCTAGAGATAAAAACCCTTTAAAACAAGGGATTTACCTAGGGTCATTTTTCTCATGCTGCAATGCAGAAAAAGCTTGAAATGCTGCGATGCAGCGTCTATATATAGCTGAGACGCGTAACCAATACCTCGGGCAAGACAACCACAGCCCGACCAACCCGATAGGAATTTTAAAATGGCTAAAGCACAAGATTTCACAGCGACTCTCAAAGACATGATGGGCGCATTCCCCGTAGACACCGCCGCTTTTGAAGGCCAATTCAAAAACCAAGCCGCACTCGGCGAGAAGTTCTCTGCTGTTGCTCTGGAAGCTGCTGAAAAATCAGCTGCGATCTCGACAAAATGGACATCTGAGACCCTTGCCAAGCTGGGCGATATGTCAAAAGCCAAAGCAGAGCCTGCTGATTACGCAAAAGCGATCACAGATTTCGCCTCAGCCCAAGCTGAAGTGGCTTCTGAAAACATGGCGGCTTTCGCTGAAGTTGCGAAAAAAGTTCAAATGGAAACAGTTGAGCTGATGATGGCCGCTGGCAAATCAGCGTCAGAAGAAGCCACAACAGCCGTGAAAAAGGCGACAGAAGACATGACCGCTGCTGCCAAAAAAGCGACAGCTGCTGCGAAGTAAGCAGGGCGTAGGAGAGCGCGACAGTCTCCTCCCATTCTGAAAGCGCTCCAGTCTTGAGCGGGTCCTTTGCGGCCCGCTCTTTCTTTTTGTGAGACACTCCCCTAAGCTGCAGTGCAGCGCGGCTCATTTGGGAGGATACAGGCGTGGACGAGGCTCAGAAACCATTGCTGATCAAGCGGTATGCAAGCCGCAGGCTTTATAACACCGAAACGTCGGATTATGTGACGCTGGAGGACATCGCGAGTTTTATCCGCGAGGGGCGCGAGGTTCAGATTGTGGATCTGAAATCGGGCGACGACCTGACGCGGCAATATCTTTTGCAAATCATTGCCGACCACGAGAGCCGCGGCGAGAATATGCTGCCGGTGTCTGTGCTCAATGACATTGTGCGCAGCTACACCAATCAGGCGACCCAGATGATGCCCGAGTTTTTGCAAGCCAGCTTTGATATGCTGCGCGAGGGGCAGGAAAAGATGATGAAGAACATGGGCACCATCAGCCCCATGGCCAAGGTTCCGGGCTTTGAGGCGCTTCAGGCCCAGCAAGAAGCGTTTTTGAAGGCGATGACCGGCGGCTTTGGCGGCGCGGGCGGGGCTTCGGCGGCCAAGCCCGAGGCGGCGGCGCCAAAAGACGAGCGCCCCGATGATCTGACCGATATCAAGGCCGAGCTGGCGGCGCTTCAGGCCAAGCTGTCCAAGATGGGCAAGTAAGACCAAATGGCGGACAACACAGGTCGGATCACCCTTTGGGGGGTGGAAGTGTTTATTGCGACAGCCGAGGAGCGCTCGATCACCGCGGCGGCGCGCCGCCTCGGGGCCAGCCCTTCGGCTGTGAGCCAGCAGCTGACCAATCTGGAAGGCGCGATGGGTGTGACGCTCTTGCAGCGCAATGCGCGGCCTATTTTGCTGACCCCCGCGGGAGAGATTTTCCGGCGGCGCGCCCAGAATATCATGAACGAGGCCGAACAGGTGCGCGCCGAACTGGCGATGAGCGATATGCGCGGGCTGACGCGGTTTCGCCTCGGGATGATCGAAGATCTGGCGGCGGATGTGACGCCCCAGCTTCTGACCCAGATGGCGGACGAGCTGACCACCTGCCAGTTTTTGCTCGAGACCGGGGCGAGCCATTTTCTGCACGACCAGCTGGATGCGCGCGCTCTGGATGTGATTGTGGCCGCCGAGATGGGCGAGGCGCTGAGCGGCATGGAAGTGCACCCGTTGATGGAGGAGGGCTTTGTGGTGGCCGCGCCCAAAGGGGCGGTGGATCGCAAGGGCGATGTGCTGCGCCAGCTCAAGCGGCTGCCGCTGATCCAATATACCTCGCGTCATCATATGGGCCGCCAGATTGCCAGTCATCTGTCGCGCCAGAATTTGCGCCTGTCACACCGCTTTGAGCTCGACAGCTATCACGCGATTCTGGCCATGGTCGGGCAGGGGGCGGGCTGGACCATCCTGACGCCGCTCGCGCTCATGCGGGCGCGCCGCTTTGCGCCCAAGATCGACGTGATGCAGCTGCCCTTTGAGCCGCTGTCGCGGCGGATCAGCCTGACGGCGCGCGAAGGCATTCTGAAGGATATGCCCGGCGGGGTCGCAGACAAGCTGCGCCCGATCCTGCGCCAGACCATCATCGACCCGGCGCTCGAGGCCTTTCCCGACACAAAAGGGGTGATCAGCCTGCTTTGAGCGCGGGCTTTGCCTTGGCCTCCTCGGCGGCGGCGCGCAGCGCCTCTGCGATAAAGTCCAGCTCGGCGCGCGTCAGCCGGGCGGGCAGGCGGGTATCGCAGGCCCGCATCAGCATCTTGCGGGTCTGGGGCAGATCGGGCGTTTGCCCGCCGATGAACTGCCAGTTCCAGAAGGCGCGGGCATTGTCTGTGCTGCGCCCGAAGACCTGAACCTTGACGCCGCGCGCGGCGGCCGCGCGGGCAAAGGCGTCTGTCTCGCGATCATCCATATCCACAAGGTTGAACTGGATGCTGTCGGGGGCGCGCTCTTCGGGGGCGAGCTTGTCGGGCACGGTGATAAAGCGGCAGTGCGCCAGTTTTGCGGCGACATAATCATGATTGCTGCGCCCCTTGGCGACGCGTTCGGCCACGAGCGGCAGCTGGGGGCGGATCACCGCGGCGGAGAGATTGCTCAGGCGCAGATTGTAAAGCGGCAGGCGGTTTTGCCAGCGCGCAAAGGCCTCGGTGAGCGCAGCGTCGATCTCGCCATGCTTGCGCCAGTTGTGCTCATAGGCGCCTGACATGATCACGGCCTGGGCCAGCAGATCGGCGTCATCGGTGATCAGGATGCCGCCTTCCCCGGCGTTGACGAGCTTGTAGGACTGGAAGGAAAAGCAGCCGATGTGCCCGAGCGTGCCGATGTTTTTGCCGTGCCATGTGGTGCCAAGGCTGTGGGCCGCGTCTTCCACAACAGGAATATCGCGCGCCGCGCAGAGCGCCATTATCGCGTCCATATCGGAGGTATGACCGCGCATATGGGAGATGATCACGGCGCTGATCTCTGTGGCGAGCTTGGCCTCAAAGTCGGCCAGATCGATGCGATAGTTTTCGCCGACCTCGCAAAGCACAGGCTGGCACCCGGCATGAACCACCGCAGAGGGCACCGCCGCAAAGGTAAACCCGGGGATCAGCACCCGCGCATCGCGCGGCAGCCCGAGCGCCTTCAGCGCCAAAAACAGCGCCGCCGAACAGGACGACACCGCCAGCGCGTATCTGGCCCCCAACAGAGCGGCGAAATCCCGCTCCAGAAGGGCGACCGGCGCATCTTGCACCGCTGTGTAGCGAAACAGATCGCCCGAGGCCAAAAGCGCATCAATCGCCGCGCGTGCGGCCTCGGGGATGGGGTCTGCATCATGAACGGAGGGGGCTTTGGTTTGCATATTCAGGATTCCCGAAATTTATCTTCGGTAAATCTAAACCAAAACGCAGATCAAAAAAACCCCCTAGATCCGCCAGAGCGGTTTCTTGGTCTTTTTCTTTCCAAAAATATCCCGGGGGAGCGCGAGGGGGCTGGCCCCCTCGCGGTCGGATTTTCGCAAAGCGAAAATTCGACCATCCTAATTCAACCCTCCCAAGACGCCGTCACGCAGGGTGAGCGAGGCTCACACGGCCGGCACAACCAGCTTCAGCCCATCCAGAGCCGGGCTGGCAAGGATCTGGCAGGACAGTCGCGAGCCGGGGCCGCGCTCGGCCTCTGTGGCGTCCAGCATGGCGTCCTCGAACTCCCCCGCCGGCCCGGTCTCTGCGCGCCAGGCCTCGTGGACATAGACATGGCAGGTCGCGCAGGCGAGGCTGCCGCCGCATTCCCCGATGACATTGGGCACCGTATTGGCGAGGGCGGCTTCCATCATATTCACCCCTTCGGCCACCTGAGCCGAAATTTCGCTGCCGTCGGGCAGGAGCCATGTCACATTCATCAGCTTGGTCCTTTACACGTAATAGACATAGAAATCGCGCAGGGCATCGCCTTGCAGCGCGCGGGTTTTTTCGACTTCCTGTTCTTTCATAAAGATATGGTTGTCACAGAGCAGCGCCCCCACGGCGGTGGTGAGGGCTGTATCGGCCCGCAGGTCGGCCATCGCGCCTTCAAGGCTTGTGGCGGTGCTTTCTGTGGCATCGGTTGTTTCAAAGCCATCGCCGGTTTCCATGGCGGGCAGCTCATAGCCGTTTTCTACGCCCAGAAGCGCGGCCTGCAGCACGGCGGCTGTGGCGGTGTAGGGGTTGGAGGAGGCGTCGGCCATACGGTGCTCAAGCCGCGCCTTGGCGCCGCCTTCCGAGCTGATCCGCGTGGTGACATTGCGGTGATCGCCGCCCCAGTTTTTCCAGAAGCCCGAGAGCGAGCCGGGCTGCAGGCGTTGATAGCTGTTGGCGGTCGGCGCGATCAGCCCCGCGAGGCCTTTGTGATGGTGCAGCAGCCCCGCAAGGCAGCCGCGCGCCAGATCATTCATATGCTCAGGCCCGCCCTGATCGCCCGAGGAGAGCGCATTCTTGCCGCTCTGGTCGGTGAAGGAGAGGTTGATATGCATCCCCGAGCCGCCCGCCTCGGCCAGCGGCTTGGGCAAAAAGCTCAGGAGCACGCCATGTTCGAACGCGATTTCGCGCGCCATGAGGCGAAAGAGCACAATATCATCGACCGCCTTCACCGCATCATCAAAGGTGAGCACATATTCAAACTGCGGGCTGTCATATTCCGAGGTGATGACCTCCAGATCAAAGCCGAGGCGGTCGGCCTCTTCCCAGATCGCATCATTAAAGCGCAGCGGATCGGAGAAGGGGCCTGTGCCATAGACCACGCCGCCGGGCGTATCATAGGGCGCAATCTGGCCGGTGTCGTCCAGCTGCAGGGCAAAGCACTCGAGTTCAATGCCGATTTTTGGCGTGAGGCCTTTGGCCTGCCAGGCCGCCACAGCCCGTTTGAGCGCACCACGTGGGCACAGCTCGAGCGGCGCCCCCGCGGCGTCATAAAGATCGCCGATCACGATTTTGGTCTGCTCATCCCAGCTGTCGCGGATCTCTTCGGCCTTCCACATCAGCTCCATATCGGGCAGCCCCTCCATCATCATGGCGCCGGGGGCGGGCAGCAGATCCTTGTCGTAATGCACGCCGAATGTGGAGCGGCAAAAGCGGGTGCTGGCATCGGCGATTTTGCTATTGGGGAGGTATTTCCCCCGCATGATGCTGAGATGGTCGCAGAACAATACGCGCAAGCGGTCTTTCATATGTCTCTCCCTGTGGGGCTTTGCCCCTTATGTTTTAGGCTGTCAGTATTTTGTTATGTGGTGTGGTATGTGGTGTGTTGCATGGTCTGGTCTGATCTTTGGGGGCTGGTTCGGGGTCAGGCGCGTTTGATGCGCACCGGCAGGGATTTGATCCCGCCGACAAAGTTTGAGCGCAAGAACCGGTGCTCCCCGTCAGCTTCAATGGCCGAGAGGCGTTTGGCAAGCTTTTGAAATAGCACCCGCACTTCCAGTCGGGCCAGCCACATTCCGAGGCAGACGTGCGGCCCGCCCTGGCCAAAGCTGACATGGCGGTTGTTTTCGCGCGCCAGATCGACGCGCATGGGCGCCTCAAAGGCGCGCTCGTCGCGGTTGCCCGAAGACCACCAGAACAGCACTTTATCGCCTTTGCGGATGGTTTTGCCGTGGGCTTCGTAATCCTGCATCGCCGTGCGGCGGAAGTAGAGCGCGGGCGTGGCCCAGCGGATGATCTCGTCGGGGGCGGTGCTCCAGATGTCGTCGGTTTTCATCTGGCCGAGAAGCTCGGGCTGGTGGCACATCGCCTGAATGCCTGCGGCGATCGAGTAGCGCGTGGTGTCATTGCCGGCGGCAACCAATAGGCAGAAGAAATTGCGAAACTCTTCCTCGGTGATGGTGTTGCCGTCCTTGTCGGGCTGCAGGATCATGTGGAGCACGCCCTCGGTGTCGCCTGCGGCCTCCTTGGCTTTCATAAGCTCCTTGGCATAGAGAAACAGCTCCGCGCCGGCGGGCGAGTTGAACGGCATCATGCGAAAGGCGTCGGTCTCCATTTTATCAAGCACATGGTCGGTAAACTCGGGGTCTGTATTGGCGATCAGCGCATCGCCTTTCTCAACGAGCCAGGGCAGGTCTTTTTCGGGCAGTCCGAGGATGCGCCCGAGCATTCGCATCGGCAGTTCGCGGGCGATCGTTTTGGTCGCATCAAAGCTGTCGACGCTGAGGGCTTCGTCGAGGATCTCGTCACAAAGCCGGCCGATTTCCGCATCAAACTGTGCAATCACCGGCTTGGAAAAGGCTTTGGCGACTTTGATCCGGGTCTGCATATGCTCGGGCGCGTCGGTTTCCTGAAAGGTGCGCCGCGCGAGGTATTCGTCGTAGGACTGGTCTTCCATGCGGATGCCGCGCGCCGAGGAGAACACAGCGGTGTTGCGGTTCATTTCCATCATATCGGCGTGGCGGGTGATCGACCAGTAATTCTCGCCATCGGCGTAGTCTGTCCAGCTCACCGGGTCTTCGTCGCGCAGCCGCTTGAAGGTGTTGTGCGGCGCGCCCTGCTCGAAGGTGTCATGGCTGGAGAGGTCGGCAAAGCCGTCATCTCTAGGGGTCCAGACTGTCATGGGGCTACCTCGCGCCGAGTTTCACTTGTTAAGTATATTATTAGACGATATAAATATGTAAAGAAGAATCTGACCGGGAGCGGCCCTGATGCGTATTGCTGTCTTGATGACCAACACTGACGAGAGCGCGTTTTCGACGCGCTGGCCGAAGGACGGCGAGAAATTTCCGGCGATGATCCGCAAGGTGCGCCCGGAGTGGGCGTTTGAGGTCTATCCGGTCAAAGACGGGGTGTTTCCTGACACTCTGGCGGGGCTGGATGGCGTTCTGATCACCGGCTCGCCGCATTCTGTGAATGCGGGCGACGCTTGGGTGACGCGTTTGTTTGCGCTGATCCGCGAGGTCTGGGCCGCGGGGCTGCCGATGTTCGGGGCCTGTTTTGGCCATCAGGCGATCGCCAAGGCGCTGGGCGGATCTGTCGGGCCAAACCCCGGCGGCTGGGTCTTTGGTCTGGTGGAGCAGCGCTTTGCCGACGGTTGCGTCCTGCCGCTTTACGCCAGCCATTCAGAGCAGGTGACACGGCTGCCAAAAGGTGCTGAGGCGATCGCCTCGGGGCCGGATTGCGCGGTGGCGGGGTTTGTGATGGGGCCGGCGGTCCTGACAACCCAGTATCACCCCGAGATGACGCCGCAGTTCATGGCGGCGCTGGTGGAGCATCTGGCCGATGCGCTGCCGAATGATGTGACAGAGCGGGCGCGTCAATCGCTGGTCAAAGAGGCGAATATGGCCGCAATGGCGGAGCGTATCGCGCTGTTTTACGAAGGAAAATCAGCTTAGCGCAGCAAGCAGGTCGAGCGCTGTGACATGGTCAAAGCTGACATGGCGCTCCATGGCGGCCTCGGCTTCCGTAGCGTTTCTGGCCGTGATCAGATCGGCAATCGCGCGGTGCTCTTTGGCCGAGGTCGCGATGGCGCCCTGATAGTGGTAGCGGGCGCGATAATAGGCCATGAGCTTGCGGGCATTGGTCTTGATCATCTCGAGCAGATAAGGGTTTCCGGCGGCTTCGGCGACGACGCGGTGAAAGTCGAGGTTGAGCTGGTAATAGGCGTCGGCCGCGCCGTCGCCATGGCAATGTGCATGGGCCTCGCAGGCGGCAACCGCCGCCTCCAAAGCCGCGGCATGGGCGCGCGACAGGCGCCGCGCTGCCAGCCCCGCGGCCTGGCCCTCGAGCTTGGCATGAACTTCCAGAATGGCCAGAAACTGCTCAAGGGTCGGGCGAAAGACAATCGCGCCCTTGCGCGCCACGCGCGCCACAAGCCCGCTGGCCTCAAGCTGGATCAAGGCCTCCCGCACAGGGGTGCGCGAGACATCATGGCGCGCCATCAGGGCGGCGTCTTCAATAAAGTCGCCCGGGCGCAATGCGCCGGTTTCAATATCGCGCAGCACTGCGGCGATGATGGTGTCTGTCTGGCCTGCCATAGGGGCAGTCTGACCGAAAACCCCGCGCGGGTCCAGTCTTAGGTATATTCAGCATCTTTTAAAATATGTG
>JAHBAN010000054.1 GCA_018500075.1 Flavobacteriia bacterium | reverse complement strand
AGATGTGTATAAGGGACAGCCACCCGCCCTTGCACAATCCCGCCACGCCCCCCGCCCGAAAGGGCCGCAAGGGCACTCAAGACGCCAAAAGTGAATCAGCCGCGCTCTCCCGATCCGGCGAATCTCTCGCCACAGGCGTCAGAGGGGGGCGCAGCGGCACAGCGCAGGGCCTGAAAGACAGGCTCATGTCAAAGCGCCTTTCGTCTTGCTGGGCAAATGGGCTATGATAGTCCCGTCGCAGGCCGCTCACTCCCTGCCCCAAGAGACACGGGTCATTTCCCCGCTGAAGGACACCAGATGATCGAATGGAAACACACCGACGGCCTCGTGCCCTATGAAGAGGCCCTCAGCTTCATGGAGGCGCGAGTCGCCGCCATCCACGCCGGCACAGCGCCGGAGTGCGTCTGGCTCTTGGAGCATCCGCCGCTCTATACCGCAGGCACTTCGGCCAAGCCTGCCGATCTTGTCTCACCCGAGCGCTTCCCCGTCTACGAGGCGCGCCGCGGCGGGCAATATACCTACCACGGCCCCGGCCAGCGCGTTGTCTATGTCATGCTCGATGTCGCCAAGCGCGGCCGCGATGTGCGCTGTTTCGTGCGCGATCTGGAACGCTGGGTGATCAACACGCTCGCCGAATTCAACATTACAGGCGAAATCCGCGAAGGCCGCGTCGGCGTCTGGGTGCAGCGCGAAGACAAGCCCCTGACCGCCACGGGCGCCAAGGCAGAAGACAAAATCGCCGCCATCGGCATACGCCTGCGCAAATGGGTCAGCTTTCACGGCATCTCGATCAACGTCGAGCCGGATCTTGAGCATTTCACAGGCATCGTCCCCTGCGGCATCACAGAGCACGGCGTGACCTCTCTCGTTGATCTTGGCCTGCCCGTGACGATGGAGGATCTCGATGTTGCGCTCAAAGCGACTTTTGAGACGGCCATGACAGCGCCAAGTTGCAACTAGGCCCGCCCTACATGGCTTTGCACGCTCCCCGCGTCGAAATGTCCGTTGCACAAATTGCTCCAAATGATCAGATAGGCCGTATGCAGAAGACCCAAACCCAATCAAAGGACTCTTTAGCCATGAAACTTTTCTCTCTCCTCGCCGCGAGCGCCTTTATGGCCGCCGCACCTGCTGTCGCTGGTGACATCGAAGCAGGCGAGAAAGACTTCAAGAAATGCAAAGCCTGCCACATGGTTGTCTCCGCGGAAGGCGAAGACATCTACAAAGGCGGCAAAACCGGCCCAAACCTTTACGGCGTGATTGGCCGCGTTGCCGGCTCCTATGACGGATACAAATACGGCAACGGCCTCAAAGACGCCGCTGACGCGGGCTTTGTCTGGAGCGAAGAGGCCCTCGCCGCCTATGTCGCAGACCCGAAAGCCTGGCTCGGTGACAACGGTTTTGCCACCAAGTCAAAAATGAGCTTCAAGCTGAAAGACGGTGGCGCAGATGTCGCCGCATGGCTCGCCTCGGTCGGCCCTGCGCCGATTGAAGAAACCACAACAGCCACAGACTGAGCCAAAAGCAAGGCCACAGACGAGGCCAGAGACAGAGCCTGACGCTTGTCTTAATGCGATCATAACGCCCCTGCCCTGCGCGGGGGCGTTTTCTATGTCCGCCGCCCTCTCCCCGCGCCCTGCAAAACAGCCAGATCCGCCCCGCGCGCGCCTTCATTTGATCTGTCACAAGGGGGTGCGACAATATAATTTGATCTGGATCAACTTCACCCGTTGCCCAAGACAGACACACATTCTAAAACGTATAAATGATACACCCCGTATGCGCAGAGGGATTCCCGCTGGATTCCCCTTTTCGTATGCCGAATTTTGGAACCAAGGGAGGCACGCATGGCAGACGCAGCCATTCACAGCCACGACCACGAGGACAACCGGAGCTTCTTTACGCGCTGGTTCCTCTCGACCAATCATAAAGACATTGGTCTGCTTTATCTGATCGTTTCGGCGCTTGCCGGTCTGATCGCCGTTACCTTCACCGTTTTCATGCGCCTCGAGCTGATGCAACCTGGCGTTCAGCATATGTGTATGGAAGGCTTCCGCTTCGTCACATCCGGCGAAGTCTGCACCCCGAACGGGCACCTCTGGAACGTTCTGATCACCTATCACGGCGTCCTGATGATGTTCTTTGTGGTGATTCCGGCGCTGTTTGGCGGCTTTGGTAACTACTTCATGCCGCTGCAAATCGGTGCGCCAGACATGGCTTTCCCACGGATGAACAACCTCTCCTTCTGGATGTATGTTGCCGGTGTTGCGCTTGGCGTGGCCTCGATGCTTGCTCCCGGTGGCAATGACCAGCTCGGCTCCGGCGTTGGCTGGGTGCTCTACCCGCCGCTCTCCACGACAGAAGGCGGTATGTCGATGGATCTTGCGATCTTCGCGGTGCACGTCTCCGGCGCAAGCTCGATCCTGGGCGCGATCAATATGATCACAACCTTCCTCAATATGCGTGCCCCCGGCATGACATTGTTCAAGGTTCCGCTCTTTGCCTGGTCGATCTTCGTGACCGCATGGCTCATCCTTCTCGCCCTGCCTGTTCTGGCCGGCGCGATCACCATGCTCCTCACCGACCGCAACTTCGGGACAACCTTCTTTGACCCGGCCGGCGGCGGCGATCCGATCCTCTACCAGCACATCCTCTGGTTCTTCGGTCACCCCGAAGTATATATCGTGGTTCTGCCGGGCTTTGGCCTCGTCTCGCACATCTTCGCGACTTTCTCGCGCAAGCCTGTGTTCGGCTACCTGCCCATGGTCTGGGCGATCATCGCGATCGGCGCGCTCGGCTTCGTTGTCTGGGCACACCATATGTATACCGTCGGAATGTCCCTGACACAGCAAAGCTACTTCATGCTCGCCACCATGACGATCGCGATTCCCACAGGGATCAAGGTCTTCTCCTGGATCGCGACCATGTGGGGCGGCAGCCTTGAGTTCAAAACACCGATGCTCTTTGCCATCGGCTTCTTGATCCTCTTCACAATCGGCGGCGTCACAGGCATCGTTCTGTCTCAGGCCGGCATCGACCGCGCCTATCACGACACCTATTATGTTGTGGCCCACTTCCACTACACCATGTCGATGGGGGCAGCCTTCACCATCTTCGCCGGGATCTATTTCTACATCGGCAAGATGACAGGCCGCCAATACCCGGAGTTCTGGGGCAAGGTGCACTTCTGGATGTTCTTTATCGGCGTCAACATCACCTTCTTCCCACAGCACTTCCTGGGTCGCCAAGGGATGCCACGTCGCTACATCGACTATCCCGAAGCCTTCGCCTACTGGAACTATGTCTCCTCATGGGGCGCCTTCCTGTCGTTCGCATCTTTCATCCTGTTCTTCGGGATCGTGTTCTACACCCTGTTCCGCGGCGCAAAAGTGACCGAGAACAACTACTGGAACGAATATGCAGACACGCTTGAGTGGACCCTGCCAAGCCCGCCGCCCGAGCACACGTTCGAGCAGCTTCCAAAGCAGGAAGACTGGGACAAGCAGCACGCCCACTAAGCCGGTGCTCTAAATCAAACCAACGGGGCTCCAAAGCAATCTGGGGCCCCGTTTCTATTTTGGCGCAATACCCCGCTGTTCCGCGGCCCCGCGTTCCGCGCCCACAGACGCGGTGTCCCCGCCGCCAGGCTTTGCCGCCTCGGGCCGGCCCGCCCCGTCTCTGGCCGCGCGTTACCGGGCCGCGCCTGCCCCCTTTGCTGCGCGCTCATGCGCGCCCTCCCCCGTTACAGGAGCGCCCGATGCCCTATCACTGGACCCGAACCCAAGACAGCCAGACCCTGAGCCTCTGGCCCCACCGCAGCCTGCCGATCCGCGGCTTCGTCGGCGTCTTCGGCAGTATCTTCATTCTGGCCATGCTGCCCCTCTTCGGCCTGATCGGAACGGCCCTGCTCTGGGGGATGCTGCCCTTCGTGCTCATCACGCTCACGGGCCTCTACTTTGCCTTCATGCACACCTATCGCACAGGCGACGCCCGCGAGGTTCTCACCATCACCGCGCAAGAAACACATCTCACGCATCACCCCCACAAAGGCCCCGCGCTCCACTGGAGCTGCAACACCTATTGGACCCGCGCACAGATCTATCCGCAGGCCGGGCCGGTGCCCCATTATATCACCCTCTCAGGCAATGGCCGCGAGGCGGAAATCGGCAAGTTTCTCTCCGAGGAGGAACGCAAAGAGCTGATTGGCGAGCTTCAAACCGCCCTGAAAGCGGCACAGCCCTGACACCCGTTCCGGTGCCAGTGGCAGTGCCAGTGGCAGTTCAGGTGGAAGTGGCAGTGCCCATGTAGAGCCTCGGGCGCGCCCGCTCAGGCCGCCACGTCAGGCAGCGTGAGCATTTGCACCGCATCAATCCGCCAGCGGCCCCCGATCCGGATCATCCGATAATCCAGCAAAAACCGTTCGCCCTTGGCATCTGTCACAAGCACCTTCTGCCAAAGCGCCCCGGCAATGCTGCGCGCCTCAAGATAGTGCAGATCGTGCGTCCGCCAGACCATAGGATAGCCCCGCTTCACCATGGCCGCAAAATTTTCCGGAGTGCGAAACAGATCGCGGATCGTCGGGCTGGCATATGAAAACGCCCGCACAAAATCATCCGCCTGAAACGCCTCGACCTGCGCTGAAATCACAGCCTGATGCGCCGCTCCCGAAAGCGTTGGGGCGGGCGCTTGCGCACTCACAGGCTTGACCCAGAGCGCAAGCCCGATCGCCAACAATAGCAAAATCTGTTTCATTCCGCAGCCCTCCTAAAAGAGGTTACGCAACGCCCGACAGATCAGATCACTCCGCGCCCCGCCGCGCTCAGACTTTAAAGTCTTCAAGCTGCGCCGTGCCGTCCTGAAGCGCCGCCACAAGCCAACGGGGGCGCAGTCCGCGCCCGCTCCATTTCAGTTCGGGGTTGTCAGGATGCCGATATTTTATCGCAGCCTTTGTGCGCCGTTGCCCCTGGCCTTCCGCAGCAACCAGATCCGACAAAGAAAACCCGTAGGTTTTTGCGGTTTCTTCGAGCTGAGCAATTGCCTCTTGCTTCTTACGGTGCTCATGGCGCGCGATCTGGGAGCTCACAGCATCCCGCAGCGCGAGAAGCTCGGGGAGCGGCATATCATCTAAATTAGTATTCATGTGCGCTGGTATACAAAATAGCTATACAAAATACAACATAAATATGTCGTCTTATTCGCCAAAAAATAAAATTAGCACAATCCCGCCCAAACATTTTTCACACCACCCAACACCATTTTACGAAAATCCACCCGAAAAAATGTCCTCCCCTGAGTCCCCCGCCTTTTTCTTTCCCGAAATATCCCGGGGGGTCTGGGGGGCTGGCCCCCCAGCTGAGCTGCGGTCAGGGGGGCTGCCCCCCAGCTGAGCTGCGGTCTGGGGGAGGCTAGCCCCCCAGACGGGTTGTGGTCGGCGGGGCCAGCCCCAAGTTGGGTTATGGTCTGCGGGGCCGCCGCCCGGGTCTTCAGCCGAGATCGCCGTTCAAGCCCTGCTCGATCAGCGCAATCGTCTCCTCAACGCCGTAAAGCGCGATAAAGCTGCCAAAGCGCGGGCCTTGGCTTGCCCCCATCAAAACCTCATAAATCGCGCCGAACCACTCGCGCAGGTTTTCAAAGCCGTGGTTCTTGCCCACCGCAAAGACAATGCTCTGCAAGTCCTCGCCATCGGCCATATCAAGCGCCGCCACTGGTTCATCCTTGCCCATCGCGGCGTTTTTCTTGGCAATCATCTCGCGCGCAAGCTCGGGGTCTTTCAGCGCCCGCACAAGGTCCTGAAGCGCCGCGCGCTCCTGCTCTGTGGGCGCCCGGAACACCCGCGTCGGTTTTACAAAATCGTTGAAATAGCGCACAGCATAGCCCGCCGCCGCGTCAAGCTGCGGGTTGTTTGCCGCGCTCGCCTCGGGTGCATAGCGCTTGATGAAGCCCCAAAGCCCCTCTTTGTCCTCGGCCGCCGCCACGCTGGCCAGATTCAACAGCATGGAGAATGGCACAACCATATCTGACTTGGGCACATCGCCGCCGTGAATATGGTAAACAGGGTTGTTGAGCCGCGCCGCCGCATCTTGCGTCTCATAGGCGCGCAGTTGCTGGTGGTATTCGTCCACCGCCTTGGGGATCACATCAAAATGCATCCGCTTGGCCGTTTGCGGCTTGAGATACATGAAATACCCAAGGCTCTCGGTGCTGGCATAGGTCAGCCATTCGTCAATGCTCACACCATTGCCGCTGGATTTCGAGATTTTCTGGCCGTTCTCGTCCAGAAACAGCTCATAGGTGAAATGCTCGGGCGCGCGCTCGCCCAATATCCGGCAAATGCTGTCATAAATCGGCGTGTTGGTGCTGTGGTCCTTGCCATACATCTCAAAGTCCACCCCGAGCGCCGCCCAGCGCGCGCCAAAATCGGGCTTCCACTGCAGCTTCACGTTGCCCCCCGTCACCGGCAAGGTCATTTCCTCGCCCTCTTCGGTGTCAAAGGTGATCGTGCCGGCCGCGGCGTTCACTTCTTTCATGGGAACATACATCACCCGCCCCGTCACAGGGTGGATCGGCAGAAAGATCGAATAGGTCTTGCGCCGCTCTTCGCGCAACGACTTCAGCATCACAGCCATAATCTCGTCATACTTCTCGGCGGCCCGCAGCAGGATCTTGTCAAACTGCCCGGAGGCATAAAATTCGGTCGCCGAGACAAACTCGTATTCAAAGCCGAAGGTGTCCAGAAAGCGTCGCAGCATCGCATTGTTATGCGCGCCAAAGCTGTCAAATTTTTTAAACGGGTCCGGCACGCTGGTCAGCGGCTTTTGCAAATGCGCCGCCAGCGCCTCGGGGTTGGGCACATTGCCGGGCACCTTGCGCATACCGTCCAGATCATCCGAAAAGCAGACAAGCTTGCTCGGAATATCGCTGATCACGCCAAAAGCATGGCGGATCATACTGGTGCGCGCCACTTCGCCAAAGGTGCCGATATGAGGCAATCCCGAAGGGCCATATCCCGTCTCAAACAGGACATACCCCTTCTCGGGCGGCTGCTTCTCATAACGCTTCAAAACGCGGCGCGCTTCCACAAAGGGCCAGGCTTTCGAGGTCATCGCAGCGTCACGCAGTGCCGACATAGTATTCTTCTCCATTAAGACCCATCTACACAATGCAGAGGCCAAACTTCATGCTTCCTATTGGCAAGCGCGCCATTGGTCAATATTCTGCACTGCAACAAAGC
>JAHBAN010000264.1 GCA_018500075.1 Flavobacteriia bacterium | reverse complement strand
CACCTTCCTGCAAATCCTTGCAACTTCAAACTAGAAAGGTGGTGAAAACCACATGCAGGTTAGTGTTCGCGACAATAACGTCGATCAGGCGCTTCGTGCCCTGAAGAAAAAGCTACAGCGTGAGGGTGTTTTTCGCGAGATGAAGCTCAAGCAGCATTTCGAGAAACCGTCCGAGAAAAAAGCACGCGAGACAGCTGAAGCGATCCGCCGTCAGCGCAAGCTGGCGCGCAAGAAGCTACAGCGCGAGAACGGGATGTAATTTATCCCCTCGATCTCAGAGCCACTCTGACACGAAAAAGACAATTGCCCCCGTAGCTTGCGCTGCGGGGGTTCTTTTTTAGGCCTGCCCCGCAAGGCGGCGCAACGGGGCGACAGCCGCCGGCACAGATTTGCCCAAGACATCAACCGTCAACTCCGCCGCCTCAAGGCCCCGCTCCACAAAGGCGAGCGCGATATTGGCGCCCACCCGATGGCCCCAAGCGCCCGCGGTGACTGTCCCGACAACGCGATCGCCCAGCATCACAGACGCGCCGCCATGGGCGGGCGCCTCTTCGGTCTCAAGCGTCAGGCTCACAAGTTGCACCTTTGGCTCATGCGCGATCAGCGCCTCTTTACCGATAAATGCCTTATCCAGCGTCACAAAGCGCTCAAGCCCGGTCTCATAGGGGCTAAATTCAGTGATCATCTCTGATTTCCAGTGCAAAAAGCCCATCTCAAGACGCATAGCCTCGACAGCGCGACTGCCAAAAAGGCTCATGCCATAGGGCGCCCCCGCCCGGCGCAGCGCCGTATAGGCGGCCATCAGGCTCTGGTTGGCCACATGGATCTCGTAAGCCAGCTCGCCCGAGAAGCTCACCCGCATCACAACAGCCGGCGCGATCCCGATATGCGCCTCGCGCACCGCAAGCCACTTAAAGGCCCCGTCCGACCAGTCGCCACGCGCCGCTGCCGACAAAACCTCGCGCGCCTTTGGCCCGGCAAGGACGAGAGTCGTCATTTCGTTTGTCAGCGAGCGGATCTGCACGTCTTCATCGGCGCCGATATGCTGCAAAAGCCAGTCCATATCGTGATACTCCGCCGCCGCAGCCGAGCCATACCAGATCCGGCCATTCGCCAGATTGGCAATCGTGGCCTCGGCCTTCACCATGCCGTGATGGTTGAGCAGATAGCTCAGCCCCACCCGCCCCTCGCGGCGCTGGAGGCGGCCACAGCTCATCCGGTCAAGAAACTCATGCGCGCCCGACCCCGTGATCTCAAAGCGGTTGAACCCGCTCACTTCGGTCAGCCCGACGCCGCGCACCAGCGCGCGCACCTCTTCGCCCACCAGCGCCTCGACATTGGTAAAGCGAAAGCTCAACGCCTCCTCAAACGCGGGATCAGGCTTGATATACTCCAGCCGCTCCCAGCCGTTCACAAGGCCCATATGCCCGCCCTCGGCCTCAAGCACCGCCGTCAAAGGCGTGGTCTTCATAGGCCGCCCCGCAGGCCGGTGCTCATGCGGATAATGAAAGCGAAATTCGTTCTGGTAATCCTCGATCGCCTTCAGCGCGGTCAGCTCGACACTGGCGTGCCCTGTAAAGCGGCGCGGATCAATACACCACGTGTCATAGCAGGCCTCGCCATGGGCAATCATCTGCGCCAAAAGCCAGCCATGCCCGCCGCCCTCGCCAAGCCCCGCACGCAAACCGGTGATACAAAATGCGTTACGCTTGTTGGGGATCGGCCCGACCAGCGGCGCACCGTCAATCGTATAGGTGATCGGCCCGTTGACAATCGTATGTATCCCCACCTCCCCAATCGCAGGCATCCGCGCCATCGCGCCCTCAAATGTCTCAATCACCCGCTCAGGGTCATCAGGGCAGAGCGCATTGGTGAAATTGGGGTCAATCCCGTCCATCCCCCAGGTCTTGCAGCCCTGCTCATAAAATCCGATCAGCAGACCGTTCTTCTCCTGACGCGAATAATAGTCGCTGATCGGACAGCGGATCAGCGGCATACGATGGCCCGCCTCCTCGATCGCCTTGATCGGCTCGGTGAGAAAATACTGATGCTCCATGCTCGCCACAGGCAGGATCGCTCCCATCATTGCGCCGATCTCGTTGCAGCGATAGCCGCCGGCGTTGACGATGATTTCGGCCTCGATATCGCCCGCCTCGGTCTGCACGATCCAGCTGTCATCCGCGCGCTGCCGAAGCCCTGTCACGGGGCGGTGGCGAATCACCCGCGCGCCCGCGGCCCGCGCCCGCCGCGCCAGCGCCTGACAGAGCTGCGCCGGGTCAATGTCGCCATCCAGCGGGTCCCATAGCCCGCCCACAAGCCCATCCGTCTCCAAAAGCGGATGCCGCCGGGCGCATTCCGCAGCATCAATCACCTCAAAGTCAACGCCCATCCCCCGCGCCATAGAGGCAAAGTGGCGGTAGGCCTCCATCTGCGTCTCGGTCTCGGCCAGTCGGATCCCGCCGTCCGCATGGTGATAGTTGATCGGATAGTCCGGATCTTCAGACAGCGCCTTATAAAGCGCAATCGAGTGTGACTTGAGGCCCACCATGGTCTGGTTCATGCCAAAGTTCGTCACCTGCGCCGCCGAATGCCAGGTCGTGCCGCTGGTCAGCTCGTCCCGCTCCAGCAAGATCACATCCGTGATCCCCTCCTGCGTCAGATGATAGACCGTAGAACAGCCCGCAATACCGCCCCCGATCACAACAACTTTTGCCCGCTCGCCCATCCGCGCTCTCCTTTGTGCCTGCGCCAAGACAACACGCAGAGCGCCCCTGCGCGCAATGGGGCAATTCCTGTTTTTCCAAAACGCGTTTTTCCACTTCGGCTTTTTTGAAAAATCCCCCTGCGTCAGCGCACAGCCTGCCTGCGGATTTGGCCCTGTCATTCGCGCCGTTTTGCACTACCTTCAGCCCAAGCAACCCGAAAGGCATATCACATGAGCGATACATATATCCCCCCGAAGGTCTGGACATGGGAGAAGGAAAGCGGCGGCACCTTCGCCTCGATCAACCGCCCCATCGCAGGCGCAACCCATGACAAAGAGCTGCCCGTCGGCAAGCACCCGCTCCAGCTCTACTCGCTGGCCACGCCCAATGGCGTCAAGGTCACGGTGCTGCTCGAAGAGCTGCTCGCCGCCGGCCACACAGAGGCCGAATATGACGCATGGCTGATAAACATCGGCGAGGGCGACCAGTTCGGCTCGGGGTTCGTCGAGATCAACCCGAACTCCAAAATCCCCGCGCTGATGGATCACTCCGAAACGCCCCCCCGCCGTATGTTTGAAAGCGCCAGCATCATGCTGCAACTGGCCGAGAAATTCGGCGCGTTCATTCCGAAAGACCCGGCCCTGCGCGGCGAATGCCTCAACTGGCTCTTCTGGCAGATGGGCAGCGCGCCCTACCTCGGCGGCGGCTTCGGCCATTTCTACGCCTATGCGCCCGAAAAATACGAATACCCGATCAACCGCTTCGCCATGGAGGTCAAACGCCAGCTCGACGTGCTCGACCGCCGCCTGGCCGAAAACACCTACCTCACAGGCGAAGACTACACGATCGCCGATATGGCCAATTGGGCCTGGTATGGTCAGCTCGTTCTGGGCCGGCAGTATAACGCCGCCGAATTCCTCGATGTGGCCTCCTACAAAAACGTGCTCCGCTGGGCCGAAGCGATTGATGCCCGCCCCGCGGTCCAGCGCGGCCGCATGGTCAACCGCGCCATGGGCGAGCTGTCAAGCCAGCTGCGCAACCGCCACGACGCCTCTGATTTTGACACCAAAACCCAGGACAAGATCGAAGCCGCGCAAAGCTAGTCCGCGCCACGGCTCCAGCGCGCCGTTGCATCGTAAATCCTCTGCGCAAAGCGGCGGGCGGTTATCACATCGCCCGCCCGTATCATCTCGCTCTTGTCGCGCACCGAGCACGCCCCAAGCCCAAGCGAAAAGCCGTCCTCGTTGATACCCGCCTTGTCAGGCTCCACAGGCGCACCAATGTCTTCAAGCCCCACCCAGATCATCCCGTGCTGCGCTGCAAACACAGCCAGCTGCATGAGGCTGCTCATCTTGTCACCGCTCGGATAGGTGGCCACAGTCATGCCCGCCGCGATCTTGTTTTGCCAGCCATCAGGCCCGCCCCAAATGTCGCTGCTCGCATCCATAAACGCCTTATAGGGCGCCGAAACGCTGCCCATATAGGTCGGCGCCGCAAAAATATGCGCCTGCGCCCGCTTCATGGCCTCCCAGTCCGCCGCTCCCAGCGCCTCCACATCCACCAGATGCACATCCGCCCCCAACTCCGCCAGTTCCTCGGCAAATATCTCCACAAGCCGCCGCGTATGCCCGCTTCCCGAATGATAACTCACCACAATCCCGACCATAGGCTTCCTCTTTCCAAAAATATCCCAGGGGGTGTGTGAGGGGGACAGCGTCCCCCTCACCGGGTCGGATTTGGCGCAGCCAAATCCGAAACACTCTCACCCCCGCAACATCATCTCCGCCACCTTCTCGGCAATCATGATGGTCGGCGCATTGGTGTTCCCGCTCACAATCCGCGGCATCACACTCGCATCCACCACCCTGAGGTTGCCGATCGCCTTCAAACGGCACTCCCCGTCAAGCGGCGCGGCCGCCTCCTGTCCCATCCGCACCGTGCAGGTCGGATGGAAAATCGTTGTGCCAATCTCGCCCGCCGCCGCCACAAGCTCGCCCTCCGTGCTCAGATGCGCGCCGGGTTTCATCTCCTCGGGCGCATAGCGCGCCAGCGCAGGCTGGGCCATGATCTCGCGCACCTGACGGATCGCCGCCACAGCCACAGCGCGGTCGCCCTCCGTGCTCAGGTAGTTCGGCGCAATCCGTGGCGCATCCCCTGGGTCCGCACTGGCAATCTCCACAACCCCGCGACTTTCCGGGCGCAGATTGCACACGCTCGCAGTCATCGCAGGAAAGTCATGCAGCGGCTCTCCGAAGGCCCCGAGACTCAAAGGCTGCACATGATACTCAAGGTCCGCCGTGGCCAGATCAGGCCGGCTTCTGGCAAATGCGCCAAGCTGGCTCGGGGCCATGCTCATCGGCCCGCGCCGCGTGAGCGCATATTCCAGCCCGATCTTGGCCTTGCCCCAAAACGAGTTGGCCAGCGTGTTGAGCGTCTTGGCTCCGCTCAGCTTCCACGCACAGCGCAGCTGCAAATGGTCCTGCAAATTCGCGCCCACCTCGGCCAGATCCGCCAGAACCTCAACCCCATGCCTGCGCAGAAGCGCGGCTGGCCCCAGCCCCGAGAGCTGCAAAATCTGCGGGCTGCCAATCGCCCCCGCGCTCAGCACAATCTCACCACCACAGCGCGCCTGCGTGATGACACCGCCGCGCTCATACTCCACAGCCACACAGCGGCCATTCTCTACAACAAGCCTCTGCACCTGCGCGCCCGTCACGGTCTTGACCATCGCCTTGGGCGCGCCGCGCAAAAAGCTCTTCGCCGTGTTCACCCGCCAGCCACCGCGCTGGTTCACCCGGAAATACCCGACGCCCTCGTTGTCGCCGCGGTTGAAATCCTCCATCGCCGGCAAGCCATAGCTCACCGCCGCGTCGCGCCAGTGATCCAGCAGATCCCAGCGCAGCCGTTGCTCCTCCACACGCCAAGGCCCGCCCGCGCCATGCATCTCGTCGGACCCCGCATAATAATCTTCCGAGCGCTTGAAATAGGGCAAGACATCGTCCCAGCCCCAGCCGGTCAGCCCGGCCTGCCGCCAGCCGTCATAATCCGCTGCCTGCCCGCGCAGATAGAGCATCCCGTTGATCGACGAGCAGCCGCCCAAAACCTTGCCACGCGGATACAAAAGCGAGCGCCCGTTCAGCCCGGCCTCCGCCTCGGTGCGAAAGCACCAGTCGGTGCGCGGATTGCCAATGCAGTAAAGATAACCCATCGGGATATGCACCCAATGGTAGCTGTCGCGCCCGCCCGCTTCGAGCAGCAAAACCTTGCGCCCCCCATCCGCCAGACGCCGCGCCATAACACAGCCCGCGCTGCCCGCGCCAATAACGATATGATCCCAGCTCATCCTGCGCTCCCGCCCCTGTATGGCGCAAACGCTAGACTGTTAGATCACCCTTGGCAAACCGACGCCCGCCTCGGGCAAATAACTCAGAACAGCCGCCGCCGCCCCGTATCCAAGCCGCAAGCGGCGGCCCGGTGAGCGGCTTTTCAAAACCCCGTCCGCCTCACAGGCGGCCCCCTCCGCAAAGATTGTCGCCTCGGTCCTCAAAACCGGGCGCAGATAGCAGATATGCTGGCAAGGCCGCAGCGCAATATCGCTCCCATTGACCAAAACCAAAGCCGGCACAAAAAGCTCCCTATGCCCCTGATAGGCGCAGCGCTCGGGCAGTCTGATCAATACAGGCTGGCTCTGGCGCACCCGCAACGGCATCTGGTTGCCCAGAACACCGGGGCTGAACACGACAGGCGCATTCGCCCGCAGGCCCTCGCCCTGCCACACCTCAAAGCCCACAACGCTCTCATGACCGGCCTCGCTCAAAAGCCGGTCCCCCGGCCAAAGCGCATCAACCCGCAGATCGCCCATCTCGGTCGCAATCCGGGTGCTCGCCTCAAACCATGACGCCACATCACACTCAGGCGCCTCTGCCTCACAGTGCAGATCCCGGCGCATATCATGGCCCGCCCGTCTCCCCGCCTGCCCCTGCTCTGGCCTCGGCCCGCGGCTTTGCTCTCGCCTCTCCTGCATATGCTCCTGCCCGCCTTGCATCTCGCAGGGAGAGCCTAGCGCCGCGAAAGCTAAGCCAAGGTAAAACCGCCCACAGGCTTTGCTTCACATTTATACCGAATTGCGCCCAAAGCCTCCGGCTCAGACAGGCAGCGCCGTGGTCTTAAAGACAGTGCGCAGCGCAAAACTGCTCTGCATCTGCGCCACACCGGGCAATCGCGCGAGATGTTGGCGGTGAATGCGCGCAAAGTCATCGGTGTTCTCGGCGACAACCTTCAGCAGATAATCCGCAGACCCCGCCATCAAATGACACTCCAGCACATCCGGAATCCGCCCGACCGCCTTCTCGAAAGCGTCGAGCACCTCATCGGCCTGCGCCTGCAAGGTGATCTCGACAAAAACAGTCGTCGGAACCCCCATCTTGCGCGCATTGAGCAGCGCCACATAATCGCGGATATAGCCCTCTTTTTCGAGCCGCTGCACCCGCCTGTGGCAGGCGCTGGCGCTCAGATTGGCCGCCTCGCTCAGCTCCGCATTGCTGATCCGCCCTTGACGCTGCAAAACTTTCAGAATTCGGCGATCCGTCTCATCAATGGCCATTTGCGCACACTCCTTCGAATATTTTGGCCTTTATGCGAAGATTCTCCCAAATAGTCCACATCTGACGCCTCAT
>JAHBAN010000059.1 GCA_018500075.1 Flavobacteriia bacterium | reverse complement strand
TCGGGCGCAATCAGGCTCTTCTTGTTGGCGTCAAACTCAACAATTTCGCCTGTGTAAGGGCTCACAACGGGCTTGGCGTTCAGGTCGTAAAACCGTTTGCCAGTGGTCGGGCACAAACGTTTGATGCCCCATTCTTCCTTAGGCATGGTATACCTCTTTCAATTCGGGTCTTGTCGGTGATCAGCGCCAACTGCCATAACAGAGCAGGGGTGTCAAAGCCTTTCGCCAAAACAACACAGACTATGGGCCTTTGCGCCACAAGGGAACTCAATGAGCACTTTCGTTCTGGAAAGCGAGCAAACCGGCGAGCCGCGCGTCGAAGTGCGTCTCAAGCGCTCTGCACAGGCCAAACGCCTGTCTTTGCGCGTGTCACAGCTCGATGGCCGCGTCACGCTCACTTTGCCGCGCCATGCTTCTGATGCGGAGGCCACAGGCTTTATCCGCGAAAAAGCCGCATGGCTGCGCGGCCATGTTGCGCGCTTTGAGGCCGATGTGCCGGTGGGGCAGGGCAGCGAGCTGCCGTTGGAAGGCCGGCTGATTCGCGTGATGCAGGGCGAAGGCCGCAGGGTTGTGCTCGGCGACGACCGGCTCTTTATCCCCGGTCCGCCCGAGCGCACGGGCCGGCGGCTCGCCGCCTTCCTCAAAGAGCTGGCGCGCGACCGGCTGACCGCGGCGTCTGATGGCTATTCCGCCGCCTTGGGCCGCCCCTTTGCGCGACTTTCGATCCGCGACACGCGCTCGCGCTGGGGGTCTTGCAGCGCCGAAGGCACGCTGATGTATTCCTGGCGGCTGATCATGGCGCCGCCCGAAGTGCTGAGCTATGTCGCCGCGCATGAGGTGGCGCATCTCGCCGAGATGAATCACTCTCCCGCCTTCTGGCAGGTGGTCGAGCAGCTCTACGGCCCCCACCGCGCCGCGCGCGGCTGGCTGCGCGAGCATGGCGCACGGCTGCACAAATACCGATTTGCGCCGCCAGCGTGATCACAAAGGCGGCAGATTGACAAATCGCTTCATTTGTGATCACAAATACCCATGCAAAGCCAAACGCCCAGCCCCGCGACCCCGCGCAGTGAAAACACCTCCTCGGCCCATGACAAGGTCTACCGCGGGCTGCGCACCCGTATCATGCACGGCGAGCTGCCCCCCGCCCATGCGCTCACATTGCGTGGCATAGGTCGCGAATTCGAGGTCTCGATGACGCCGGCGCGCGAAGCGGTGCAGCGCCTCGTGGCCGAAGGCGCGCTGTTCATGTCCTCCTCGGGCCGCGTCGCCACGCCCGAGCTGTCCAACGAACGGATCGAAGAACTGGCCGCCCTGCGCGCGCTGCTTGAGGTCGAGCTGTCCAGCCGCGCGCTGCCCCGCGCCCATATGGCCCTGATCGAGCGCCTCCAGACCATCAACGGAACCATTGCCGAAGCCATCGCCCATAAGGACGCCGTGGCCTATATCCGCACCAATCTGGAGTTTCACCGCACCCTTTACCTGCGCGCCCAAGCCCCCGCCATGCTGGCCATGTGCGAAACAGTCTGGCTACAGCTCGGCCCGACCATGCGCGCGCTCTATGGCCGCCTGCAGCGCACCGAGCTGCCACAGTTCCACCGCGCCATTGTCGCCGCCTTGCGTGCCGGCGACGAGCCGGGCCTGCGCCTCGCCGTGCGCTCGGACGTCACAGCAGGGCTGAAGCTTCTTGCAAGCTGACCCTGTCTTCCTCTTTCTAAAAATATCCTGGGGGTCTGGGGGCAAAGCCCCCAGCCTGTCGGATTTGCACTTCGTGCAATCCGACCCATGCGGGGGCCAGCCCCCGCACCCCCGGGATATTTGGGGAAAGGGGATGCATAAGAGTGCCTTCAGAGGTTAGGCGGCCAGCCCCTTGGAGCCGAGATCAAGATACTTCTTGCGGCGCGAGGCGATCAACGCTTTGCCGGCCTTGCCGTCCAGCTCCTTGAGCATTTCCTCAAGCGCCACGCGCACAGCCTCAAGCGTTGCCGCCTTGTCGCGGTGGGCGCCGCCGAGCGGCTCCTTGATGACGCGGTCCACCACGCCAAGCTGGGTCAGGTCTTTGGCGGTCAGGCGCAGGGCCTCGGCGGCCTCACGCATCTTCTCGGCGTCCTTCCACAGGATCGAGGCGCAGCCCTCGGGCGTGATCACCGAATAAATCGAATGCTCCAGCATGGCGACACGATCCCCCGTGGCAAAGGCCACAGCCCCGCCGGAGCCGCCTTCGCCGATGATGATCGAGATCAGCGGCACACCGGCCTGCAAGCAGGCCTCTGTCGAGCGCGCAATCGCCTCTGACTGGCCGCGCTCCTCGGCGCCCTTGCCGGGGTAGGCACCCGCGGTGTCAATCAGCGTCACAACCGGCAAGCCGAACTTGCCCGCCATTTCAATCAGCCTGACAGCCTTACGGTAGCCCTCGGGGCGCGCCATGCCGAAGTTGTGCTTGATCCGGCCCTTGGTGTCGTTGCCCTTCTCGTGGCCGATAACCATAACGGGCTTGCCGTCAAACCGCGCCAGCCCGCCCATCACAGCCGCATCATCGGCAAAGTTCCGGTCGCCCGCCAGCGGCGTATATTCGCTGAACAGCGCCTTGATATAATCAGAGCAATGTGGCCGGTCGGGGTGCCGCGCCACCTGACATTTGCGCCAGGGCGTCAGCTCCTTGTAAAGCGCAACCAGCATATCGGCGGCTTTTTTGTCCAGAGCCGAGGCTTCCGCCTCTATGTCCATCCCCTCGCTTTGCCGCGCCATCGCGCGCAGCTCTTCCGCTTTGCCTTCAATCTCGGCCAGTGGCTTTTCAAAATCGAGGTAGTTGGTCATGCTCTGCTCCTGCCAAATGGTGAAAACTATATGGCGGCTCCTCGGAGCAAATGCAATCATTGCGCGCGGCGCAGGCCGTATAAGCGCGCGCCGCACAGAATGGCTTTGCGGGCCAGCTTTGCGGGCCGGCTTTGCAGACCGGTCGCAGAGATGGGCCTTACAGGGCCGCCAGTTCGAGCATCTTGGCAAATTGGTCCGGCGTGAGCGTTGCGCGCCAGTGATCGGTGCAGTTGGAGCGCATCATGACAAGCTTGGTCTCCATGTCCCCGACGATGGCCGCCAGCGCCTGACGCTCGTCAACAGGCGCACCCGCAACGATGGCCGCGCGCAGATCGGCGCGCGCCGCCAAGGCCGCCTCTTCAACGCGCTTGCGGTTTGCCGGCATGGTGTCGAGCCATTGCTTGAGATCGGCGCGCTGCGCCTCGGTCAGCTCAAGCACATCGGCATTTTTCACAATCACCGGCGTAAAGGCCACAATCGGCGCCGAAATCTCGCGTGCGGGCTGGTTTTGCTGTGCCAAAGCAGGGGCGCCCAGCCCAAGCGCCATCGCGGCGCCAAGCAGAAAAAACTTCATTTTACTCTCCAATATCAAACACATAATCGAATCATATCGGAAAGTCGGAATGTGAGTCTTGACCTAAATCAAGATACGCCCTCCCTCCTGCTTTGAGAGCGCTGCCTTATGACAAGAGAACAGGATAGAGCGAAAGCACCAAGAGGCCGGCCATGCTCCAGTTAAACGCTCTGAGCCGGGCCGGCGAGGTCAGAAAGCGCCGCATTTCCCGCCCCAGAACAACCCAGATCGTGACCGAGGGAAAATTGATGAGGACAAAGGCCAAAGCCACCAGCGCAACCGACCAGACAGATCTGTCTGCGGCATAAAGCGTGATCGCGGTCAGCCCCATGCTCCAGGCCTTGGGGTTGACCCATTGAAACGCCGCCGCCTGCCAGAAGGTCATGGGCGTGCCGCCCGCCGCGCTGCCCTCAGGGGCCGCCGAATGGGCGATTTTCCACGCCAGCCATAGCATATAAACCACGCTGACAAGGCTCAGGAGCGTGCGGCTCGCCGGATAGCTCTCAAACACCTGCATCAGCCCGATCCCGATCAGAAAGATCATCAGGCCAAAGCCGAGGCTGATCCCGAACATATGCGGGATCGTGCGTAGAAATCCGAAGTTCGCCCCGGAGGCCAGCAGCATCATATTGTTCGGCCCTGGCGTTGCCGAGGTGACAAAGGCAAAAACGGTGAGGGCGATGAAAAGGTCATATGTCATTCGCGCAATATGCGGGCATTTCACACGCATTTAAATTGCAAACTTGCGCGCATATCGGATAGTTTGGCAATGAATGACACAAATAGATCAAATTGACCGCAAGATATTGCGCGAGCTTACACGCGATGGCCGGATCAGCAACCTCGAGCTGGCCGAGCGCATTGGCCTGTCGCCCTCGGCCTGCCTGCGCCGGGTGGCAACGCTGGAGCGTATCGGGGTGATCAAAGGCTATCGCGCCGTGCTTGACCCCGAGGCGCTCGGCGTGGGCTTTGTGGCCTATGTGATGGTCGGGCTAAACCTTCACACCAAACAGGCGCAGGAGGCTTTTGAGCGGGCGATTTCTGCGGCCCCCGAAGTGCGCGAATGTCACAATATCACAGGTGCGGTCGAATATCTTTTGCGTGTCGAGGCGGCGAGTCTCACGGCTTATAAAACCTTTCACACGGATGTGCTCGGAACCCTGCCGCAAGTCAGCGCCATCACCTCTTATGTCGTCATGGAAAGCCCGAAAGACGAGCGGGCCTGAGGCGGTGATCGGGGTGTTTTTTGGCAATGCTGCACCCGCACAACGCGCGCTGTCTTAACGAACGGCCCGATTTTTCAAATCGCTGAAAATCTGTTGGGGGGGTGCACGCAGTGTGCACGGGTTGTGCACGGATATCACCCCCCCCGAATCAGCCGATTTGAAAAAGTTAACGGGCGCCCGAAGACGCCCGAAAAAAGATGGTCCGGGGCGGTTATTGCCCTGCGATCAGCTCGGCTTGCGCGACGATCACTTCGGCCTGTTTGATGCTTGCAATGTCCACCAGACGGCCCTTGTAGACGGTTGCGCCTTCGCCGTTGGCCTTGGCGGCTTCCATCGCGGCGAGGATTTCGCGGGCCTCTGTCACAGCCGCGTCCGAGGGGGTGAAGACCTCGTTTGCCAGCGCGATTTGCTTGGGGTGAATGGCCCATTTGCCGACCATGCCAAGCGTCGCCGAGCGCATCGCCTGCGCGCGATAGCCCTCATCGTCGGAGAAGTCGCCAAAGGGTCCGTCCACAGGCAGAACGCCATGGGTCCGACAGGCCGCCACGATGGCCGCTTGCGCCCAATGCCACGGGTCTGACCAGTGTTTTTCGCCCTCGCGCAGCATATAATAGTTTTCCTGCGTGCCGCCGATTCCCGTTGTTTGCATACCCATTGAGGCCGCAAAGTCGGCTGCCCCCAGGCTCATCGCCTGCAAGCGCGGGCTTGAGGCGGCAATGGCTTCGACATGGGCAATTCCGGCGGCGCTCTCGATGATCACCTCGAAGGAAACAGGCGTCTTGCGGCCCGTGGCGCGCTCGATGGCTGTGACGAGCGCGTCCACCGCATAGACATCTTCGGCGCATCCGACCTTGGGGATCATGATCTGGTCCAGCCGCTCGCCGGCCTGCTCCATGACCTCGACCACATCCTTATACCAATAGGGGGTGTCGAGGCCGTTGATGCGCACACTGATATGCTTGTTGCCCCAGTCGATCGTGTTGATCGCCTCGATGACATTGGCGCGCGCCACGTCCTTGTCCGATGGGGCAACAGAATCTTCAAGATCAAGGTTTATAACATCAGCAGCACTGGCCGCCATCTTGGCAAAAAGTTTGGTGTTGGACCCCGGCCCAAACAACTGACACCGGTTCGGCCGCTTAGGCGCTTGAGGTTGAATGCGAAAACTCATGATGAAAGAGCCTTTCAAGTAATGAAGTTGCGTTTTTGCTTGCGCATTGGATATTAAATTACAGCCACAGCCGCAAGCGCTCTTTGCACCTGCAGCATTTTCAGGCGCGCAGCGTAGAATCGGAAAGTCGGCCACATCTTCGAAGATTCTTCGAAAAGTTAACGATAATTCGGGAGATTATTGAAAAATTAGAGCATACATCGGTTGAAATGAGAAGTGCTTCGCCCGCGCATCGCTAGAATTCTCCCAAACCATTGGGGGCTTAGCCATGATCAAAACACCATACCTTCTCTTTCTCGGCGACGCGCCAGACCAACTGGCCGCGAAAGTGGCGCAAGGCATCAAGGACTGGCGCCCCGAAAACGCTGTGGGCCAGTTCCGCATGGAGGGCTGCAAGGCTGACATGGGTCTTGCCGACATGACGCTGCAAGAGGCCAAAGCCGCAGGCGCAAAGACGCTTGTGATCGGCGTTGCCAACCGTGGCGGCATCATCAGCCAGGAGTGGAAAAAAGTTCTGGTTATGGCGCTTGAGGAGGGCTTTGATCTTGCGTCAGGCCTGCACAACCTCTTGCGCGAAGAGGCCGATCTTGTGGCCGTCGCCGAAGCCACAGGCCGCACCTTGCACGATGTGCGTATCCCTGATGTGAAATACCCGATCGCCAACGGTGAGCCGCGCAAAGGCAAGCGTCTCTTGGCGGTTGGCACGGATTGCTCGGTTGGCAAGATGTATACGGCCCTTTGCATGGACAAGGAAATGCAGGACCGCGGTATGAAATCGACATTCCGCGCGACCGGCCAGACAGGTATCCTGATCACAGGCGGCGGCGTGCCGCTCGATGCGGTCATCGCGGACTTTATGGCCGGCTCGATCGAGTGGCTCACACCGGACAATGACGAAGACCACTGGGATATCATTGAAGGCCAAGGCAGCCTGTTTCACGTGTCATATTCCGGCGTGACGATGGCCCTTATCCACGGCGGCCAGCCTGACGCATTGGTGGTCTGTCACGAGCCAACGCGCGAGCATATGCGCGGCCTGCCGGGCTATTCGCTGCCCAGCCTTGAGGCGGTCCGTGACATGGCGCTACAGCTTGCGCGTGTTGCCAATCCGGCGTGCGAAGTGATCGGCTATGCGGTGAACACGCAGAACATGGATGACGATGACGCACGCGCCTATCTTGCTGATATTGAGGTAAAACTTGGCCTGCCGGCGACAGACCCTTACCGCTATGGCGCGGGCAAGCTGGTTGATGCGCTCGCGGCGCTCGGCTAAGGCAGAAACATGAAAATCACAGTGACACCAGAAAGCTTCAAGCTCGCGCAGGTCTTCACCATTTCAAGAGGCTCGCGCACCGAAGCCAAGGTGCTGACTGTGCGCTTGCAAGACGGCGACAGCCGCGGCTGGGGCGAATGTGTGCCCTATGCGCGGTATGACGAAACACTCGAGTCCGTCACGGCCCAGATCAACGGTCTGCCGGAAGCGTTTGACCGCGCGGCGCTCTATGATCTTTTGCCCGCAGGGGCGGCGCGCAATGCGGTGGATTGCGCGCTCTGGGATATGGAAGCAAAGGCCGCTGGCAAACGGGTCTGGGAGCTGGCGGGCCTGCCCGCGCCCAAGCCCGAGATTACAGCCTATACGCTCTCGCTTGATACGCCTGAAAAGATGCAGGAGCAGGCAGCAAAGAACGCCTTTCGCCCGCTTCTCAAGATCAAACTGGGCACGCCCGATGATATGCCCCGCCTTGAGGCCGTGCGCGCCGGCGCGC
>JAHBAN010000072.1 GCA_018500075.1 Flavobacteriia bacterium | reverse complement strand
TCGGCATAGAGCGTTTCGCCCATGTGCATGAGCGCCGCCTTTGACGCGCCATAGCCGATCGACCCCGGCAGGCCGCGATAGCCTGCGAGCGAGCCGATCAGGACAATATGGCCCGCGTCTTTGGCGACAAAGGCCGGCACGGTCTGGCCGAGCACATGGAGCGCACCTGTGAAATTGACGGCGCACATCTGGGCAATCGCCGCACTCTCCCAGCCCTGCGCTTTCATCGGGTCGTAATAGCCGGCGAGATACACCACGCCATCAAACGGGCCAGCCTGCGCCGCCGCAGCCGCCACCGACGCCTCATCGGTCACATCCAGCGGCGCAATGCGCGCCTGTGGCAGCTTCGCGGCGAGGGCGGCAAGCTTTGGCTCGGAGCGGGCCGACAGCACAAGCCGCGCCCCCTCTGCCGCCAGCGCGTGCGCCAGCGCTTCGCCGAGGCCCTCGCTGGCCCCGACAAGCCAGTATGTCTTGCCTGCAAAGCTCATTTGACGGGCCGCATTGTGGCGATCAGCTCGGCGACCTTGATGCCGAATTTGCGCATCTGTGAGCGGTTGAGGATCGTGCCGTTTTCCATGAGGTAGAGCCAGTCTGTGACGTCGAGCACATGGCTGCCCGCCTCGACAGGCAGGCGGATCTTATAGGTCATGCGCACGGCATTGCCCATCTGCTGGCCCTTGGCCTCGCCGATCACATCGCTGGCTGTGGCGGTGAAATGGCCGTTCTCGCCCATCGTGAGTGTCCATTTGCGCGACTGGCTGTTGCCGGTGTCATAGGTAAACTCTTCTGCGAGGGTGCCGCTGTCCCCGTCCCAGACGCCTGTGAACTCGGCCAAAAAGCGCGAGGTCACGCGGCCGGTCGGGCCATAGATCAGGCCCTCGGAGACAAGCGCGCCGCTGAGCGCCACGCGGATGTCAAAGGCAGGGCCATTGGCGGCATAATCTGCCACCTTCTGGCTCTTGAAGGACAAGCCGGGGCGAAAGGCGATCAGCGCCAGCACGACAATAACAAGGAGCATGAGGATCTTCATGGTGTGTTTACCTCCTGGGGTAGGCGGGCGACGAGGACAATCGCCGCGATTTTTATGATGCAGGGAACGACCGCATAGGCCAGCGTGAGCGTTGTCAGCGCCGCGGGGGTATTGGCGGTGTTTGGCGTATAGCCGGCGAGCTGGAGCGCAGGGAGCGCGAGGGCGGCGGCGAGGGCCAGCGAGAGCTTGCCGGCAAAGGACCAGAGGCCAAAGGCCGCCCCCGCCGAGAGGCCGGCGCGCGCCAGCGCTGTGGAGAAGAGAACCGGCAGGATCACCATATCCGCGCCCAAAGCCGCACCCGACGCAAGGCAGATCAGCGCAAAGGCCAGCGCCGCGCCCTCAGGCAGCAGCGCGGCGCCAAGAAAGCTCGCAATGGCCAGCGTCATGGCCAGCGGCAGGATACGGCGCGCGCCAAAGCGGCGCACGAGCGCGCTCCAGAGCGGCACACTGAGCGCGGCGGCCAGAAAGAACAGCATGAGCAAGGGACCAGCGAGCGCCTCAAGGCCGAGCCGATCTTGCACAAAAAAGAGAAACAAGGTCGAGGTGAGGGCCACCGGCAGGCTGTTGACCAAGGCGATCCAGAGAAGCTGCACCCCGCCCGCGCTTTTGAGCGCAGACATCTGCAACGGCGCCGTCGCGGGGCCAGTGATCTGCCAGAGCGGACGGGTGAGCAGCCAGACCGCCCCCGCCATCGCCATCAAGCCCAGACCAAAGGCAGGGTAGCCGCCCCCTGCCGCGCCCGCCGCCACAAAGAGCGTCGGCGCAAGCGCGGCGAGCAACACACCGAGCAGGCTGCCGCCCTCGCGGTAGGCGGCCAGCCTGACAAGCCCCGCCTCACCGCCCGCAAAGGCGCTCGACTGACCATAAAACAGGATGCTGCCAAGGCTGTGCGCCGTGAACAGGAGCGCAAGGCCAAGCACCAGCCAGACGAGCTGTCCTGCCGTCGGCAGAAAGCTAAACACCAGCCCGAACCCGAGCGCGAGACCGAACAGCGCCAGCGCCGCAAAGCGCGCGCGGGCCTCGGGAAAGCGGTCGACCATCCGGCCCAAAAGCGGGTCTTGCACAAAATCAAGCACCCGCAGCCCGATCAGCAGCCCGCCCAAAGCGCCAAGGCTCAGACCCAGCTCGCCGCTGGCATAGGCCGGCAAATGGATGTAGAGCGGCAGCCCCGCAGCCGCGAGCATCAGCGCAAAAAGGCTGACTTGGGCGTTGGTGGCACGGGCCATATCACAGCCCCCTGAGCTGGCGCGAGGCCCGCGCAGAGCGGCTGTTGTCTGACAGCCAGATCTTGAGAAACCGCTTGCCAATCCCGGCCTGAGTGAGCCGACAGGCCTTTGTGCCGTTGAAAAAGAGATCGACAGAGGCCGACGTGCGCGCCACCGCAGTGAAGCGGTCGCCGCGCATCACATCGCGCAGGCAGCGCTCCAGCTCTGCCACAATGGCAGGGTGATCGGCGCGGTTGCCTTCCAGACGTTTCAGCTCATCACGGGTGGCATTCACAAGCTTGGAGCGTGGCAGTTTGCGCGCATAGGTCAGCTCGATCGCCAGCGGGCTTTGCCAGCTGAAGGGCGCGCCGCCCGGCGTGTAGAGCGCCGCGTCATAGAGCTTGAGGCCCAGCCATGTGAAGGGCACATCGGAAATTGCTCTGGCGTCTTTGACGCCTGCCGCCTCGATGTAGGATTTGGCCGCCAGAGAGCTGGCGAACAGGGGAAAACAAAGCACCAGAACCACAAACAGTTTAGGCATGGGCAAGCTCCACCTGAACCACATCGGTTTGCCTGACCGCAAAGGAGGCCGCGCAGATCTGAAGGTAAAACTGCCAGCTGCGCAGATGGGCCTGCGAATAGCCGAGCTGTTTGATGCGCCCCGCGTTGACATCCATGCGCGAAGACCAGTGGCGCAGCGTTTCGGCATAGTCCTGTCCGAAGGCAAAGCTGTCCTTGACCCGCAGCCCCGCGCGGCGCGCCTCATCGGCAATCACCGCATCTGACAGAAGCATCCCGCCGGGAAAGGTATATTGGCGGATAAAATCAGAGCTGGAGCGGTAAATATCAAAATAGGCGTCCGGCACCGTGATCGCCTGCACAACAGCGCGCCCGTCGCGGGCAAGACGGGCCTTGAGCATGGCAAAATAGCTCGGCCAGTAGCGCTCGCCCACCGCTTCGATCATCTCGATCGAGACGATATTGTCATAGGTCCCTTTGGTGTTGCGATAGTCGCAAAACTCGATGCTGGCGCGGCCATCGAGGCGCGCGTCGGCATAGCCCTTTTGCGCCTTGGAGATGGTTATGCCTGTGACATCGCGGCCCTGATCGGCGGCGCGCTCGGCAAAGCTGCCCCAGCCACAGCCCACCTCAAGCACGCGCTCGCCCCCGCCAAGCCGCGAGAGCACGCGGTCGAGCTTGCGGTTCTGGGCGCGCATCAGGTCTGTATCGCCCGGCGCAAACAGCGCCGAGGAATAGCTCATGCCCTCGTCAAGCCAGAGCTGGTAGAACTCGTTGCCTGTGTCGTAATGCGAGCGGATGTTGCGCGCCGCCCCTTTGACGGAATTGGCCCGCAACAGGCGGTCCACCATGCGGAACTTGAAGGTGTTCCAGCGGTTCGGGTAGGCAAACGGCTCGAGCGCGGCCAGATTGGAAATCGCCACGCGGCCCAGCGCCTCGATCGAGGGCGTGGTCCAAAGCCCCGCCACATAGGTTTCGCCAAGGCCGACATCGCCGCGCGCCGCGATCGCTGTGATGGCCGACCAGTCGTGAATAACCATTTCGGCGGCCTCTCCGGCGTCACCGGGGCCAAAGCTGTGGCGGTGGCCCTCGGGCGTCACGATTTCAAGCGCGCCATCTTCGATCTGGGAGCAAGTCTCCAGAAAGTCATGCGCAACGCGGCGTGTGATATAGCCCATCAGCTTACCTCTTCTTCGGGTGGCAAAGGCCGGCGACGGAACGGCGCGCCCTTGAAATAAAGTTTGACTGCCTGCCAGTGAATCAGCGCCAGCGCGCGCAGCGGACCAAACGGACGGGCCAGCGCAGCGCCCAGAACACGGCCATTGGTCAGCGGTGCGCGCGGCCCAAACAGCGTTGCGATCAGCCCCTCTTCGCCGTTTTCATGCGCAATCCGGATCGCGACACGCTCGGCTGTGATGTCAAAGGTGAACTGGTAGTCGCCACTGACCTGCTGAAACGGCGAGACATGGAATATCTTTTGCGCCATGATCCTGTCGTCGGGGTGGATCGGGGCAAAGCCCTCGCGCTTGCACAGATAGCTGTGACGGTCGCCCATTGTGTTGCTCACTTCGGCAATCACAGCCACCAGATCGACGCCCTGATAGGCCAGCCAGAAACTCACAGGGTTGAACACATAGCCCAGATAGCTCGGCTGGGTCAGCAGATAGATCCGGCCCGATGTCAGCCCCGCCGCCGAAAAAACTTCTTTCGCCCAGGCCAGCCCCCTGCCCGCCTTGGGCGGGCCGCCGTGGTTTTTGTCATGGACAGACGCGAGGTTGAACGCATTGCGCGAGAACAGCGCCAGCTTTGAGGGCGCTTCGGGGTCGATCAGCACATAATCGACCCTGTAGCGGAACGCATTGCTCACGGCGCCGCGGCGCGCGTGGGTCGTGGTTCCGGCGATATGTTCGGGACCTGTGATCATACGCTCACCCGTTCGATCTCGCGCGCGACACGCACCGCGCTGGCAAAGCCGTCTTCGTGAAAGCCGTTGCGCAGCCATGCGCCGGCAAACCAGGTGTTGCGCGTGCCCTGCAGCGCCTTGATCTCTTGCTGCGCCTTCAAAGCGGGGCCGTCAAAGACAGGGTGGCGAAAGCTTTTCTGATCGTAAATCAGCGAGTCGCGCACAGGCGTATAGGGGTTGAGCGAGACAAAAAGCGGGTCTGTCTCGGGGATATTCTGCAACCGGTTCATCCAGTATGTAACCCCGATAGACGGCGCCTCGACCTTGCCATCCGCCTTATAAACCCAGCTTGACCAGCAGGCGCGGCGCTTGGGCATCTGGGCCGTGTCGCGGTGCAGGATCATCTCGTTGTCCTGATAGCCGACAGCCGAAAGAAGCCGCGTCTCCTCGGCGCTCGGATCGGCCAGAAGCGCAAGCGCCTCATCCGAATGGCAGGCCATGATAAGCTGATCATACTCTTGCGAACCATGGGCCGACTTGATCATGACACGGCCCGCCTCGCGCTTGACCGCAGTGATCGGCGCGCCGGTGCGCAGCGACACCCCCGTCGCGCGCAGATGGCGCTCCAGACGTCTCACATATTCGATAGAGCCGCCCGAAACCGTATACCACTGGTGGGGCTGCGTGGCCGTCAGCAGCGCGTGATTGGAGAAAAACCGCACAAGCGATTTTGCCGGAAAGGCGCGGATATCCTGCGTCGGGCTTGACCAGATCGCGCCACAAATCGGCATCAGATAGTAGCGCTCAAACCATGATCCGAGGCCCAGCTCGCGGACCAGCTCGCCGATGGTCATATCATCGGATGTGGCCGTGGCCTCGGCGCGGGCATTGAACCGCAGGATATCACGGATCATCCGCAGATAGCCCGGCCGCAGCGCGTTGCGCCGTTGGCCAAAGACATTCTTCAGGCTTTGCAGCCCATATTCCACACGGCCCCCGTCAATCGTTGCGCCAAAGCTCATGTTTGACTTTTCAACCGGAACATCCAGATCGTGAAACATCCGCGTGAGATGTGGATAATTCACATAGTTGAACACAATAAACCCCGTATCAACAGGCTGATCGCCGTTGAGACCGGCCAGTTTGGTGCGCGCATGGCCGCCCAGACGCGGCGCCGCCTCATAGAGCGTGACATCATGCTGGGGCGACAGCTTGTAAGCCGCGCTCATGCCAGAAATACCACCGCCCACGATGGCGATGCGCTGGCGCTTGAGAGGGGGGGCATCAAATGACATGGAAACTCCGCTTGAATGTGAGCAGTTTACGCCCCGCGCCGGGCAGCAGATCACTTTCCCTTTCAAAACAGGATCTGATTGTGATCTGGCAGCGCGCCCGCCGCGTAAAAGCCCTATGTTGAGCTTTGACACAGAACCAGATGTTGCACCTGCCCCCGTGATCGCTAGGGTGACGGCCAAACAGGTTATTCATTCTTTTCAAGGCAAACCAAAGTTGAACCCCTACTCTGAAGAGACCCGCCTTATGCTGGCTGTGCGCGACAATCGCGACAAACGCGCCTTCGGAAAGCTGTTTGATCACTTCGGCCCGCGGCTCAAAGGGGTTGCGATGCGCTCGGGGCTAAGCTCGGGGCAGGCCGAAGACATGGTGCAAGATGTCATGCTCACGCTCTGGCGCAAGGCGCATCTGTTTGACCCGACCCGCGCCCAGGTGTCGAGCTGGCTCTACCAGATCGCGCGCAACCGCCAGATCGACATCCTGCGCAAGGAAAACCGCCCGATGCCCGAAGCCCTCAAGGCGGAAAGCGAAGCAACCGAAGAAAGCGCCGCCGATACGCTGGCGCTCGATCAGGAAGTGAGCGCCCTCAAACAAGCGCTGGCCAAGCTCAAACCGGCACAGCGCGAGATGGTTGAAAAAGCCTATCTCGGAGAGCTGTCACACACAGACATAGAAGCCGAAACAGGCCTGCCCCTGGGGACCATCAAATCGCGCATCAGGCTCGGCCTTGAAAAACTGCGCCACGAACTGGACGGAATACGCAAGTCATGACCATCACCCATCATATCCCCGATGCCCTGATGCTGGACTATGCCAGCGGGCGCATGGCCGCGCCGTTCGCGCTTGTCGTCGCGACCCATATCTCGCTCTGCGATGACTGCCGCGCCCGGCTGGCCGCTCATGAAATGGCCGGCGGCGCAGTGATCGAAACCCACGCCAGCGCCGATCTGTCAGACAGCTTGCGCGACAGCGTGATGGCCCGGCTCGATGACGCAGTCGAAGACACCCCGGTCTATGAACGCTCGAGTATCTTTCCCGCCCCCGTCATGCAGGCGCTCAAAGGCCGCCCGCCCAAATGGAAGCCCCTGGGCCGTGGCGTGCGCCAATCGATCCTGAGCCATGGCAAAACAGGCTCGGTGCGCCTGCTCTATATTCCTCCGGGCCTTGATATGCCCGACCACTCCCACGGCGGCCTCGAGCTGACACTGGTCCTGCAAGGCGCCTTCAGCGATGAGGGCGGGCGCTTTGGCGTCGGAGATGTCGAGGTCGCAGACGACCTCATCGAGCACAAACCTGTTGCCGCCAAAGGCGAGGCCTGCATCTGCCTGGCCGCCACAGATGCCGCGCTCAGGTTCACCGCCTTCCTGCCAAAACTCCTGCAGCCGATTTTCCGCATCTAACCCGCCCACCCTTTTTCTCTGTCTCTTATACACATCT
>JAHBAN010000095.1 GCA_018500075.1 Flavobacteriia bacterium | reverse complement strand
TTTCCCGCGCCCCCGGCCGCAAGGGAGGCAGAAGCCGCTTGCCCCTGGGCGCCTCGGGGCTATCGCTTGCCCCATGACGGCCCCGGCCCGCCCCGACAAACGCCGCGCCGTTGCGCTCATGCTCACAGCGACAGCCTTTACCGCCAGCTCCCCGCTGATGGCCAAGCTCGCGTCCGATCCGCGCTTTGGCCCGCCGCTGCACCCCCTACAGATCAGCCATGGCCGCTTTCTCTTCGCGCTTGCCCTGATCGGCACAGTGGTTCTGGCCCGCCGCGCGCCCCTTTCGCAGCCCGACCTGCGGCTCCATGCCGCCCGCTCCCTGCTCGGCTGGAGCGGTGTGACGCTGATGTTCACAGCCGTCGCCTTCATTCCCATGGCCGACGCCACAGCGATCAGCTTTCTCAACCCGGTCTTCGCCATGGTCTTCGCCATTCCGCTTCTGGGCGAGCGGGTCGGCCCTCTGCGCTGGAGCGCCGCCGCCATTGCCTTTCTCGGCGCGCTGATCCTTCTGCGCCCCTCTGCGGCCAGCTTTGAAGCCGGAGCACTCTTCGCGCTCGGCGCGGCGCTCTTCATGGGCCTCGAAGTGATCCTGATCAAACGCCTCTCGGGCCGTGAGCCGCCGCTTCAGATCCTGCTTGTCAACAATACCATGGGCCTCTGTATCGCCAGCCTCGCCGTGCTCCCGGTCTGGCAGATGCCCACCCCCGCCCAATGGCCCCTCCTCGCCGGCGTCGGCGGCGCGATGGCGCTGGCCCAGTTCTTCTTCGTGAGCGCCATGGCCCGCGCCGAAGCCAGCTATATCGCCCCCTTCGCCTTCACCACGCTGATCTTCGCCGCCGCCTATGATGCCGCCCTGTTCGGCGCCTGGCCTGATGCTATCACAATGCTTGGCGCAGCCACGTTGCTCTCGGGTGCGGGGCTGCTGGCGTGGCGCGAAAGCCATCTCCAGACAGCCGCCTCACCGCCAGAGTGATTCTGCACCTTGTATCTGCGCCCGTGATGCTTAGAATAGGGCGCTGACCCAAGTTCTGGCCCGCCCCGTGTGCGCGCCCCCCAACCTCAAGGAAACCGGATGTCCTGGACAGACGAACGCGTAGAAGTATTGAAAAAAATGTGGGGCGAAGGCCAGTCGGCCAGCCAGATCGCCAAAGAGCTTGGTGGCGTGACCCGCAACGCGGTGATCGGCAAGGTGCACCGCCTCGGCCTGTCCAACCGCACCACAACCGCGGCGGCCAAGCCCGACGCCAAAGCCGCGACAGCCACAACCACAACCGCGCCCAAAAAGCCCTCAAAGCCCAAGGCCGCTCCCCCCAAAAAGCCGAAAGCCGCCGAGGCCGCCGCCACAGCCACGCCCGAGCGCGAGGCCACAGCCCCCCTTGAGGCCGAACCGGAAACCGAAGCCAAACCGATCCCCAAAAGCCCCGCCCGCCGCGCCATCATCCCGGCAGGCCAGCCGCTTCCGCCCCAGCCCTCCCACAATGAAATCAGCGCCGAAGCGCTCGCCAAGGTCAACGCGGTCGAGAAAAAAGCCAAAAAGCTGACCCTGATGGAGCTGACAGAACGCACTTGCAAATGGCCCGTCGGAGATCCCGCCACCGATGATTTCTGGTTCTGCGGCCTGCCCACCCAATCTGGCAAACCCTATTGCGAGGCCCATGTCGGCGTCGCCTTCCAGCCAATGTCCTCCCGTCGCGACCGCAAAAGATGACCCCCCCTTTTTCTTTCTAGAAATATCCTGGGAGAGCGCGAGAGGGCAAAGCCCTCTCGCCCCGCCGCGCTTTGGCGCAGCCACAGCGCAACCCCCCGGAAGGAGCGCCCTATGACCCTCGGGTTTCTCGGCACAGGCACAATCGCAACCGCTGTGGTCCACGCCCTCGCGCCCCTCGGCCAGCCGATCCTTGTCTCCGAGCGCTCCGCCCGCCACTCTGCCACGCTGGCCACCACCTATCCGAATGTCACCGTCGCCTCCAACGCCGGCGTCACCGCCGCCGCCGATGTGCTCTTCCTCGGCCTGATGCCCGACACCGCCCGAGGGCTGCTCCCCGAGCTGTCCTTTCGCGCCGGCCAGCGGGTGATCTCCTTCATCGCCGATCTGCCACTGGCCGAGGTGCAGGCACTGATCGGCCCGGCAACCGCCGAAAGCCTCGTGCTGCCGTTCCCCGCCATAGCCCAGACCCGCTCGCCGCTGATCGCCTTTCCAGAGTCGGGCCTCGTCCGCGAAATATTCGTCGGCCATGACGTTTTCGCCATGTCCTCAGAGGCCGAGTTCCGCGCCCTGCTCTCGGCGCAGGCGGTGCTGTCTCCTGTGGTTGAGCTGCTGCTGACAGCCTCCGATTGGGCCGCCGCCAATGGCGCCGACGCCTCCAAAGCGCAAGATTTCCTGCGCCGTCTGATCGCCTCCAATCTCGAGGCCAGTCCGCTCGCTCCCCTGCTGGCCTCACTGGCCACAGAGGGCGGCTACAACGCCCGTCTGCGCGCCCATATGGACAGCGCCGGAAGCTTCACCGCTCTCAAAAACGGCCTCGACGCCCTCTGAGCGGCACCCGCCGGACCACCGTCGCCAGCATCAGCTGCACATCATAACAAAGCCCTTGCTCGCGCGCATAAATCAAATCAAGCCGCGCCTTGACGGGCACACAGCGGCGCACATAGACCGCCTCGGTCTCCTCGGCCGTGCCACAGCCCGCCAGCAAGGCCTCCTCGCGGCGGTGAAACGCCAGAGTCGCCAGCCCCGTGACACCCGGCCGGCTTTTTAAAACCTCGCCATAAAGCGCAGGGTGCATCTCGACATAGCGCCGCAGCGGCGGGCGCGGGCCGACAAAGCTCATATCGCCACGCAGGATGTTGAAGAGCTGCGGCAACTCGTCAAGCCGGCTGCGTCGCAAAAACCGCCCCAAAGCCGTCACCCGCGCGGCCTTATCCCCGCCCGACACGCCCGCATCCACCGGCACCGCGCGCATGGTGCGAAACTTCCAGAGCAAAAAAGGCCGGTCCACAGCCCGCATCCGCTCGGCCACATAAAAAATATCGCCCCCGTCCGCGAGCTTGATCATGACAGCCAACACAAGCCCAAGCGGCCACAGCAGCAGCACAAGCCCCAGCGCCAGCGCAATATCCATCGCCCGCTTGCCGCGCCTCATGCCCAACCCCCGTAATCGCGCCACGCCCGAACCATATCCGCCGCACGGGCCTGCGGCGGCGTCACAATCCGGCCCAGCGCCCCAAGCTCCAGTTCAACCCGCGCCACAGCCCCCACAATATCCATCGCCCGCTTGCCGCGCCTCATGCCCAACCCCCGTAATCGCGCCACGCC
>JAHBAN010000225.1 GCA_018500075.1 Flavobacteriia bacterium | reverse complement strand
TCTCGTTTTACGGTTGCATTCCGGTGGCCTTAAGCATTCCGAGGGAGTTGGCTCTGTCATGGCCCTGGCCATGTTACCTGACGCCCACCTGTACATACAGGTCCTCGGGAATGAGATAACCCAACGGTTGCGGTGGTTCCGTCACCCTTTTCTTCGATGTGATCAGGAAGAATAGCTTAGTAGCGGCGTGTTTGCTGTTGCGGCTTCTTGGCATGGGCACGCACAAGCACAGGCTCCGCCAGATGCACATGACTCGGCGCGCGATTGCCGCCGCGCGGCTCGTCGTCGTCATCATCCTTCATCCGCATGACTGCGATACCAAACTGCACGCCGGCAAAGATCACCCCGTTGGAAACCCACAAGACAACCACAGCCAACAGGCCCTTGTCAGAGGTGCTGACCAAATGCCAAAGATTCGCGATGTTAAACCAGAGCAGCATCCCGACAAAAACCCCCGCGAGCGCAAACCCGATGGCGACATTGACGATATAGAGCTTGATGAGCTTTGGCATGATCCGAATCCTCTCTACACCTTAAACGTAGCGTGTAAAGAAAGGGTTGCAAGCTCTGCCGCCGAATTTGCTCAACTGAGCCAAACGGCGCTCACCCACCAGTCAGGACGCTGCGCAGACAGCTCTGCGGCGGCCTCTTCTGCCGCAACAATCGCATCAAACAGCGCAAAACACGTGGCCCCTGAGCCAGACATCCGCGCCAGCCTTGCGCCTTTGAGCGCCCACAACCTATCGAGCACCTCGCCAATAACAGACGCAAGCGCACGCGCGGGCGGCTCCAGATCGTTACGGGTCTCTTCCTGTAAAAAAGTTATCAACTCCGAGGCGGTCACTAACGGGGGTAATTCGGGCATGGGCGCGTTCTCTTTTGAGGCAAGCCTGTCAAAAACACGGGGTGTTGAGACTTCCACGCGCGGATTGGCCAAGACCGCGGCCACAGGCGGAAGGGCCACGCGCTTGATCTGCTCGCCCACGCCGGTCATGCGACACGCACGAGCAAAATAACAAACCGGCACATCAGCGCCAAGCTCTGCCAGCCGTGTTGTGTCCACGGCCTGCCCGGTGAGCGCCTCAAGGGCCCGCAGAGCCGCAGCCGCGTCAGAAGAACCGCCACCAATCCCTGCCGCAGCAGGAAGGTTTTTCTCAAGCTCAAAGGCGGCGCTTTGCCCCGCCCAGGCCGCCGCCTTCAGAACAAGGTTTTCAGGCCCCGTCGGCACAGCTTCTGCCAGCGGCCCAGTCACGCTCAAGCCGGGCACATCTGCCAAGCAGGCGCTTATCCGGTCTCCCAGATTGGCAAACATCACCAAACTGTCGAGCAGATGATATCCGTCTTCCCGCTGGCCTGTGACGTGCAAAGCAAGGTTTACTTTGGCGGGCGCGAAGGCCTCGGCCCGGTCAACTGTCATCATTCACAAGTTCAAGCGGCTTTGCGCCTTCCTCGTCCAAAACACGGTCCAGCCCAACCTCGAGCTTGCGGCGGATGCGCTCCGGATCAGCATCCTCGCTGACCTCGCCATATTCAATAAAAGACAACGCCCGCTTCCACTGAAACTCGGCTTCAAGCTTGCGCCCGACGGCCCAGTAGACATCCCCCAGATGGTCGTTCACCACAGGATCAATCGACATCAGCTCGGCGGCCCGCTCCATATGCGGCACAGCCTCGTCATAGCGCCCAAGACGGAAGAGCGCCCAGCCCAGACTGTCAATAATATAGCCGCTCTGGGGCCGTGCCGCGACAGCCTGCTCAATCATCTCAAGCGCTTCATCGAGCTTTCTGCGTTGCTCAACAAGCGAATAGCCGAGATAGTTCAAGATATTCGGCTCCCCCGGGCTGATCGCCAAGGCCGCACGGAAATCGGCCTCGGCCTCCTCCCAATTGTCGAGCCGCTCATGCACAATTCCGCGGGTGTAGAGCGTGCGCCAATCGGTGTTTTCCCGCCCCTCCCAAAGGGCCAGCGAGCGGTCATAGGCTTTTTCAGCCTCTTCAAAGCGGTTAGCACCGCGCAACAGATCGCCCATGGCGCTGTGCACGACAGGCAGAGTTGCATGGCTGATCGAGAGTTTTTCCATGACTTCCAATGCCGCGTCCATCTTGTTCGCCGCGCGCAGGGCTTCGGCCCGCCCCATCTCGGCCACATGGAAGGCGGGATGATCACTTGGGACAGAACGGTAAGCGGCCACAGCAGCCTCAAGCTGCCCCTGATCTTCAAGCAGCTGCGCCAAGAGCAAGCTCGCATCGACCATATCCGGGCGCAAATGTTGTGCCACCCGTGCAAACAAAAGCGTATCCGTGCCACGCGGCTCGGCCGCAAGCGCCCCCGCAATGGTAAAATTGACTTCAGCCAACCCGTCTTGCGGCGATGTGATCAAATCAAACCGAAGGGTTTCTTTCGCCTCCAACCGCGCACGCATCTGAACAATCTCGGGGTCTTGCGTCTCGCCAAAACGCGCCCGAAGCATTTCGGCAGCATCCTTGGCGCGCCCAAGCTGGCTCAGAATTTGAACATGGGCCAGAACACCACGCCGTGTTTGCATGATGGTTCCGGGTTGCGCAGAGGCAAACAAGGCGTCCGCACCTTCAAGGTCCCCCACATAGGCCAGCGCCAGCGCCTTGTGATATAGCCCAAAGGCCCGCGTCCCGTTGCTCTCTGCGACTTTGCCAAATTCGGCCAAAGCCGATGTCATATCGCCTTTGCCGACAAGTGCCCAGGCCTTCAGAAGCCCGTCGACAAGGTCACCCATCAAGCGCCCCTCATCGGCTCGTTTGATGAGGGCGTCATACTCGCCGTCCGCACCCTCAAGCGCGGCAAGGGCCATCTGCCCGATCTGGCTCTTGTGGCCATCTGCCTCAAGCTTGCGTGCGACAATACCCGCACGCGCCAGATCTCCCTGTGCCACCTGCGCAAGGATCAGCTCATCCATAAGCTCAAGATTGCTAGGGTCACGCGTGAGCGCGATTGTGAAATAACGCGCAGCTGTCGCGTAATCATTGTTATACTGCGCCTGCCGTGCCGCGAGATATGCGCCCGAAAAACTATCCGCCAAAGCAGGCACAGGCAGGCTCACTGACCCGCTCAGCGCCATGGCCAAAAGGAGCCGTTTCCAGTGTTGTATCATCCTCACGGACCTTTCACCCAATATCTGCCAAACCAACCTAAACATGAGCACCATAAAAGCAAGGTGAAGGCAGGCCCGTCTGCAACAAAGAACCGTTCAATTGAAAAGGGCGGGGAAACCCCCGCCCGTCTCATCACATATTCGGATAGTTCGGCCCGTCCCCGCCCTGCGGCGTGGTCCAGTTGATGTTCTGGCTCGGGTCTTTGATATCGCAGGTCTTGCAGTGCACGCAGTTCTGGAAGTTGATGACAAACTGCTGCTCGCCCTCTTTCTCGACGATCTCATAAACACCCGCTGGGCAATAGCGCTGCGCTGGTTCGGCGTATTTCGGAAGATTGACCGAGACCGGCACAGATGCGTCCTTCAGGTGCAGGTGCGCAGGCTGGCTTTCTTCGTGGTTTGTCATCGAGAAGCTGACATTGGTGAGGCGGTCAAAGCTCAGGGTCCCGTCTGGTTTGGGATAGCTGATTTCTTTGTGCGCCGTTGCCAGCTCTGTGCTCTCCGCGTCATTCTTGCCGTGCTTGAGCGTGCCAAACATCGAGAAGCCAAGCGTATTGGTCCACATATCCAGCCCGCCGAGCACAAGCGACGGCAGCAGGCCCCACTTGGACCACATCGGCTTCACATTGCGCACTTTTTTGAGGTCTTTCCCGATCGCGCCGCTGCGCACTTCGGTTTCGTAAGCTGTTAGCTCATCACCCGCGCGGCCCGCCTTGATCGCCTCATGCGCCGCTTCTGCGGCCGCCATGCCCGAAAGCATCGCATTGTGGTTGCCTTTGATCCGCGGCACGTTGACCATCCCGACAGAGCAGCCCAAGAGCGCCACACCCGGCGCAACCATCTTGGGCATCGACTGATAGCCGCCCTCAGAAATCGCCCGCGCACCGTAAGCCACACGCTTGCCGCCTTTCAGCAGCTCGGCCACCATAGGATGATGCTTGAAGCGCTGGAACTCCATATAGGGGTAGAGATGCGGGTTCTTATAGTTCAAGTGAACCACAAACCCGACATAAACCTGATTGTTCTCAAGGTGATAAATGAAGGAGCCGCCACCTGCGTTTCCGTTGAGCGGCCAACCCATCGTGTGGGTAACAGAGCCTTCTTTGTGCTTTTCGGGGTCGATCTCCCAGATCTCTTTCATCCCAAGCCCGAATTTTTGCGGCTCGTGACCCTCGGCCAGATTGTATTTTTCAATCACCTCTTTCGCGAGGCTCCCGCGCACACCTTCCGACAGGAAGACATATTTGCCATGAAGCTCCATGCCAGGTTCGGTGTTTTCTCCGATGCTGCCATCGGCCTCAAGCCCGAAGACACCAGCCACAACACCTTTCAGGCGCTCGCCCTCATAGACAAGCTCAGAGCACGCCATGCCCGGGAAAATCTCGACGCCCAGCGCCTCGGCCTGCTCAGCCATCCAGCGCGTCACATTGCCCATGGAGACAATGTAATTGCCATGGTTGTTCATCAGAGGGGGCATCGGGAAGTTGGGAATGCGGATTTCGCCCGCTTCGCCAAGCATATAAAAGTTGTCTTCTTTCACAGGCACATTGAGCGGCGCGCCCTTTTCTTTCCAGTCAGGGATAAGCGCATCAAGCCCGCAAGGATCAAGCACCGCACCAGAAAGAATGTGTGCGCCCACTTCCGAGCCTTTTTCCAGAACCACAACCTGCAAGTCAGCATCCAACTGCTTGAGGCGGATCGCTGCTGACAGGCCAGCCGGCCCCGCTCCGACAATCACCACATCGTATTCCATAGTCTCGCGGACAACTTCGGACATTATCTTTTCCCTTTTGCGCGTTTGGGTAACAAAATTTCACGAAGGATTACATGGCGAAACACAAGGGCGTCAATCATACCTTCGCCAAATGCTTACATTTGCCGCAAGTTTCTCGACATGACGCGGCGGTAAACCGTGGATTCTGTGACGACAGGCCTTCCAAGCGATGCGCCCGGCGCAGAGCACAAGACCGACCATAAAATTAGGCGTGCCAACGCGGGCCAGCCGAAACCTGCGGGCATAGCCGACAACCGTAGCAGACCAAGGCGCATAGATCGCGTCGGTTTGCTCCCCGCTGCAGATTCGGCGGCACCCTCACGCACAAATAAGGGAACCCTCTGGCCATCAGAGGCAACAGCAAAGCCTGACAAGCGCGTAAATCAGACTGACAATGAGGGGGGCTATTGCCTCATGTGGAGGCGCGCAGCGCGTGATAGCAGGGATTCACTCTCCCGAATTCTGCCCATTGATGCGAAATGCCCTTTACTCTATTGCAAGACAGCCCCTCTCTGGGACAAAGTGACGTAACCAAGATCAAAGCGTGCGGCTGGCGCGCCACAAAGACCAAGAAGGCAGTGCAATGGAAAAATTCCCGATGACACGTGGCGGCCACGCCGCGCTCGAAGCCGAGCTGAAAAATCTCAAATCTGTCGAGCGCCCCTCGGTGATCAAAGCCATCGCCGAAGCGCGCGAGCTGGGCGATTTGAAAGAAAACGCCGAATACCACTCGGCCCGCGAGAAACAGGGCTTTATCGAGGGCCGCATCCAAGAGCTTGAAGCTGTGCTCAGCCTCGCCGAAGTGATCGACCCGACCAAACTGTCCGGCACCGTCAAATTCGGCGCAACTGTGACTGTTGTGGACGAGGACACAGACGAGGAAAAAACATGGCAGATCGTTGGCCAGCACGAAGCCAATATCGAAAAAGGTCTTTTGAATATGAGCTCGCCCATCGCGCGCGCCCTGATCGGCAAGGAAGAGGGCGATAGTGTCGAAGTTCGCACGCCGGGCGGAGAGAAGAGTTACGAAATCCTCAAAATCGCTTTCATATAAGAAAAAGAGCGCAATGGCCGACCAAAACGAAAC
>JAHBAN010000012.1 GCA_018500075.1 Flavobacteriia bacterium | reverse complement strand
TCATCGCCCTCGCCCACTTTCAAAGTGCCGCCCTCCCAAGAGCAGCGAATGTCAACTTCCGCCGATGGCTCGGTAAACGGGAAATGGCTGGCACGGAAGCGCAGCTCCACATCGTCCACCTCGAAAAACGCTTTCACAAACTCTTCCAAAACCCACTTGAGGTTGGCCATGGAGATATCTTTGTCAATCGCCAACCCCTCGACCTGATGGAACATCGGCGTATGCGTCTGGTCATAATCCGCGCGGTACACACCGCCGGGGCAGATCACACGTATGGGCGCGCCCTGCTTTTCCATGCTTCGGATCTGGACCGGGCTGGTATGGGTGCGCAAAACGTGCGGAGGCCGCGCGTCGCCCTCCGCGCGATGCATATAAAACGTGTCCATCTCGGCGCGCGCAGGGTGATGACCGGGGATATTCAACGCATCAAAATTATACCAATCCGTATCAATCCGCGGCCCCTCCGCGACAGCAAAGCCCATATCGGCAAAAATCGCTGTGACCTCTTCTGTCACTTGGCTGATCGGGTGAATGCTCCCCTGTCCACGCAGCCGGCTCGGCAGCGTCACATCAAGCCACTCACTGCGCAGCCGCTCATCCAGCGCCGCATCTTCAAGCCCTGCCTTCTTGGCTGCGAGCGCCGAATTAATCTCGTCTTTCAACGCGTTGAGCTTCGGCCCGGCCACCTGCCGCTCCTCGGCGCTCATCTTGCCCAGCTCGCGCATCTGAAGGCTCACTTCGCCCTTCTTGCCAACCGCTTGCAGGCGCAATTCCTCAAGCGTGGCTTCATCAGACGCAGCCGCAATGGCCGCGATGTATTTGTCTCTTAGATCGTCCATGTCTCATACCTATCTGGCGTCGGACCTGACCTATCCCGCCCCGCATAATTTCGCAAGCGCGCAGGCCAGACGCCAAATAGCCAAATCCCGCCCCGTTTGCGCCCAAAATTGGCCAATATCTTCCCCTAGGTAAAGGCTCTCACTTACACACTGGAGGTACCAGGCATGACCAACGTAACAAAAATGATCGCCGCCGCCACACTCGCTGTGGCGACAACAGCGAGCTTCGCAGAAGCCCAAACACGCCCGTCCACGACCTATCAGGGTCAGTGGTATACAACGCCCGACGGCTGCTCCTACTCGCGCACCCAAGCGCCGGGCTATGCCGTGTCATGGGTGCTCATTCAAAACCCGCATCACATCAACAAGCCAAATGTCGGGGGGCACTGCTCAAGCACACTCTAACAAGACCCCGGCCATGCCTCACCGCACGCTGCATTAAGTTAATTTCGGTTAACCCTTTTTGTGATGGGCGGTGCACGCATGGTGCACGGGTTGTGCACGCATATCACCCCCCCAGACTCAGCAGACGCCACCGCGTTAACCAAGCGGATCGCTGCCTTAATCTGAAAATAAGAAACGCCGCAAACCTCTCGGTTTACGGCGTCTTTTCTTTAGCTGTTCGGCTGGCTTAAGCGGCCAATGCGCCTTGCGCCTGTGCGACAATCGCACCAAAAGCTTCAGGCTCATGGACAGCCAGATCGGCGAGGACTTTACGGTCCACTTCGATACCGGCAAGCGTCAAGCCATTGATAAAGCGCGAATATGTCAGCGTCTCATCATAAGAGCGCACAGCCGCGTTGATCCGCTGGATCCACAGAGCGCGGAAATTGCGCTTGCGATTCTTGCGGTCACGGGTTGCATATTGATTCGCTTTGTCCACCGCCTGGCGCGCGACCTTAAAAGTATTTTTACGACGGCCATAATACCCTTTGGCTGCCTTGATAACTTTCTTGTGACGTGCGTGCGTGGTTGTTCCGCCTTTTACTCTCGACATATCTAACCCTCCTTAGCGTGCGTATGGCATCATGGACTTGATGATTTTGGCATCAGGTGCAGATAGGGTTGTCGTGCCGCGAGCATCGCGAATGAATTTGTTTGTGCGCTTGATCATGCCGTGCTGTTTACCAGCCTGGGCCGCTTTGACCTTGCCACTTGCCGTCATTTTGAACCGCTTTTTGCAGCTCGACTTGGTCTTCATCTTGGGCATTTCCGTCTCCTTAGTTTGGGTCGGTCTATAATGCGCGACTCGGCATGCCACTTCTGGCCGGTCCCGCAGACGAAGGCCGCTTTTAGGACGGGTCTTGTATCTTTGCAAGGCCTAATCAGCCCAAATATCGGGCCACCACAGAGATGATCACATCAGGGATCTGATCAAGCGTATACCCCGTGGGCTTTGACGCCGCAGCCCAGGCCACAAGGCCGCCACTGATCATCAGAACAACCGCCGCCGCCCGTGGCGTGCGATTGTCCGCCAAAGCCGAGACAACCGCCGGCACAGCGAAGACCGCAATCACCAATCCGATGACAAGATAAAGATCATAGTCCATCGCACGCACCCTTTTCAAACTCGTTAACTTTTTAGAGTTTACTCTGGGTCAGAGGCGAAAATCAAACTTTGATCACAAGGCGCCACACGCAAAATATTTGTTGTGCCCGGAACATTGAAAGGAACACCCGCCGTCACAACAATCTGGTCACTGGCCGTTGCATACCCTGCGCTCTGTGCGGCGCGCGCGGCATTCACAACAGCCTGTTTAAAGCGCTCAAGCTCGCCTGTCATAATACAGTTTGTGCCCCAGCTCAGCGCCAGCCGCCGCGCCGTGCCCCGCAGGCTCGTCAGCGCAATGATCGGAACACGTGGCCGCTCCCGCGCCGTCAAAAGGGCGGTGGTGCCGGATTGCGTAAAGCAACAAATCGCTTTGATGTCCGTGGTTTCCGCAATTTCGCGCGCCGCCGCAACAATCCCGTCCGCCACGCTTTCGCGTTTGGCCACGCGCGAGGCTTCGATAATCTCGCGATAGGTCGGGTCTGACTCGACCTCGATCGCCACGTTGTTCATCGTGCTCACAGCCTCCACCGGATATTGCCCCGCCGCAGACTCAGCCGAGAGCATGATGGCATCAGCTCCTTCATAAATCGCCGTCGCCACATCACTCACTTCCGCGCGCGTCGGCATCGGGCTTTCAATCATGCTTTCAAGCATTTGCGTGGCCACAATCACAGGTTTGGCCGCCGCCCGACAGCGCCGCACAAGCCGCTTCTGGATCGGCGGAACATTCTGCACAGGCAGCTCGACGCCCAAGTCACCGCGTGCAACCATGATCCCGTCAGAGACCGCGAGAATATCCTCAAAGCTGCTCACAGCCGTGGGCTTTTCAATCTTGGACAGCACCGCCGCGCGCCCGTCAATCAGCGCCTTTGCCTCTTCCACATCTGCCGCACGCTGCACAAATGACAGGGCGATCCAGTCAACACCAAGCTGACACACAAACTCGAGATCGGCGCGGTCTTTCTCCGACAAAGCCGCCAAAGGCAGCACCACTTCAGGCACATTGACGCCCTTGCGATTGGAAATAGCGCCCCCCGCCGTGACGATACAGTCCGCGAAATCAGCGCCGCATTTTTCAACCTTGAGGCGGATCTTGCCATCGTTCACAAGCAGGGTCGTGCCGTCTTCCAGAGCCTTGAAAATTTCAGGATGCGGCAAGCAAACGCGCGCCTGTGTGCCGGCCGTTTCATCAAGATCAAAGCGGAACTTCTGCCCCTCAACAAGCTCTTCTTCCTCATTGGCAAAAACCCCGACCCGCAGCTTTGGCCCCTGCAAATCGGCTAAAATGGCAATCGGACTTTCAAGCTCGCGCTCGACCTCGCGAATGATTCTGTGGCGCTCGCGAATCTCGTCATGACCACCGTGCGACATATTCAACCGAAACACATCAGCGCCCGCCTCGTGCAGGCGTTTGATCATCTCGTAATCATTCGAAGCAGGCCCCAACGTCGCCACGATCTTTACATTTCTGAGCCGTCTCATATTGTCTGCCTCTTGATAGATTTCGGCGGTGTGCCACTGTCCGTTTATCGCCCGCCTGTGACACAGGCACAACAGGGCGTTTGCGCGCTTTAAAGGATTTTAACAGATGGATTACAAACCCTTTGAGATCGTAGGAGCCCAACGGCGCGGCCCCTGGGTCATAGCCTGCGACCACGCCTCAAACCTTGTTCCACCCTTTGTAAACAAGGGCAGTCTTGACCTTCCCGCAGGCGACATGAGCCGCCACATTGCATATGATGTCGGTGCAAAAGGCGTTTCCCTGGCGCTCGGTGCGCTGCTTGATGCGCCTGTGATCTGTTCCAATTTTTCGCGCCTTGTGATCGATCCCAACCGCGGCGAAAATGACCCGACCCTCCTGATGAAACTCTATGACGGAACCATCATTCCCGCCAATCGCCATGCAGATGCCCGCGAAAAACAGCGCCGCCTGACGGCCTGCTACCGGCCCTATCACGAGGCTCTGGCAGAACTTCTCGACGCGCGCAAAGGCGCAGCCCTCCTCGCCGTTCACAGCTTCACACCGCAGCTCGCCGGGCGCCCGAAGCGGCCCTGGCATCTGGGCATTCTTCACGCCGAAGACAGGCGCCTCAGCGATCCACTGCTTGCGCAATTGGCGCAAGATCCGTCGCTCTGCGTCGGCCGCAATGAGCCGTATGGAGGGCACCTGCCCGGCGACACACTCGACAAACACGCCATTGCACAAGGCCGCCACAACACCCTCGTTGAAATTCGCAACGATCTGATCCAAACCGAAGAACACCAAGCCGAATGGGCCGCGCGCCTTGCCCCGGCCCTGCAAAACGCCCTGCGCATCACCCTGGAAAACGAGGTCTGAACCCATGGACGATCAAACCAAACTGGAAGTCGAAGCCGCCGCCTTTCGCAGCCTGCAAAAACACCTGATGCAAGACCGCACGGATGTGCAAAACATCGATATGATGAACCTCGCCGGCTTCTGTCGCAACTGCCTCGCCCGCTGGTATCAAGAAGCCGCAAACGCACGCGGCATCGACCTGTCAAAAGACGAGGCCCGCGAGGCCTATTACGGCATGACGATGGACGACTGGAAAGCCCGCTACCAGACCGAGGCCAGCGCCGAGAAACAAGCCGAATTCAAAGTCGCGTTCAAAGAAAATGTAACCGACAAGAACCAAAGCAAAGACTAAGCACAGCCCGCACAAAAAGCGCCCGACCACAGGCCTCCCATAGGCTTCCTCTTTCCAGAAATATCCCGGGGGGAGGTTCATAAGCCCTATGGCTTATGAACCAGGGGGGCTGGCCCCCCTGCGGGTCGGCTTCGCGAAGCGAAGCCGAAAGCCACTCACACAGCCTCAAATTGCTTTCTTGATGCTCTCATCGAGGTAGATCTCGCGCAAGCGCTTGGCAACGGGACCGGGCGTTCCGCCACTC
>JAHBAN010000157.1 GCA_018500075.1 Flavobacteriia bacterium | reverse complement strand
TTCCGTGATCGCCGCTGCATGAGACGGGGGCGCGCGAAAAATGACGCTGTGTTGTGCTTTTCTTTGGCGGCGGGTTCGGCCTATGGTCGGGCCAATTTTCAGACATGGATCAGACACGAAAGCGGGACAAACATGAGCGATATTGTAATTCTGGACGGCGCACGCACGGCCATCGGCACATTTGGCGGCGCGCTTGCGGGTGTGACCCCCGCAGAACTCGGCGCAACCGTCACCCGCGCCGCGCTTGAGCGGTCCGGGGTTGACGGCGGGCAGATCGGCCATGCCGTTTATGGCCATGTCATCAACACCGAGCCGCGCGATATGTATGTCAGCCGCATCGCGGCGATGGACGCGGGCATTCCTGACAGCACCCCGGCGATGAATGTGAACCGCCTTTGTGGCTCTGGCGCGCAGGCGATTGTCTCGGCGGTGCAGGCTTTGATGCTGGAGGATGCTGCCTTTGCGGTGGCGGGGGGGGTGGAGTGTATGAGCCGCTCGCCCTATATTGTGCCTGCCCAACGGTGGGGCCAGAAAATGGGCGATATCAAGACGTTGGATATGATGCTCGGGGCGTTGAGCTGTCCTTTTGGAACGGGTCATATGGGCGTTACAGCCGAGAATGTGGCCGCCGAACACGGCATCACGCGGGAGGCGCAAGACGGCTTTGCACTGGAGAGCCAGACGCGCGCCGCCAAGGCGATTGCGGCGGGGTATTTCGCCAGCCAGATCGTGCCTGTCGAGGTCCGTGTCAAACGGGACATGGTGGCGTTTGAGGTGGATGAACACCCCAAAGCCACATCGCTTGAGGCGCTGTCGGGTCTGCGCACGGTCTTTCAGAAAGACGGCACAGTGACAGCGGGCAATGCCTCGGGGATCAATGATGGTGCGGCGGCGCTCGTGCTGGCGCGGGCGGATGCGGCGGCAAAGGCCGGCCTCAAGCCGCGGGCGCGTGTGCTGGGCTATGCCCATGCCGGTGTGCGCCCCGAAGTCATGGGGATCGGTCCTGTGCCTGCGGTGCAAAACCTGCTGGCGCGCACGGGCCTGAGCATTGCGGATTTTGACATCATCGAAAGCAATGAAGCCTTTGCCGCACAGGCGCTTGCGGTCAACAAGGAACTCGGGCTTGACGCGGCCAAAGTGAACCCGAACGGCGGCGCGATTGCGCTGGGTCATCCTGTGGGGGCGACGGGGGCCATCATTACGCTCAAGGCGCTGTATGAGCTGGAGCGCACGGGCGCCAAACGCGCGCTTGTGACCATGTGTATCGGTGGCGGGCAGGGCATTGCTCTGGCGATCGAGGCGCTCTGATCCAGACGCCGAGACAGCGGGTGTGCCGCCTCGGGCTTTTGGCTTGAGGCGGATGATTTCTTGGCAATATTAAATCAATCTTCACCCTGTTTGTGCGAGCGTCTGCCATGACCTGAATTGGTATGGTGGAGGATCAATGAGCCTGGTTGGCAAGCTCACGCAAGAGAGGCGCGCGCGTCTTGCTGCAGAACGGCTGCTTGAGCAAAAGCAGGCCGAGCTGTTTGCGGCCAACCAGAAACTCGGCGCATACGCCAAGAAACTATCGGCTGAAATTGTCGAGACCCGTGCCGAAGTCCAGACGGTGCGAGACGAGAACCTGAGGGTAAAGAGCGATCTTTCGATTGCGCATAAGAAGATCGAAATTGCCGAGCGCAGGCTATGGCTGTCGATCGAATCGATCAATGACGGCTTTGCCTTTTTCAACGCAGACAGCCAGATGATCATCGCCAACAAGGCGTATCTTTGGGCGTTTGACGGGCTGGAAGACGTTGTGCCGGGGGTGAGCTATGTCACGTTGTTGCAGCTTATGACCGAAGAGGGGATCGTTGATATCGGGGGGCAGGCGCCTGCCGCATGGCGGGCCGATATGCTCGCCCGTTGGCAAAGCCCCGAGCCTGCGCCTGTGACCATCCGGCTTTGGAACGGCGAATATATCAAACTCATCGACCAGCGCGGGCATGGCGGCGATGTTGTGAGCCTTGCGCTCAATATTACCGAAACAGTGCGCTACCAGCGCGAGCTGAAATCGGCGCGCGACAGCGCCGAAACCGCCGCGCGCGCCAAGTCGGCTTTCCTTGCGAATATGAGCCATGAAATCCGCACCCCGATGAATGGCGTTGTTGGCATGGCAGAGCTTTTGATGGAAACCGAGCTGGACGAAGAGCAGGAGTTGTTTGCCAAGACGATCAAGAACTCGGGTGAGTCTCTGTTGGTGATCATCAATGATGTGCTGGATTTTTCCAAGCTTGATGCGGAAAAAATGGTGCTGCAACACGAGCCGTTTGATTTGGAGGCCGCGCTCAACGAGGTTGTGATGCTGCTCCAGCCTGCGCTGCAGGACAAGGACGTTGAGATTGTTGTGGATTACGATTTCTTTTTGCCGACCCAGTTTGTCGGGGATGTCGGGCGCTTGCGGCAGGTGCTCACCAATCTGATCGGGAATGCTGTCAAGTTTACCAGCAAGGGCTATGTTCTTGTGCGGGTTGTCGGGGTGTTTGATCCTGTTGTGAGCACCACACGGTTGCACATCAGCGTGCAGGATACGGGCATCGGGATCGCGGCGGACAAGCTGTCTCATGTGTTTGGCGAGTTCAACCAGGTCGATGATGCCCGAAACCGCGCCTATGAGGGGACGGGCCTCGGGCTTGCCATCAGCCAGAAGCTGATTGGGATGATGGGGGGCGAGATCTGGGTGGAATCCGAAGAGGGTGTCGGATCAAACTTCGGTTTCAAAGTCGAGCTTGCGACGCAAGCGCAAGCGGACACAAGCACCTGGAAGGCGATGGAGGGCCGCGCGCTTTTGCTTGAGCCGGTGGATGCGGTGGCCGAGCTGGCCGCGCAACAACTGGCGCGGCTGGGCTTGTCTGTCTTGCGGTGCGAGGCTGTGCCCGATGCGCTTGAGGCGCTTGGGGCGGATGTTTCTGTTGTTTTGGCTGATAGCGAAATGGTGGGGTATGATCTTTTGCCCGCACTTGAGGCGTCGGGCTATGGGGGCCGTGTCATCTTTCTGAGCACAAAGCTTGGCAGCTATCAAAAGCAGAACGACAGCCGGCTGGATGTGCACGAGCTGCAAAAGCCGCTGCTGGCGCGGGCGCTTGTCGAGAAGATGGCTCTGGCGCCTCTGCGAGACGAGGAGACGGCCTCTGTGCCTGCGGATGTGACCGAGATCGACGGCACAAGGCGCAAAATGCGCGTGCTTGCCGCCGAAGACAATAAGACCAATCAACTGGTATTTCGCAAAATGGTTAAGGCGCTCGATATGGAGCTGATGTTTGCCAACAACGGGCGCGAGGCTGTCGAGCTGTATGACTCATTTGAGCCTGATTTGATATTTATGGATATTTCCATGCCTGAAATGGACGGCAAAGACGCGACCCGCGCGATCCGGGCGCTGGAGGCGGAGACAGGCCGGCACACGCCCATTCTGGCGCTGACGGCCCATGCCATGGGCGGCGACAAGGAAGAGATCATGGCGGCGGGAATGGACCAGTTTTTGACAAAACCCTTGCGCAAGGCCGAGATATACGCCGCGATCGGAGGCTATCAGCCAAAAGAGGTGCTGCCTGTTCTGTCAGACGAGGCGGCGGCCTAGCCTGCGCGCAGGAAGGCGGGCTTGTCCGGCGCAGACAGCTCGGGCGCGTGGGCATAGCCGCCTGTGTCAAAGGCTGTCAGCGCGTCGGCGTCTTGCAGGCGGTTTTCGACAATAAACCGCGCCATGGCCCCGCGGGCCTTCTTGGCATAAAAGCTCACGATCTTGGGGCCTTCGGGCTTGTCCTCAAAGAACATCGGGGTGACGACGCGGGGCTTGAGGGCTTTGAGATCGACGGCGCCGAAGTATTCCTGACTGGCACAGTTGACCAGAATATCCGCGCCTGCGGCCTCTGCTTCGGCGTTGAGCCGCTCGGCAATGGCGCTTCCCCAGTAGTCATAGAGGGTCTTGCCCTCTGGGGTGGCAAAGCGGGTGCCCATTTCGAGGCGATAGGGCTTGATCGCATCCAGCGGCCGCAACAGGCCATAAAGCCCGGACAGGATACGCAGATGACCGCCGGCCCATTGCATGGCGTCATCTTCAAGGCTCGCCGCTTCAAGGCCAGAATAGGTATCGCCATTGAACATGAGCGCGGCGGGCGCGGGGCTGAGCGCGTCCCAGTTTTGAAAGCGGTCATAATTCAGCTTGGCGAGGCTGTCGCTGAGGTGCATGAGCTTGCCAAGGTCAGCGGCTGTGAGCTTTGCGGCCTCTTGGGCGAGCGCTTCGGCGCGGGCGGCAAAGGCCGGTTCGGTGACGGGCAGCGGCGTGTGCGCGGTTTCGTTCAGTTTTTTCGCTGGCGAAATAACAACAAGCATAGTCATACACCCCCATGTATCAGGTCAATAAAGGCCGGTCCAAACCGCTCGGCGCGTTTGTCGCCGATCAGTCGCTCTAGTGCATCTAGGGACTGCGGGCGCATTTGTGCAACCTTTGCGAGCTGTGAATTTGTCAGGCTGAGCGGCTTTTCTGTGCCGCAGCTTCCCCGTTGGAGGGCATTTTGGGCCTCAAGGAGCCGGTCAAACAGGCTGCCGGCGGGCTTGCCCGCCAGCTTGCGGCGCGCGGGCGGCGCTGTGGGCGCATCTTCGGTCAGCACAGCCAGAAAATCGCGCCCGTATTTCTCGAGCTTTTTCTGGCCGACCCCGGCGATCAGCGCGAAATCGTCGAGCGATTGGGGCTTTGCCTTGACCATCTCGATCAGCGTTTTGTCGTTAAACACGATATAGGCGGGAAGATTGGCCGCCTCGGCGAGGGCGCGGCGCTTGGCTTTGAGGGCTGAAAACAGCGGCGCATCTTCTTCGGAAACGAGCATCTTGATCTTGGGTCCGCTTGTCGCTGTGCTGACAAGATCTTTGCGCAGGGTGAGCGTTGTTTCGCCTTTCAGGAGCGGGTGGGCTTTGCGCGTGATCTTGAGAGCGCCATGGGCGCGGGCATCCGGGCGGATCAGATCATGGCCCATGAGCTGGCGCAAAACTGCTTGCCATTGGGCGGGGCGATAGGCCGTCCCGACGCCGAATGTGGGCAGGGCATCATGGCCAAACTGGCGCACCTTGTCTGTGAGCTTGCCAAGGAGGATGTCGATAATCTGGCCCGCTCCAAAACGCTCCTCGCTGCGCAGGATGGCCGACAACGCCATGCGCGCGGCTTCGGTTGCGTCAAATGTCTCGGGGGGTTTGTCGCAGAGATCGCAGTTGTTGCAGGGCGGTGAGGCCTCGTCAAAATAGGACAGCAGGAGCTGGCGGCGGCAGCTTGTGGCTTCGGCCAGCCCCAGCAGCGCATTGAGGCGGCCATGGTCGGCCTCCTGCCGGTCGGCGGGGGCGAGGCTTTCGTCGATTTGGGCACGCCGCAGGCGGATATCTTCGGGGCCATAGAGTGTGAGCGTTTCGGCGCGCGCGCCGTCGCGACCCGCGCGGCCGATTTCCTGATAATAGCCTTCGACAGATTTGGGCAGATCGGCATGGGCGACCCATCTGATGTCGGGTTTGTCGACGCCCATGCCAAAGGCAATGGTCGCGACAACGATCAGCGCGTCTTCTGTATTGAAGCGGTGTTCGACACGGCGGCGCTCGTCCGGGTCCATTGCGCCGTGATAGTGGCAGGCGTTGTGGCCATCATCGCGCAGGGCGGCGGCCAGCGCTTCTGTCTTGGCGCGCGTGGCGCAATAGACGATCCCGCATTGGCCACGCCGCGCGCCTGCATAGCTCAAGATCTGCTGTCGCGGCTTGTCTTTGGGCGCAAAGGCAAGGCTGATGTTGGGTCTGTCAAACCCGTGCAGGAAGCGGCGCGGCGCGACACCTTCAAAGAGGCGGGTGACGATTTCGTCTTGGGTTTCCTTGTCTGCCGTGGCGGTGAAGGCGGCGAGCGGCACGCCGAGATAGCGCTGAAGCTCGCCGATCCGCAGATAGTCGGGGCGGAAGTCATGGCCCCATTGGCTGACGCAATGGGCCTCGTCGACAGCAATACGCGCAACGCCCGCATCACGCAGGATGGTGCGGGTGACGGTTGAGGAGAGCCGTTCTGGCGCGAGGTAAAGCAGGCTCAGCGCACCGGCGCGGGCGGCCTCGATCACCGCCTGATTTTCGTCGTCGCTGGCGGCGGATGTGAGCGCGCCGGCAGCCACGCCGGCCTGTTGGAGCGCCGATACCTGATCGCGCATGAGGGCGATCAGAGGCGAGATCACAAGGGTCAGCCCTTCGTTCATGAGCGCGGGGAGCTGATAGCAGAGGGATTTGCCCCCGCCTGTCGGCATGATCGCCAAGACGCTTTCGCCAGCGGCCACAGCGCGCACGATCTCTTCCTGCCCGGGGCGGAAGGCGTCAAAGCCGAAGACGGACTTTAGAAGCGCATTTGCCGAAGCCATTTACCTGTATCTCTTGCTGCTCTTTGCGCCTGTGTCCCACAGTGGGGCAGGGCTGGCAAGGCAAGCTCAGTAGAGCGCGGGCAGGAAATAGTCGCGCAGCGCGATGATGATGATAAACACAACCAGCGGCGCCAGATCGAGCGGATGTGTGTTGGGCAGAATATTGCGGACCGGGCGAAACAGAGGCTCAAACAGGCGGTTGAGACCCTGCCACAACTGCGCAACCAGCGGCTGCCCGAGATTGAGCACTTGGAAGTTGATCAGCCAGCTCATGATCACATGGACAAGCAGCAGCGTGAAAGCCACGTTGAGGATCAGACCGAATGTTTGAATAAAGGGGGCCATGTTCTGCGCCTTTTTTGGATATGCAGGCTATACCTAGGTTTTTGTGATGCAAAGCACAAGTGAGAGGCGGAACTGCGAACGCGAACCTTGCGCCAAAGGGGTAATCCATGTCTTATCGGGCAAAGAATGGCGGGGGCTTCAGGGCAATGGCAAAGTCGATTTCGATGCGAAAGCGGATCTGGGGCTGGTATTTTTTTGACTGGGCCAGCCAGCCGTATCACACGCTTCTGGTGACATTTATCTTCGGGCCGTATTTTGCCACGGTCGCAGCGCACTATTTCCTCGGCACAGGTTTGAGCGAGCAGGCGGCGGATGCGCAAGCGCAGAGTCTCTGGTCCTTCGGGCTTGGCCTGATCGGGCTGTTTATCGGGCTGGGTGCGCCCTTTCTGGGCGCTTTGGCCGATAGCACGGGGCGGCGTGTGCCTTGGGTTTTCGGCTTCTCCGTGCTCTATGTGATTGGCGCGTTTGGCCTTTGGTATATGCTGCCGGACGGGTCCAACCTCTGGTTTGGGCTGATCTTTTTCGGGATCGGCTTTATCGGTGCCGAGTGGGCGCTCATCTTTATCAATTCACAGCTTCCCTCCTTGAGCGCTGAGGATGGCACCGGCAAGATCTCCGGCTCGGGCTTTGCTTTTGGATATCTTGGCGGCGTCGTTTCGCTGGCGATTATGCTGTTGCTGTTTGTCGAGCAGGGCGATGGCAAAACCCTGATCGGGCTGGACCCGGCCTTTGGCTTTGATGCGGCGGCGCGAGAGGGCACCCGCTTTGTCGGGCCGTTCACGGCGGTCTGGTTTGCGGTGTTCATGATCCCTTATTTTCTCTGGGTGCGGGACACGCCCGTTCCGGGGCAGGCGCGCGTGCGTGTGTCTGCGGCGCTTGCTTCGCTGATGCGGTCGCTGCGGGGGCTTGGGCACAATACATCGCTGGCGGCCTATCTCGGCGCGTCGATGTTTTACCGGGATGCGCTCAATGGCCTTTACAGTTTTGGCGGCGTTTATGCGGCCTTGGTGCTGAACTGGCAGATCACCCAGATTGGTGTGTTCGGTGTGATCGGTGCGATTTCGGCCGCTGTGTTTAGCTGGCTCGGGGGCAGGTTTGACAGCCGCTTTGGGCCAAAACCTGTGATTATCACAGCGATCTGGCTCTTGATCGGGGTCTGCATCACGGTTGTTTCGATGTCGCGCGAGATGATTTTTGGCATTCCTCTGGCGGATGGCTCAAGCCTGCCTGACCTTGTCTTTTTGCTGTGTGGCGTGTTCATCGGCGGGCTTGGCGGAACGCTGCAGGCGGCCTCGCGCACGCTGATGGTCCGGCACTCAAAGCCGGATGCGCCAACCGAAAGCTTCGGGCTTTATGGCCTCACAGGGCGCGCGACGGCCTTTTTGGCCCCCACGTTGATCGGGCTGGCCACTGCGCTGAGCGGAAGTGCGCGCCTCGGGGTTTCGCCTGTGATTGCGCTCTTTTTAATTGGCCTGATTTTGTTACGATGGGTGAAGCCCGAGGGAGACAGGAGCTGACGGTGAAACAGTTTATGGGTGTGTGTGTATTGGCTTTTTTGGCGGGCTGTGGCGGTGGGCCGTCTGAGACCGTGAGCACAAAAAGCGCCTCTGTGATCCCGGCGAGCCTGAGCGGCAAGCCGGCAAAACAACTCTTCGGGGCCGCAGAGGACGGCTCGCAGCAGGCGGCCGTGCCCTATGGAAGCTATGCCAAAGGCTGTCTGGCCGGCGGTGTCGCGCTTGCCGAGACAGGGCCGACATGGCAGGCGATGCGGCTGTCGCGCAACCGCAACTGGGGGCATCCGGAGCTTATCGACTTTGTTCAGACGCTCTCGCGCTTTGCTGCGCGCCAGCCGGGCTGGGCGGGGCTGTATGTGGGCGATATGAGCCAGCCGCGCGGCGGTCCGATGCTCTCGGGGCACCGCAGCCACCAGACCGGGCTAGACGCCGATATCTGGATGCTGGCGCCGAAGCGGCTTGATCTGAGTGCGAGCGCGCGAGAGAGCCTGTCGTCGGTTTCGTTGCGCCGCGCGGGGGGCGCCTACACCAATGAGAATTACACAGAACAGCACATGGAGATCATGAAAGCCGCGGCGAAAGACCCGCGTGTTGCGCGGATTTTCGTGTTCCCCGGTGCAAAGCTGCGGATGTGTAAGGAGGAGAAGGGCGATAGAAGCTGGCTGCGCAAGGTGCGGCCCTGGTGGGGGCATCACTATCATTTTCATGTCCGGCTGAGCTGCCCAAAGGGGATGCGCGGCTGTGTGGACCAAGCTGCGCCGCCTGTCGGAGACGGCTGTCAGGATGCGCAGACCTGGGTTGATAATATCCTCAATCCGCCCCCCCCCCGACCCGAACGCCAAGCCGGCAAAGCCGCGGCGCGACTACACTCTGGCTGATTTACCCAATCAATGCGTCGGCGTTTTGCAGTCGCGCTAGGCGCGATGATAACCGCGCTCTGCGGGTGGTATTGGCAGTCGGGGCATTCGGCGGGTGTTGCGTTTGTCAGCGCGGCTCCTGTGCTCGGGCCGATAGGCGACGCCAACTTTGGCGGGCTGTCGGGCTATGAAATTGCCGGGGGGAGACGGCACCTTCTGACAGACCGTGGGCGGCTTTACGAGCTGTCTGGAGGAAAGATAACCTCTGTTGCTTTACAAGACGTTAACGGAGCGCCGCTTGGCCGCCACGCCAATGATTCTGAAGGGCTTGTTGCGCTCGCAGACGGGCGGTTTGCGATCTCTTTTGAGGGGCGGCATCGGGTTGATATTTATGATGGCGCGACGGGTGCGATTGTGGCTGTGCTGCCTGTGGCAGAGGGGTTTGAGCGGCTTGGGCGCAATGCGGGCCTTGAGGCGCTGGCGCTGAGCCGGGCGGGAGAGCTTGTGGCCATTGCCGAGCGCTCCGGGGCGAGCCGGCGGCCCTTTCCTGTGTTTGTTTTTGATGGAAAAGCATGGACAAAGACCAGTGTTTCAAGGCGGGGGGCCTTCCTTCCTGTGGGGGCGGACTTCGGGCCGGACGGGCGGCTCTATCTCTTGGAGCGTGACTATTTTCTTGGCGGATTTCGCACGCGGATCAGGCGGTTTGACTGGCGGGACGGCGTGCCGCTGGGCGAGGAAACACTCTTGAAAACAAGGTTTTTCCGGCATGGAAACCTTGAAGGCATTGCCGTGGTTGAGGGGCAGGGCGGGCCTTATATCGAGATGATCAGTGACGATAATTTCCTGCCTGTTCAGGCCAGAGAGCTTGTGCGCTACCGTATAAAAAAGCCCTTGAAATAAGGGGTTTGAGGCGGTAGGAGGGCGCGTCTGAATGGGTCAGGCCAAGTCTCCGCAACCTTGTGAAAACGGAAATGCACATGACACGCACCTATCTTCCTGGCGTTCTCGCCATGGCGGCCATTGTGGTTGCCTCCAATATTTTAGTCCAGTTTCTCTTTGGCCAATGGCTGACGTGGGGGGCGTTTACCTACCCGCTGGCCTTTCTTGTGACGGATATTATGAATCGCGTTTACGGCCCCAAGGCGGCGCGGCAAGTTGTTGTTATCGGGTTTGTTTTCGGGGTTCTCTGTTCGCTGGTTGGCACCCAGATCATCGGCGAATTCGGCCCGCTTGTGACACTGCGGATTGCCATCGGATCGGGCACGGCCTTCTTGCTGGCGCAGCTTCTGGATGTGGCGGCGTTTGATGCGTTAAGAGGCGGGAAATGGTGGCGCGCGCCGCTGGTTTCGACGTTTTTGGGCGCAAGCCTGGACAGCGCAATTTTCTTTACAGTGGCTTTCTCGGGCGCACTCAGCTTTATCGAACCGTCAAATGATGTGGCTTGGGCGGGCGAGATCCTGCCGCTTCTGGGCGTCGGGCCAGCTGTGCCTCTCTGGGTCTCGCTGGCTGTGGCCGACTGGGGCGTCAAGCTCTCTCTGGCGCTGCTGGCTCTGATCCCCTTCCGCATCATCGTGGGGCGCGTTACAAAAAATACACAACATTTTGTTTGACATATGCGCTCTCTGTGCCAGTCTGAAGCTATCTTACAACAGCTGAAAGGAGGTGCTCTAGTGTCTAATGGGAAACCGGAGAATGGTCTTGGGACAGTTCGGGAGACGCGGATTTAGGGCAGCCCCTAGTTTCGAAAAACCACGGATTGGTGCGCCCTAACCAGCCCACCTCCTAAAATCTCGGGGGCCGTTCGACAGGATCGAGCGGCCCTTTTACCTTTCGACTCAAATGTGAAAACAGGGGGGGTGAAAAGCGTGCACACCCCGTGCACAATGCGTGCACCGCCTGAAGAGAAAAATGCCGTTAACCATTTCAGATGAGATCCAGATCGCGGATTGGGAAATTTTTGAAAATTTTGTGCGCTCCAGCGGGCCTGGCGGGCAAAATGTAAATAAAGTTTCCACGGCTGTTGAGCTGCGCTTTGAGGCGGAGCGCTCGCCGCACCTGCCCGCGCCCGTGAAGACGCGGCTGCGCAAGCTCGCGGGCCGGCGCTGGACCAAGGACGGCGCGATTGTGCTTCAGGTGGAAGACACCCGCTCGCAGGCAAGGAACCGCGAGATCGCACGGGAGCGGCTGATCGCGCTTGTGCGGGCGGCTCTGGTAAAGCCGAAACGCCGCATCGCGACGAAGCCGACTTACGGGAGCCAGAAACGGCGGCTCAAGGCGAAGAAAGTGCGCGGCGATGTGAAAGCGATGCGCGGGAAGGTGACGGGGGAGGAGTGATTAAAAGTTGGTTGCGTTGGTTTTGATTTCCAGCTTCTATCAGGACAACTTGGAGATGTGTTTTTGCCCGTTATTAGCTATTTGATAGATGCGACACCGCAGAAGAGACTCTTCCGCTCAATAATCGCTGACTACGACATCGAGACATCGCTTTTCGAACTAATTGACAATGCAATAGATCATTGGATTTCTGGTGGTCGCGCACGAGAACTAGTTGTCGAACTATTTTTAGCTGCTGATAGACAAACAATCGTAGTGAAAGATAATGCAGGTGGAGTGCATCGCGACGATATTCAGCTTCTTGTGTCTCCAGGGGCTTCGAGAACGGTGGACAATGCCGAACTAATTGGAATTTTTGGAGTAGGTGGAAAACGTGCGGGTGTGGCACTGGGAGAGCGTGTTGATATACGCACGCGCAAAGGCGCTGGGCCTACCTTGAACGTAGTTTTATCAAGCGATTGGCTCGCAGATGACTCTTGGGACATCGAGGCCCGAGAGGTAAGCGAAATTTCAGAAGATTCAACCGAGGTTCGAGTTACTGAACTCAGGCAGGGTTTTGATCTGAGCTACATAGAAAAACTGCGTGAAGCGATATCGTCCGCTTATGCAACCTTCGTCAACCAGGGCGTAACAATAAGAGTAAACGGCACCCCAGCATCCAGCATTTCTTATAGTAATTGGGCATATCACCCTGATTTTTTACCTGTGTTTTCATCATTCAAAATTATGCCTGATGACAGAACCCAAGTGACAGTGAAGATTTCTGCGGGCTTACTACAAGATAGAAATCCGCAAGAAGAAAACTACGGCGCTATTTTTATTGCAACGGGAGACTCATTGTTGCTCATGAAAAGAGCTATGAGGTGGGTTTCTATAGCGGAGAAGCTGGTGTTCCTCACCCAGATGCGTCGATGGCTCGTGTGATCGTTGAGCTGCAGGGCGCGCCAGAGATGTTGCCTTGGACATCCAACAAAAGAAGTTTGAATTGGAGCCATCCAACCTTTGCCCAAATTAGACCGCAGGTTGTTGCGTTAATGACGCGATACGTGAAGTTGTCTCGTAGACTGAAGAACCGAAGAGATGAGATCGTCGCCTATCAAACAGGTGAAGCAGAAGTTGTTGAGATCGAAAAGCCTGAAGTGCTTAAACGAGTTGTCGATTTGCCGATGCCGAGAGGCAGGAAGAAAGCCTATTCTGAAAGAGTGATAGATCAGAACAAAGAGGCGATGTCGAAAGAGCCTTGGACGCGTGGCTTAGTTGAAGCAATGAGTGTTGTTGATATTGTTCACAGCAGAAACAAGCATGATACGAAAAACCGTATTGCTCTAATTCTTTTGGACAGTAACTTTGAAATTGGATTGAAGGAATATCTTGTTAATCACAAGGAGCGTTACTTTACAGACAAGCAGATCGCAGAACTTTTTGCGGACCGTAGGAACGTTATTGACAAAGTTAAGGAACTTACATCCTTTGATGACAGCCTTTGGAGAAAGGCAGCTCACTATTACAATCGCCGAAATAAGTTGATCCATGAGCGGGCAACCGTTGACATATCGGACCGCGATTTGTTGGATTATCGAGATGTTGTGGAAGCCATCTTGTCTGAACTATTCGGGCTCGACTTCACTGGGCACTAAACCACAACCTCCATCTCACTCTGCTCGCCGACCCCGAACACCCGTTTATACCGTTCGATCTCTGCCTTTGGCCCCATGGCTTTGCGGGGGTTGTCGGACAGCTTCACTGTGGGGTTGCCGTTGGCCGAGACGGCTTTGCAGACCATGGAGAAGGGCGCGAGGGCGTTGCCTTTTGTGAGGCCGCGGAAGTCGTTTGTCATGAGGGTGCCCCAGCCGAAGGAGGGGCGGACGCGGCCGGAAAACTGGGTGTGGAGTTCGAGGATTTTGTCGACATCCAGACCATCGGAGAAGATGACCAGTTTTTTGGTCGGGTCTTCGCCGCGGCTTTGCCACCAGCGGATGGCGGCTTCGGCGGCTGTGGCCGGATCGCCTGAGTCGATCCTGATGCCTGTCCAGCCGGCGAGCCAGTCGGGGGCGCGCGCAAGGAAGCCTTCGGTTCCGTAGGTGTCGGGCAGGATGATGCGCAGGTTGCCGTCGTGCTCTTCGTGCCAATCGGAGAGCACCTCATAGGGGGCTTGGGCCAGCTCGGCGTCGGAGCGGGCGAGGGCGGAGTAGACCATGGGCAGCTCGTGGGCGTTTGTGCCGATGGCTTCGATATCGCGGCGCATGGCGATATGGACATTGGAGGTGCCGATGAAGGCATCGGGGCCGAGGCCCTCGAGCATGGCCTGCACGCACCAGTCCTGCCAGAGGTAGGAGTGGCGGCGGCGGG
>JAHBAN010000113.1 GCA_018500075.1 Flavobacteriia bacterium | reverse complement strand
GATTATGGCGCGGTGGAGGGGCGGATTGTGTTAATCGACCGTTCGGCCAGTGGCGCGCTGCGTTTGACGCTGGATCAGGTGATTCTGGAGCGGATGCCGCCGAGCCGGACGCCGACACGGGTGCGCATCTCTTTGCACGGCCCGCAGGCCGGCCCTGTCCCTGTGGCGGGCAGCACCGTTCTGATCACGGCGCATCTGTCGCCGCCGTCCGGGCCTGTGGAGCCGAACGGCTTTGACTTCCAGCGCCATGCCTGGTTTCAAAAGCTCGGAGCGATCGGCTATAGCCGCACGCCGCTGATGCTGTTGGCGCCTGCGGGCGCGGGCAGCGGGGCGCTGATCAGCCGGACGCGCTACCGCTTTGCCGATTTTGTCCGCCAGAAGATCGAGGGCGAGACCGGTGCCTTTGCCGCGGCCATTATGGCGGGTGACCGCTCGGCCATGTCGCCTGTCACGGTCGATCGGCTGCGGCACACCAATCTGGCGCATCTGCTGGCGATTTCGGGGCTGCATATGGGGCTGCTCTGCGGCTTTGTCTTTGGCGCGATCCGCTATGGGCTTGTGCTCAGCCCGGCCCTGCGCCACCGTCTGCCGATCCGCAAAACAGCCGCCTTGGGGGCGCTTGTGGTCTCTTTTTTCTATCTCTTGCTCTCGGGCGGATCTGTGGCGACGGAGCGCGCCTTTATCATGGCTATGGTCGCGCTTGGGGCGGTGTTTTTCGAGCGGCGGGTGATCAGCCTGCGCGCGGTGGCGACGGCCGCTCTGATCGTTTTGATCTGGCAGCCCGAGGCTTTGCTTGGCCCCGGTTTCCAGATGTCGTTTGCGGCGACCACCGCGCTTGTGGCGGTCTTTGCGGCGCTGCGGGAGTATCAGATTTCGCTGGGGCCGAAATTTCTGCGCCCCGTCTTCACCGTGGTGATCACATCGCTGGTGGCGGGGCTGGCCACGGCCCCTGTGGCGGCGGCGCATTTCAACCAGTTTGCCCATTACGGCCTCTTGGCCAATGTGCTGGCGGTGCCCTTGATGGGGGCGGTGGTGATCCCGGCGGGGGTGATTGCCTTGCTTTTATGGCCGCTCGGGCTGTCTTCGCTCGGGTTTTATGTCATGGAGCTGGGGATTGCGTGGATCCTGTCGGTGGCCGGTTTTTTTGCCGAGCTGGAGGGCGCGCGGGGCGCTGTGGTGGCGCCTGAGCCTTATGTGCTGGCGGTGCTGATGCTCGGGGCACTCTGGCTTGTCCTTTGGCGCGGGCGTGCGCGGCTGCTCGGGGGGCTGCCGATGCTTGTGGCTCTGGGGCTTTGGGCGCAGACACAGCGGCCTGATGTTCTGATCTCCGACACTGGCCAGCTTGTCGGGGTGATGACCGAGGCGGGGCGGGCGCTGAGTGCGCCTTCGAGCAGCGGGTTTGTGGCGCGCGGCTGGCTTGAGAACGACGGTGATTTGCGCGGGCAGGCGGCGGCTGCGGCGCTTTGGAGCGAGGCCGGGGCCTTGGCCGCCTATCGGCTGCGCCATCTGCGCGGCAAGGCGGCGGTTGCAGCCGCCGAATGCGCGGCGGGGCAAATTCTGGTCGTGGTGGGCGAGCTTGAGCGCGAGATGCCCTGTCTTGTCTTTGATAAGACGCGACTGCGCCAGACCGGCGCTATCGCGCTTTATTTTGAGGGGGATCAGCTCAAAATAAAAACGGCCCGCGAGAGCACGGGCCGCAGGCTCTGGAACAGGTGAGCCGCTCTAATAGGTCCGGATCAGGCCGACAAGGCGGCCTTGGACTTTGACCTGATCGTCAGGGAATACCCGCGTTTCATAGGCGGGGTTTGCGGCCTCAAGGGCGATGGCGTTGCCACGGCGGAAAAAGCGTTTGAGCGTGGCCTCCTGATCTTCGATGAGCGCCACGACGATATCGCCGTTTTCGGCGGTCTGGGTTTCGCGAATGACGACCACATCGCCATTGTTGATCCCGGCTTCGATCATGGAATCGCCCTTGACCTCAAGGGCGTAATGCTCGCCACCGTCGCGCATCATGCTGGTGGGCACGGCGACGTTGTGGGAGACTTCGCTGATGGCGGCGATGGGGACGCCGGCGGCGATCCGGCCCATGACAGGCACTTCCTGAGCGGAGACATGGCCCACCGGACGGGCGGCGGCGGGGCGCGGTGTGTCGGGGCGGTCCCCGTCGATGATCTTGGGTGTGAAGCCGCCGGATTTGGGCGCCATGCTGTCGGGGAGTTTGACAATTTCGATGGCGCGGGCGCGGTGGGCGAGGCGGCGAATGAAGCCGCGCTCTTCCAGAGCGGTGATGAGGCGGTGGATGCCGGATTTGGAGCGCAGATCGAGGGCTTCTTTCATCTCGTCAAAACTGGGCGGAACGCCGTCGCGCTGGACACGTTTGTTGATAAAATCGAGCAGATCGAGTTGTTTTTTGGTGAGCATCCGCTGGCCCTCCTCGGAGTGAAACTGCTTTTTGTTCTACTCATGTTCTCTTTTTGTGTCAACTGTTCTGTTTGGCCGCAGGCCGCGATGGGCCAAGATTTGGTTAAGGCTGCGCGCCGCAGGGTTAACAGGGCCGGATCCGGCTGATTCGGGGGGGGTGATATGCGTGCACCACGCGTGCACAGGGCGTGCACCGGCTGACTCAGCAAAGGTTAACGCAAATTAAGATAATGCAGCGCACGGTGGGGCGGTGCGCAGTGAATGCGCACCCTACGGGAAAAGGCCATGCGCGGGTGCGGTTCAGCCTTTCACGATCCAGCCGCCGCCGAAAATACGGCTGCCTTCGAGATCATAGAACACGCAGGCCTGACCGGGGCTGACGCCTTCTTCGGGGGTGAGCAGCTCGACCTCGCCTGTGGTGGGGCCTGTGGCACGCAGGATCGCTTCGCGGGGCGCGCGGGTTGAGCGGACGCGCACAGCGACACGGCGCTCGGGCACGGCGTCAAAGGGATCATCGCCCAGCCAGTTGATTTCGGCGAGCGGCACGCGGCGCGTGGCCAGCGCCTCTTTGGGGCCGACCACCACGCGTTTGGCATCGACATCAAGCTTCACCACATAGAGCGGATCGGCCAGACCGCCGATCCCGAGGCCGCGGCGCTGGCCGATTGTATAGTGAATAACGCCGGTGTGGGTGCCAAGGACGGTGCCGTCCATGTCAACGATCTCGCCCGGCTCGGCCGCGCCGGGGCGCAGCTTTTCGATCACGGCAGCATAATCGCCGTTGGGCACAAAGCAGATGTCCTGGCTGTCGGGCTTGTTGGCCACTTTGAGGCCGTATTTTTCGGCCAGGGCGCGGGTTGCGTCTTTGGAGGGGAGATGGCCGAGCGGGAAGCGCAGGTAGTCAAGCTGCTCCGGCGTTGTGGAGAAGAGGAAATAGCTTTGATCGCGGCCCGCATCTTCGGCGGAATGCAGCTCGGGTCCGCGGGCGCCGATCTTGCGCTGGATATAGTGGCCTGTGGCCATGCAATCGGCGTCAAGGTCGCGCGCGGTTGTGAGCAGGTCTTTGAACTTCACCCGCTCGTTGCAGCGGATGCAGGGCACGGGGGTGGCCCCGCCAAGGTAGCTGTCGGCGAACTCGTCGATCACGGCATCTTTAAAAATGTTCTCATAATCGAGGACATAGTGTGGGAAGCCCATCTCTTCGGCGACGCGGCGGGCGTCGTGAATGTCGATCCCTGCGCAGCAGGCGCCCGACTTGGCGAGCGCGGCGCCATGGTCATAGAGCTGGAGCGTGACCCCGATTACATCATAGCCCTCTTCGGCCAGCATGGCGGCCACAACCGAGCTGTCCACGCCCCCCGACATGGCAACAACCACGCGGGTTTCGCTTTCGGGTTTGGCAAAGCCGAGAGAGTTGAGCTTGCTTTGGGGCGCGGGCGAGGGGGCGGCTGACATGGTGGCTCCGGAAATTTCTCTGAAAACAAATGAAAAATGCGATGTTTTCTTGCGGGTTGACTTCACGCCTCTTTAAGCGGTTTGGCCGAGTTTGGCCATGACACAAAGAAGGTTGATGCCATGTATCTCAAGAAAGTCGATGGTCCAAGAGCTGTTCGCCTCCCTGACGGGAAGGTGATCACCCGTGCCGATCTGCCGCCGGCACATACGCAACGGTGGGTTGCATCGCGTAAGGCGCTGGTGGTGCGGGCGGTGCTGTACGGGCTGATGAGCCAAGCCGAAGCCATGAGCCACTACGACCTGAGCGAGGAGGAATTTTTCGAGTGGGTTCATGCGGTTCGTGCCTATGGGGACGACGGATTGAAAGTCACCCAGCTGCGCGCGATCAAACACTCATAGGTTGTTTTAATATTTATTTTTGCTACGGTAACCTGCGGTTAACCATTTTTAGTCAGATTTAACCTCAATGATAGAATAACTGCGGAGAATTTATTATGCGCGTCCTTCTCGTTGAAGACGATCCGACGACCAGCAAAAGTATTGAAATGATGCTGACCCATGCCAACCTCAATGTCTATACAACAGACATGGGCGAGGAGGGCATCGACCTTGCCAAACTCTATGATTATGACCTCATTTTGCTGGATCTCGGCCTGCCTGACATGAACGGTCACGAGGTTTTGCGCCAGCTGCGCTTGGCCAAGGTGGACACGCCGATTCTGATTCTGTCCGGCTCTGATGACACCGAAAACAAGATCAAGGGCTTCGGCTTTGACGCGGATGACTATATGACCAAGCCGTTTCACCGCGAGGAGCTTGTGGCGCGCATCCATGCGATCATCCGCCGCTCCAAGGGCCATTCCCAATCAATCATCAAGACCGGCGCGATTTTGGTCAATCTGGACGCCAAGACTGTGGAGGCTGACAACAAGCCTGTGCATCTGACGGGTAAGGAATACCAGATGCTCGAGCTGTTGTCGCTGCGCAAGGGCACGACGCTGACCAAAGAGATGTTTCTCAACCATCTTTATGGCGGGATGGATGAGCCGGAACTCAAGATTATCGACGTGTTTATCTGCAAGCTGCGCAAGAAGCTCGCCAATGCCACGGATGGGGCGAATTACATTGAGACGGTCTGGGGCCGTGGCTATGTCTTGCGCGACCCGCAACCCGAAACGCTGGAGACAGCGCCGCTCGCGCTCGGGGCTTAAGGGCCAACACCACAAGGCTTTTGTCAGGCGGGCGCAGCAGATTGGCTGCGCCTGTTTTGCGTTTGGCGGCGCGTGCCCTGTGAGCTGTGCCCTGTGACCTGTGCGGGCCGGTTTTCTCTGTTGCCGCAGGCTGGCACTCTGGGCAAACTTGAGGCATGAAGGCATCAGGACAACGCAAATCGGGGGCGCGTGTGGCGGAGCAGGACGTGACGACTTTGACTGAGGCTGACGCGCGCGCGGAGCTGGAGCGGCTTGCAGCGGCGCTGGCGGCGGCAAACACCGCCTATCACGGCAAGGATGCGCCCGAGCTTTCGGATGCGGACTATGACCGCCTCAAGCAGCGCAACGCGGACATCGAGGCGCGCTTTCCCGCGCTGAAACGCGCCGACAGCCCGAGCGAGCACATCGGGGCGGCGCCCGCGGAGGGCTTTTCCAAAGTCAGCCACGCGCAGGCGATGCTCTCGCTTGGCAATGCGTTTGAGACGCAGGATGTGGCAGAGTTTGTCGCCCGTTCGGCAAAGTTTCTGGGGCTGGGCGAGGCGGAGCTGAGCTTTACGGCCGAGCCAAAGATCGACGGGTTGAGCCTGTCTTTGCGCTATGAACAGGGCCGGCTTGTTCAGGCGGCGACGCGCGGCGACGGGACGACGGGCGAAAACGTCACCGCCAATGCGCGCACGATTGCGAGCATTCCCCAGCAGCTTGTCGGGGCGCCCGATATTTTGGAGGTGCGCGGCGAAGTCTATATGCGCCACGCGGATTTTGCCGCGCTCAACGCGGCCCAGGAGGCCCGCGGCGCCAAGAGCTTTGCCAACCCGCGCAATGCGGCGGCCGGCTCCTTGCGCCAGCTTGACCCGAAGATCACCCGCGCGCGGCCTCTGGCGTTTTTTGCCTATGCCTGGGGGGAGCTGTCGCAGCCTTTGGCGACGACCCAGATGGCGGCGATCGCGCGGCTGCAGGCGCTCGGCTTTGAGACCAACCCGCTGACGGCGCTATGTGCGGGGGCCAAAGAGCTTGTGGCGCATTACGACAGGATCGGGGCGGCGCGCGCCCAGCTTCCCTATGATATTGACGGTGTGGTGTATAAGGTGAACGATCTGGCGCTTCAGGCGCGGCTCGGCTTTCGCAGCACCACGCCGCGATGGGCGATTGCCCATAAATTTGCCGCCGAGCTGGCGTGGACGCGGCTTGAGGGGATCGATATTCAGGTCGGGCGCACCGGCGCGCTCAGCCCTGTGGCGCGGCTTCAGCCTGTGACGGTTGGCGGGGTTGTTGTGTCAAACGCGACGCTGCACAACGAGGATTATATTCTGGGGCGCGACAATAAGGGCGCCGGCATTCGCGGCGGCAAGGATATTCGCGTCGGCGATCTGGTGCAGGTTTATCGCGCCGGTGATGTGATCCCCAAGATTGCCGATGTGGACCTGAGCCAGCGCCCGTCCGGGGCGCAGCCCTATGTCTTTCCCGAGATCTGCCCCGAATGTGGCTCGGAGGCTGTGCGCGAGGCGGGGGATGCGGTGCGCCGCTGCACCGGCGGGATGAGTTGTCCGGCGCAAGCTGTTGAAAAGCTAAAGCATTTTGTGTCGCGCAAAGCGTTTGACATTGACGGGCTGGGCGCAAAGCAGATCGAGATGTTTTATCAGGATGATCAGCTCGCGATCCGCGAGCCGGCCGATATTTTCACGCTTGCGGCGCGCGATGCGGCCAATCTGACCAAGCTCAGGAACCGCGAGGGCTGGGGCGCGCGCTCGGCAGAGAAGCTGTTTGAGGCGATCGAGCAAAAGCGCAGGATCGGCTTTGCGCGGCTGTTGTTTGCGCTTGGTATTCGCCATGTGGGCGAGCAGGCGGGCAAGCTCTTTGCCAATTATTATCTGAATTGGGAGGGGTTTGTGAGCGCGGTGCGCGCCGCCCAAGACGAGGAAAGCGCGGCTTGGGCCGAGCTTCTCAGCATTGACGGGGTGGGCGAGGTGATGGCGCGGGCGCTGGTGACGGCTTTTGCGCAGGATCATGAGCGCGACAGCATTTTGCGGCTGGTGGCACAGCTTGAGGTGCAAGACGCCGAGGCCGCGCGCAGTGACAGCCCCGTGGCGGGCAAGACGCTGGTTTTTACCGGCACGCTTGAAAAAATGACGCGCGCGGAGGCCAAGGCGCGGGCCGAGAGCCTCGGGGCCAAGGTTGCGGGGAGTGTTTCGGCCAAGACCGACTTGCTGATCGCGGGGCCGGGGGCGGGCAGCAAGGCCAAGAAGGCGGCGGAGCTGGGCATTGAAACGATTGATGAAGACGGCTGGATCGCGCTCGTGGAGGGGCTATGAGCGGGCGGCCGCCAGAGCTTTTTCCCTTGTTTGCGGGGCTTGAGACGCTGGAGGGCGTCGGGCCGAAGACGGCGGCGCTTCTGGAGCAGCTGGATGTTTTCAAGCCGCGTGATCTGGTCTTTACGCTGCCATACAGCGGGATCGACCGTTCGGTGCGCCCCAGTGTTCTGGGGCTTGCGTTTCCGGCGGTGGCGACCGTTGAAGTCGAGGTGATCCAGCATCATCCGGCGCGGGCGCGCGGGCGGCCAACGCGGGTGCAGGTTGAGGACAGCGGGACGCGGTTTGAGCTCGTGTTTTTTCATGCGCGCGGGGAGTATTTGCAAAAAATCCTGCCCGTCGGCGCGCGGCGGCTTGTCTCGGGCAAGCTCGAGATGTTTGACAGCGTGATCCAGATGACCCATCCCGATCATGTTTTGCCGCTCACGGAGGCTGCGGAGTTGCCTGTGTTTGAGCCGGTCTATCCGCTGACTGCGGGGGTGAGCCAGAAGGGGATGTATAAGGCGACGCGCGCGGCCCTCTTGCGGCTGCCCGAGCTTGCCGAATGGGCCGATGCCGAACAGCTGCGTCAGGCGGGCTGGCCGGGCTGGGCAGATGCGGCGCGAGCGGCGCATTCGCCCCAGGGCCTGCAAGATCTGGCGGCGACGGCCCCGGCGCGGGAGCGGCTGGCCTATGACGAGTTTTTTGCCCATCAGCTGACCCTGGCTTTGGCGCGGATGAGCCGCCGCAAGGGCAAGGGGCGGGCGAGCACGGGCGATGGCGCGTTGCGCGCGCGTGTTTTGGAAAGCCTGCCGTTTGCCCCCACAGCCGCGCAGAGGCGGGCGGTTGCCGAGATTGCTTCGGATATGGCCCAGCCGGCGCGGATGAACCGTTTGTTGCAGGGCGATGTGGGCGCGGGCAAGACGCTTGTGGCCTTGATGGCGCTGCTGGTTGCTGTGGAGGCGGGCGGGCAGGGGGTTATGATGGCACCCACCGAAATTCTGGCGCGTCAGCATTTGCAGGGCTTGCAACCGCTGGCGGCGGCCGCGGGGGTGCGGCTTGAGCTTTTGACAGGGCGCGACAAGGGGCGGGTGAGGAGCGAGAAGCTGGCTGCGCTGGCCAGCGGGGAGATCGATATTCTTGTGGGCACCCATGCGGTGTTTCAGAAGGATGTGGCGTTTGACGATCTGCGGCTCGCGATTGTCGATGAGCAGCACCGCTTTGGGGTGCGCCAGCGGCTCGAGCTGGGCAAGAAGGGCGTGAGCGCCGATGTTCTGGTGATGACCGCGACGCCCATTCCGCGCAGTCTGGCGCTGGCGCAATATGGCGATATGGATGTGTCGGTGCTTGACGAGAAGCCCGCGGGGCGCCAGCCGATCAAGACCGCGCTGATCAACACGCAGCGCATGGATGAGGTGATCGCGCACCTCAAGAGCGCTGTGGCCGAGGGCAAGCAGGCCTATTGGGTCTGTCCTTTGGTGGAGGAGAGCGAGAGCGTGGACCTGGCCGCGGCCGAGGAGCGCTTTAAGGCTCTGCGCGCGCGCCTTGGGGAGGGGCGCGTCGGGCTTGTGCACGGGCAGATGCCACCCGAGGAGAAGGATGCGGCCATGGCGGCGTTCCAGCGCGGCGATCTCTCTGTTTTGGTGGCGACCACGGTGATTGAAGTGGGCGTTGATGTGCCCAATGCGACGATTATGGTGATCGAGCGGGCCGAGAGCTTTGGGCTGTCCCAGCTTCACCAGCTGCGCGGGCGCGTGGGGCGCGGCAGCGGCGCGTCGACCTGTCTTTTGATGTATCGCGCGCCGATGAACGAGGGCGCGGAGCGGCGGCTCACCACGCTGCGCGACACTGAAGACGGCTTTGTGATTGCGCAAGTGGACCTTGAAATGCGCGGCGCGGGCGATCTGATTGGCACGGCGCAGTCGGGGCTGCCGCGCTTTCGAGTGGCGGATCTGGAGCGCCAGAGCGCGCTGATGAAAGTGGCGCAGAGCGATGCGCGAAAGCTGCTCAACGACGATCCGAGCCTAGAAACACCGCGCGGGCAGGCGGCGCGGGCGCTGCTTTGGCTGATGGAGCAGGATCAGGCTATTCGTTTGATATCTGTGGGTTAGGCTATTTGTTCTCACATTAATCGCAAATGTTCTCAAAAAGTTCTTTACAGATGGCGCGCAAAATGAGAACAAAGAGGCAACACCGAGAACAGACTCAGGATTGGAGCCTCAAAATGATCAAAGATGTGAAAGACGTGATTGCCCGCGCGCAGACCAGCCTGCTCGCCGATGCGCTTGGCGCTGTGTCATTGCTGACCATGCTTGTCGTGGCGCTGCACCTTCCGAGCCTGATCTGACGGGGCGCTGGCCCACGGTTTTGCCCAGACGTCTACCCTGACTTCTGCCCCGTATGTTTGCGCCATTTTGGCGCGCACCGTCCCAGACGCGCGCCGAGAGACAGACTGCCGTTCCAGCGAATTAGGCCTGCCTTTCTTCTTCGTCGCCAGCTTGCAAACATACGCACTTGATCCGCCGCCTCTGAAAAGAGTGCGGCGGTTTTTTTGTTAGGCGGGCTGTGGGGGCTAGGCCGAGGCGGCGTCGATTGCATCAAGCGTGGCGTCAAGGCAGAGCATGATCGAGGCGTGACGGTTTTTATAGTCGCGCGCGGGCAGCAGAACTTTCAGCTCGTCAAAGGGGGCCTCTGGGGTGGGGCCATCGCTGCGCAACATGGCGAGGAGCTGGTCATGGGCGGTCTGGATCTCGGCACGGGTGCGGCCGATCGCATGGGCCGCGACAACAGAGGCTGCCGCCTGACCAAGGGCGCAGGCCTTCACATCCTGCCCGAAGCCTGTGATTTTGCCGCCCTCAAGGGCCACATCAACCGTGATATTGGAGCCGCAGAGCGGCGCGCGCCGGTGGGCTGTGCCGGAGGGGGCGGCGAGCCGCTCAAGACCGGACATATCCGCAGCGAGCGCGAGGATACGGGCGGAGTAGAGTTTGATCAGGTCGGTGTCATTGCTCATGGTCTTTTCTCCGCTAACTTGGCATAGATAGCCATAATGGCGGCCCAAGAAAAGGACAGATCATGCGCTTTGATGCACACTCTCTCAGCTATAATGCGCAGGGTCTTATTCCTGCGATTGCGCAGGATGAAGCCAGTGGCGAGGTCTTGATGATGGCTTGGATGAATGCCGAGGCGGTCGAGAAAACGCTTGAAACACGGCGCGTAACCTATTGGTCACGCTCGCGAAACGCCTTTTGGGTCAAGGGGGAGACCAGCGGCCACACGCAGGAGCTTGTTGACCTGCGGGTGGATTGTGACCGCGATGCGCTTTTGCTCGTGATACGGCAGGTTGGGCCAGCCTGTCACACAAACCGGCGCTCGTGTTTTTACACCTCGGTGATGGAGGGCGATGAGCGCGAACTGATGACGCCGATGGGCGACTAAAGCCCGACCATTTCGCGGATATCGGCGGGGGTTTTGCCTTCGGCGCGATAGAGGGCAATGGCGCGGGCGTCGTCGCGCTTTGCGAGGCGCTTGCCCTTTTCGTCGCGTATCAGGCGGTGATGGTGATAGGCGGGTGTTGGCAGGCCGAGCAGCTTTTGCAACACAAGATGGATGGCTGTTGCGGTGAACAGGTCTTGGCCGCGCGGCACGAGGCTGACCGCTTGGGCGGCGTCATCCACCACCACGGCGAGGTGATAGGAGGCGCCAAGGCCCGTGCGGGCCAGAATGACATCGCCCACATCAGAGCGCAGCATGGCATGAGAGAGCGTGATCTGGCCGGTTTCGCCGTTTGGGCCTTTGCCGGTTTCTGTGAACTCGAGCGGATCGGGCAGGGAGCGCAGCGCGCGGGCCATATTGAGGCGCAAGACGGCGTTTGGCAGCGGCGACGCCGGATTTGGCACATGGGCGCAGGTGCGCGGATAGATCAGCCCGTCTGGCCCGAAGGCGGGCAGAACGCCCTCTTGCGGGGCCGAGGCGGCGGCGGCAATGTCGCGCCGCGAGCAGGTGCAGGGATAGAGCTGGCCAAGCGCCCAGAGCCGCGTGAGCGCGGCGCGGTAGGCGGGGAGGCGCGCAGACTGGCGCAACACGGGGCGCTCCCATGTGAGGCCGAGCCAGGCGAGATCATCATAGATCTGGTGTTCCCACTCGGGGCGGGCGCGGCTCTGGTCGATATCTTCGATGCGCAGCAGAAAGCGCCCGTTGGCGGCGCGGGCCAGATCGGCGGCGCGCAGCGCGGAAAAGGCGTGGCCAAGGTGTAACGGACCGGTCGGACTAGGGGCAAAGCGGGTGGTGAATGTCACGATTTTTCAAGCACGTAGACGTTTGAGTTGAGGTTTATTCCGGGGATGTGCGGGCCGTAGCTTTTGTGCAGGAGCCGGGCTGCGCCGCAGTCGATATAGTCGTTGAGTTTGCCTTCGAAATTGGGGTCTTCCAGCGCGTGATCATTGAGGCTGAGCACGACAAGACCGCCCGAGGCGAGGCCTTTCATGATGATATCAAAGACCGAGACGGGGGCCGCGCCTGTGCCGATCACGCCGATGGCTGTGATGGCGGCGTAGCTGCCCGGCGCGTGGCTGAGGGGGGTGTTTGGCGCGATCAGCTCCAGCGTGCGATAGAGGTTTTTGCTGCGCGCGCCGCTCAGCATATCGGCGGTGACATCGACGCCGTCGATGGTCTCAAAGCCCGCCAGCTTGAGGGCGAGGCCCGACAGCCCCGTGCCGCAGCCAAAATCAAGGATCGGCGCTGTGAGATCGCGGCTGTGTTTGGCGAGGGCCTCCGCGCAGCGGGCGGGCGTGGCATAGCCGCCTTCGCCCAGCTCCTGATCATAGGATTTGGCCCACGCGGCGTAGAGATCGCGCGTGTCGCCTGACTGGCCATAGGCCTTATCCAGAAACCTGTCTGTCATGACCGAAGTTATGCACGCTTAGCCGCGCGCGTCCAGCCAGTCTTTCCATAGGGCTTTGGCGCGCTCGGTATAGGCAAAGTAGCGGTCTTTGCGGCCACGGCGGCCTGATTTGAGGCCATCGACGGGCGGGAAAAGCCCGAAATTGACATTCATCGGCTGGAAGGTTTTGGCCTCGGCGCCGCCGGTGATATGGGTGACGAGCGCGCCTGTTGCTGTCTCGGGGGCGGGGGCTGTGAGGCTCTGGCCCAGCATTTCGGCGGCGGCCAAGCGGCCCGCGAGCAGCCCCATGCCGGCGCTTTCGACATAGCCTTCCACGCCGGTGATCTGGCCGGCAAAGCGGATATGGGGCATGGATTTGAGGCGCAGCTGGTTGTCCAGAAGCGTGGGCGAGTTGATAAAGCTGTTGCGGTGAATGCCGCCAAGGCGGGCAAAGCGCGCCTCTTCCAGCCCCGGAATCATGGAAAACACTTCTTTTTGCGCGGCGTATTTCATCTTGGTTTGAAAGCCGACCATATTCATCAGCGTGCCAAGGGCGTTGTCATATCTGAGCTGCACAACCGCGTGCGCCTTGACGTCGGGCGCATGGGGGTTGGTGAGGCCGACGGGCTTCATCGGGCCAAAGCGCAGGGTTTCGCGGCCCCGCTCGGCCATGACCTCGATCGGCAGGCAGCCGTCAAAGTAGCCCGCGGTTTCGCCGATCCGGAACTCGGTTTTCTCCGCTGCCAGAAGCGCGTCGATGAAGGCGTTATACTGCGCCTCATCCATCGGGCAGTTGAGATAGGCTTTCTGCTCTTCTTCGCTTTCGCCTTTGTCATAGCGCGACTGCATCCAGGCCACGTCCATATTGACGCTGTCGGTGTAGACAATCGGGGCGATGGCATCAAAGAACGCCAGCGCCTCGGCGCCTGTGGCGCGGGCGATCTCGGCGCTGAGGGCGTCGGAGGTGAGCGGGCCTGTGGCGATGATCCAGTGGCCCGAGGCGGGCAGCTCGGTGATCTCCTCATAGGAGACCTCAATCAGCGGGTGCGCTTTGAGCGTGGCTGTGACGGAGGCGGCAAAAGGCTCGCGATCGACCGCCAAGGCGCCGCCTGCGGGCAGGCGGTGTTTGTCGGCACTGGCCATGATAAGGCCGTTTGCGGCGCGCATCTCCCAATGCAGGAGGCCCACGGCGTTTTGCTCGCTGTCATCAGAGCGGAAGGAGTTGGAACAGACCATCTCGGCCAGATCGCCGGACTGGTGGGCAAATGTGCCGACCTTGGGGCGCATTTCATGGATGGTGACGGGCACGCCCATTTGGGCCGCTTGCCAGGCGGCTTCCGAGCCTGCGAGGCCGCCGCCGATGATGTGTAATCTCTCTGTCATCCCTGCCATTTAGGCCAAGTGGCGCGGCTTGAAAAGGGCTTAGTCAAGAATGGAATCAACCGGCAGGCCAGAGGGCACGGAGGCCGGCGCGCCGAGCTTGCCGCCGATGCTGTTGGGATCGGTCAGGGCGTGAAGAAAAGAGATGATGTCATTGACTTCGCTGTCTGTGAGCGGCGGGATGTCGAGGGTGATGGCGGCTTTGATGCGCTCAAGCTCCTCTTGCGACGGCATTTGCGGCACCACCGCACCATAGCCGGCGAGCGCGGGCAGCGGCGCTGTGCTTGGATCAAACCCCATCAGGCTTTCGCGCGGCGCGAGATGATGGCGCACCACGGCCTCAAGGCTTGCGTAGGCGCCCGAGTGCCCATAGGGGGCGGTCAGGGCGACATTGCGCAAGGACGGCGTGCGAAAACAATAGGCATCGTCTGGCACGCCTGTGATGGCGGCGCGGCCATGGTCGGCGCGGCTGGCGTGGTCTTTGCCCGGACCGATCTGGGGAATGCCGATGGCGTGAAAGTCATTGTCGGTCTGAAAGCGCCCGGCGTGGCAGCTTGAGCAGGTGGCTTTGCCATAAAACAACGCCATGCCGCGCGCCTGCGGGGCTGTGAGCGCGTTGCTCTCGCCGCGCAGATAGGCATCAAAGGGGCTTTGATCGGCGCGAAACTCGAAGGCGAGAAAAGCGCCAATGGCATTGCCGATGTCGGAGATATGCAGCGGTGCGGTGCTCTGTTTGAGGGCTGTGAACCGGGCGCGATAGTCGGGCACGGCCTCGATGCGCGCGGCGAGCAAGGCCCATGCGCCGCGCGGGCCACGGATCTGCCCTGCGCTGACGGCTTGGGCGACCGGATTTTCGCCCACAGCACCGGCCATCTCTTCGGGGCTAAGGAGGGGCAGCAGGGCCTGGGCCGACAAAAGGCTCGTGGCGGGGCGCTCAAGCGCGTTGCCCTCGGGCATCCTGATCCCGAAGGGCACATCAGGGTCGCGCGCGACGCGGCCATCATGAAAGAGCATGGTGAAATCGCGCGCGCCGAGATTGAAAATCGCCGGGGCGTTGCGCGGGATATGGCGCGCGGCGGGGGCCTCTGGCGTGCCGCGGCGGCGCTTGCCAAGACCTTTGCCGCCTTCCCCCACAGACAGCGGGACTCCATCTGCCGAGCCGAGCACGCCGTGATGACAGCTTGCGCAGGAAATATTGCGATTGCCCGACAGGAGCGGATCAAAGAACAGATCGCGCCCGAGGAGCACTTCTTCCAGATCATCCTGCGGAAAGTCAGAGTGGGCCACCGGCCTCATATCTGCGGCCAGAGAGAGGGTGGCCACAAGGGAGAGGACGCCGCCGGCGACCCACCTGAGCATCTTGGCGCACAGCCTGCGGCGATCCTTGGAGGGGTGAGCATCCTGCGGCTGCGGTCTGTGGCGTGATTGCACCCGAAATGTGGCAAGACTATGGCAAAGGCGGTAAAACTTGGGCATCGGCGAGACCATTCGCGAGAAAACTGGAACCAAACTGGGTTATGTCAGCATAGCCGCTCGGCGCGGCGGGGAAAGCCGCTCTTTCGTCGCAGGGCCGGCGCTTGTTCGTCGCGGGGCCGGCGCTTGTTCGGCACAGGGTCGGCGCAGCGGTGCGCTATTGCTCCCATGTGGGCGGGCGCTTGTCGAGAAAGGCGCTGATGCCTTCTTCGGTGTCGCGGTAGAGCATATTTTCGGCCATGGCCGCGCCGGTATAGGCGTAAGCCTCCTCCAGCCCCATTTCGGCTTGTTTGTAGAAGCCTTCCTTGCCGATCTTGACGGCGGCGGCGAGCTTGGAGGCCACTGTCTGGGCGAGCGCGAGGGCCTCGGCCACAGCATCGTCGGCGACGCGGTTGACAAGGCCAAGTTCGACGGCGCGGTCGGCCTCGATGAAATTGCCTGTGGTGAGCATTTCAAAGGCCTGCTTGCGCGGGATGTTGCGGCTGAGCGCGACCATGGGGGTGGAGCAGAACAGCCCGATGTTGACCCCGTTGACGCCAAAGCGGGTGCCGGTCTGGGCGATGGCCATATCGCACGTCGCCACAAGCTGGCAGCCGGCGGCAGTGGCGATCCCGTGGGGGGCGGCGATCACGGGCTGGGGCAGGGCGCGGATGCTGAGCATCATCTTGGCACATTGGGCAAACAGCGCGTTGAAATAGGCCTTGCCGCCATCTTCGGCCTGCCGCCCGGCTGTCATTTGTTTGAGATCATGGCCCGCGCAGAACGCCTTGCCCGCGCCCGACAGCACAACCGCGCGAATGGAGCGGTCGTGTTTGAGCGCGTCAAACTCGGCCTGAAGGGCGGCGAGCATTTCCTCGGAGAGCGCATTGAGCCGCTCAGGGGCAGTCATGCGCACATGGGCGACGGCGTTTGTGTCGTTACGTTCCAGAAGGTTCATCTTGCTCTCCTATGCACTCAAGGCCAGTCTAATGCCCAAGTGATCGGGAGGTAAAGATGACTTTGGAACTGGACAAACTGGCGCTGCAGGCGTTTCTGGATGAGGTTTTTCCGCAGGTGGCGGGGGAGTTTGTTGTTGAAACTGTGCAGGAGATGTACAGCGAGATCCGCCTTCCGGTTGCCGAGAAGCACCTGCGCCCCGGCAGGACCGTGTCTGGCCCGACGATGTTTATGCTCGCGGATGTGGCGGTTTATGCCACGGTTCTGGCGATGATCGGCAAGAAGGCGCTGGCGGTGACAACCAGCTGTAGCCTTGATTTTATGCGCAAGCCGGCTGCGGGAAAAGACCTGTTGGCGAAATGCACGCTGCTCAAGCTTGGCCGCGTGCTGGCTGTGGGCGATGTCTTGCTGTTTTCTGTGGGCGAGCAAATGCCCGTCGCCCGCGCCACACTGACCTATTCGATCCCGCCGAAATAGGGTGCTTGAGTGGGGTAAAATAATACCTATTTTATAAGACATTGATTTCAATAATTTAATTCGCGTTTTGAGTGGTTGACTGCGCGCGCAGGCCCTATATAACCCGCCCATCCCGCAAGCAGAGAGCGGCTTTCTCTTTGCCCAACCCGATTATCAGGATTTCAAACATGAAAACCTTTACTGCGACCCCCGCAGATATCGACAAGAAATGGATCATCATCGACGCTGAAGGCGTTGTTCTTGGCCGTCTTGCGTCGATCATTGCGATGCGCCTGCGCGGCAAGCACAAGCCGTCGTTTACCCCTCACATGGACATGGGCGACAATGTGATTGTCATCAATGCCGAAAAGATCCAGCTGACCGGCAAGAAGCGCGAAGAGCACTTCTACTGGCACACAGGCCACCCCGGCGGGATCAAGAGCCGCACAAAGCAGCAGATCCTCGATGGCGCACACCCAGAGCGCGTTGTGACCAAAGCGGTTCAGCGTATGCTTCCAGGCGGCCCGCTGAGCCGCAAGCAGATGACAAATCTGCGCGTATATGCCGGCACAGAGCATGGCCACGAGGCGCAAAACCCAACCGTTCTTGATGTGAAGTCAATGAACAAGAAAAACACACGGAGCTGAGCGATATGGCTGATCAAGTGAACTCACTCGAAGAGCTGAGCGCCGTAGCTGGCGACGCAGCCCCCGTAGCCGCAGCCGTGGCAGAACCCCGTGAGCCGGTGCGCGACGCGCTCGGCCGCGCCTATGCCACAGGCAAGCGTAAAGACGCTGTTGCCCGCGTCTGGATCAAACCCGGTTCAGGCAAGGTGATTGTCAACGGCAAAGAGCTGAACACCTATTTTGCGCGCCCTGTGCTGCAAATGATCCTGCGCCAGCCTTTCGAGGTTGCCGGCGTGGAAGATCAGTTTGACGTGGTTGCCACCGTCAAGGGCGGCGGCCTGTCCGGTCAGGCGGGTGCTGTGAAGCACGGTGTGTCAAAAGCGCTTCAGCTCTATGACCCCAGCCTGCGTGGCGCCCTGAAAGCCGCCGGCTTCCTGACACGCGACAGCCGCGTTGTGGAACGTAAGAAATACGGCAAGCGCAAAGCGCGCCGCAGCTTCCAGTTCTCCAAGCGCTAAGCTTGACAGATCTCAAATTTGGAACAGGGCTGCTCGCGAGAGCGGCCCTTTTTCTTTGCGCGAGCTGTTTCGGCTGGCGCCGACCCGCTGGGGGGCCAGCCCCCCAG
>JAHBAN010000238.1 GCA_018500075.1 Flavobacteriia bacterium | reverse complement strand
TAAGGTGTGGGAGAGTAGGTCACCGCCAAACCTAATAAAGCCTGTCAAAAATATATCTCTCTTACGATACAAATTATACCAAAAATTAGAATGACGAAACCAGCGCAGTGCCGTAAGGCCGGCGGTTGCTTGTGTGTTGTCTGCAGGCTGTGGCCTGTTCGCTTATGGGCGCAGCGTTGCGCGGGCAGAGTGGTTTGTCACGGCGCGCGGCTTTGATAGGCGGCTTGGCGGTCCGCCGCCACTGTGAGATTGCCTCTGTGCTCGGCGCAGCGGCCCTCAGGACCTCATGTCTGTGAGGATCCCGTCCACCGCTTTGGACATTTTGCCATAGAAATCGGCATAGGCAGCAACGCGGGCTTTGATCTCTGTTTGGGCGTCGGGAATGTCGTTGAGCGTCGCGTCGATTTCGTCTTTTGCGTTGTCCAGACTGATTTTGGTGGCTTCCATCATGCTCACATAGGGCGCGTCGCTCAGTTGAAAGAAGTCCTGCCGCTCGCCGGCTTTGGCGATGCGTTTGATCAGGCGGCGTTCGAGCAGGATCCGCGTGGCCGAGCTGATGCTGCCGCGGCTGACCATGAGCTGGTCGGCGAGGCTTGCGAAGCTGACGGCTGTGCCATCCCAGATCAACAGGCCCAGAACGCGGCCCGCTATCCTTGGCAGCCCGTCGGCCTGGGCTTTGAGGCCGATCTTTTCGATAAAGGCGCTGCGTGTCTCTTCAAGGGTGTGGCGCATGGGCTATCCTTTTGTCATCCTGGGGCGCGTGTGGGGTTGGCCCGCTCATTGGGGGTGATTTGGGGGTTGATTGGCGCCGAGGCGCTCGACCAGACCGCGCAGCACCCGACGCCGTGCGCCGTCAACCACGCTGAACAATGATGGCACAAAGAGCAGCGACAGAACGGTGGAGAGCAGAAGCCCGCCGATCACCGCAACAGCCATCGGCGCGCGAAATTCGCCGCCCTCGGCTATCGCGAGCGAGGAGGGGACCATGCCGGCGGTCATGGCGATGGTTGTCATGATGATCGGGCGGGCGCGTTTGTGCCCCGCATCGAGCATGGCCGAGGTTTTATCAACGCCTTTGTGCATGGCTTCGAGCGCGAATTCGACCAGCATGATGGCATTTTTGGTGACAATCCCCATAAGCATGAGAAAGCCGATCACCACAGACAGGCCAATCCCTGCGCCATAGATATAGAGCGCGAAGATCGCGCCGCCGATGGCGAGTGGCAGTGACATCAGAATTGTGACGGGGGTCATGAAGCTGGAGAACAGCAGGACAAGCACGACATAGACGAGCAATATCCCCGCGCCCATGGCAAGGCCGAACTGGAGGAAGATTTCGCCCATGACTTCGGCGTCGCCGCTCGCCTGAATGGCTGTGCCTTGGGGCATAGTCTGCGCAATCGGCAGGGCGTTTACCGCAGATGTGGCTTCTCCGAGGAAAAAGCCGTTTGCAACATCGGCTTGGACGCTTGTGCGGTATTGCCGGTCATAGCGTTCGATCGAGGTCGGGCCTGTGGAGAGCGTGATGTCGGCAATCGCATCCAGCGGAACCGGTGTTCCTGTTTGGGTCGGGATGCGCAGACCGGCAAGGCGGAAGAGGTCTTCTCGCGCATCGGCCTCCATGCGGACAATAATCGGAATTTGCCGCTCGCCTGTGTTGAATTTGGCGACGTTGCTGCCGGTATCGCCGATTGTGGCGATCCGCAATGTGGAGGCGAGGGCAGCTGAAGTGATCCCCATTTCGGCGGCAAGCTCTGCATTGGGAACAATCTGGATTTCGGGGCGCACAAGTGCGGCCTCGCTGGAGGCGCCCTCGATCTGGGGGAGGGCATTCATTGCGCTGACAAGAGATTTGGCCGCTGCTGACACGCGCTCGACATCATCACCGAGCACCGAGATTGTGAGGTCGCGTGTCCCGTCTTCGGAGAGGACAAAGAGGCGCAGATCTTTGATGTCGCTGAGCAGCTCGGACAGCTCGTCGGTGATTTCAAAGGACGAGCGGTCACGGGTGAGCTTGGAGCCAAAGCCTATCCGCAGGCTGGCTTCGCTGGTTTTGCCATCGACAAAGACGGTCTGCACCTCCGGGATCGTGCGGATGAGCTGGGTTATGTCGCGGGCCGAGGCGCGGGTCTCTTCCATCAGGGAGCCGGGCGGAAGCTTTATGGAGACAATGGCGCGGCCTGTGTCGGAGGGCGGCACAAACTCTGTGGGCAGCAGCGTTGCCGAATAGATCGAGCCTGTGAAGATCGCGAGTCCGATGATCAATGTCATGGCGCGGTGGCGCAGGGTCCATGCCAGAACCCTCATATACTGGCGCATGAGGAGGCCATCTTTTTCGGCTTCTGCGGTGGGCTGACCATCGCGCAGGAAATAGGCGGCCATCATCGGGGTGATGAGACGCGCGACAAGCAGCGAGAACAGCACGGCCACAGCGACTGTCAGGCCGAACTGTTTGAAATACTGGCCCGCGATGCCCGACATGAAGCTGACCGGGGCAAAGACAGCCACGATTGTGAAGCTGATGGCGACCACTGTTGTTCCGATTTCGCTGGCGGCCTCTTCGGAGGCCTCGTAGGCCGGCTTGCCCATATGAATATGACGCACGATATTTTCGATTTCGACAATCGCGTCATCAACCAGAATACCTGTGACCAGCGTGATCCCGAGAAGGGACACTGTGTTGAGCGAGAAGCCCAGCATTTGCATGACAATAAAGGTTGGAATGATCGAGAGCGGAAGCGCGACGGCTGTGATGAGTGTGGCGCGCCAGTTTTTGAGGAAGAGAAACACCACAATGATGGCGAGGGCAGCGCCCTCATAGAGGGTTTCCATGGCGGCGTGATAGGTGCTGTTGGTGTAGCGGGTCGCGTCATCGATCAGTGCGAATGTGACATTGGGATAGGTCTCTGCCAGTTTGGCGATGCGGGCTTTAGCATTGTCGCCTGCCGTGAGATCGCTTGCGCCCGTGGCCCGAAAGACGCCAAAGGCGACAACGGGCTGGCCATTGAACATGGCAAAAGACTCCGGGTCTTCGGCGCCGTCTGTCACTGTGCCCAAGTCATCAAGGCGCACAGAGCCGCCGCCCGAGAGGGTGATCGGGGTTGCGGCGAGGTCTGCGAGTGTCGGGGCGCTTCCAAGCGCGCGGATCGAGTATTCCTGACCGGCCAGATCGCCGGAGCCGCCGCCGAGATCAATGTTGTTCTGGCGCAACTGGGTGTTCACGTCGCTGGCGGTGAGGCCGAGGGCGAGCAAGCGCTCCGGGCTTAGCTCGACTTCTATGGCGCGATCTGCGCCGCCGATCCGGCTGACTTTGCCGATGCCGGTTGCACTTGTCAGCTCGCGGGCGGCTATTTCATCCACAAAATAGGACAGCGCCTCGATGGATTGGGTCGGATCGGAGACCGCATAGGTCAGGATCGGCTGGCCTGTGACGTCGAGGCGTTGAATGTTTGGCTCGGTGGCGCTTTCGGGAAGCTCGTCCTGTGCGCCTGCGATGGCGTCTTTGATGTCATTGAGCGCGCGGTCGGTGTCGACTTCAAGGTCGAATTCGATCACAACATTGGCGTGTCCGTCGGTTGCTGTCGCGGTGACGTGATTGACGCCCGACACATCAGACACAGCGCTTTCGACCGGTTTGATGATCTGGTTGGCAATTTCAGAGGGGGCGGCCCCCGACTGTGAGATATCCACCGTGATGATCGGGATGTCGATGTTTGGAAAGCGGGTGACAGGCAGGCGCATGAAGCCCGTGATGCCGACAATGACCAGCACCAGAAAGAAGGCGAGCGATGGGACGGGCTTGCGGATCGCCCATGTGGACATATTCATTCGGAGGGGCTTTCGTCTGGAAAGACAGGGTTGATTTTGTCGCCATCGGCGAAGAACGCGCCGGCGCGCGCAACGACTGTTTCATTGAGGGACAGCCCTTTGGTGACTTCGCGCTGGCCGTTCCATATCAGCCCTGTTGAAATGCGCCGCTCCTCCAAGAGAGAGTCTTCGCCCACAACCAGAACATAATTGCCCTTGCTGTCAGCGAGAACGGCGGTTGTCGGGACAGACAGGCCGCTGTGCTCTTCAACGATCACCTGACCGCTTGCAAAGAGGCCGGAGCGCAGGCCCGTGACATCGGAGAGCGCGATGCGGATTTTTCCGAGCCTGTTGCGGGGATCGACTGTTGGAGAAATGCGGCGGACGGTGCCTTGCGTTTCGCCTGCACCGGCGATGGTGAGGCGGGCTGTGTCACCGACCGAGATGCTGCCCAGAGCGGTTTCGATCACTTCGGCTTCGACCTCGAGCGCGCCATCCCGAATGATCCGGAAAATCGGCTCGCCGCCTGAGGAGGCAATCGCGCCGATCTGTCCGTTGCGGTCCGAAATCAGGCCGGCGGCGGGGGCGCGCAGGGTGGCGCGGTCAAGGTTGAGCTTGGCGATGTCGAGCTGGGCTTTGGCTTGGCCAAGTTGGGCTTGTGCCACGAGCAACCCGTCTTTGGCCGAGGTGAGGCCCGCACTTGCGGTTTGGTCTGCGGCTATGGCTTGGTCGAGGGCGGCTTGTGTGCCCGAGCCGTTCTGGCGCAGGGTTTGGGCACGCTCCAGAGCGGCCCTGGCCTGTGTGGCGCTGGCCTGAGAGGACAAAATCTGGCTTTGGGCCTGACTGATGCTTGCTTTGGCGCGCGCGTGTTCGGCCTCGGACTGGGCGAGCTGGGCGGCCAGCGTGCTGTTGTTGAGCCTTGCCAGAACCGCGCCGGCCGCCACGCTATCGCCGATGTCGACGAGAAGAGTCTCGATCGTTGAGCCGTTGACTTGCGGGTAGACAAGGATTTCGTCTTGGGCAACCAGCGTGCCCGAGACGGCAACCTGCCCGACAAGATCGGTTTGAGCGGTGGAGGCGACAGTGACGGAGGCGATATTCGGCTCTTTGGCCGGCTCCGCAAGATCGCTTGCGAGCGAAGCGAGCGGCAGGGCGGCAAAGAGGGCCGCAGCGCGGGCGAGACGATAAAGCCTGTGCAGGGGCGGAAACGGTTTCACGGGGGATCCTTTATTGGCGATAGAGGGGCAGGCAGGTTGGTTGGCTTGCCCGCTCTGTATGGTTTGTTCAGTATGTATTGAACGATATGGCGGACTTCAACCCCAGACCAGATTATGGCCGGTATCGGGCCATGCCTGTTTGACCCGAAGCAAGACGTGGTGGGGAGGGTGAGAGGCTGATCACGACCCAAGCGGGGCTCGTTGCGGCTGCTTCCTTCCGGATCTGACCGGGTTGGCGAGGCGCCTGCCCGCGCCAACCTCTCAGGGGGAGATATAGGGGCGCACATCGGGATTGGCAAGAGGCTCCGGGCGGCCCGAGCGGCGGGCGGGCGAGACGATGTAGGGCGCAGCGAGATGCCGGGTTACGCGCATGGCTCCTGCGTCTTTTGGCGGCCTGCCAGCGAAATCCGCATTTCAGCGAAGCCGTCATCGGTGTTGCGCATAAAGCTGATGCCGTGGTCCGGATCACTTGTGGCCCGCTGTGATGTGAGAAACCTTGCGCTTGTGTTGGCTTGCGGTTTGAAGCGCCACGACGGGCGCGCGGCAAGCGAGATGGGGCTTGTTTTGGATATGTAGGATCTGATCGCGGAGCGGCAGCTTACCCCTGTGTCAAAAAGCAGGTGGGGGGTGTCTTTTTCGGGCAGAACCGGCATGACGCCGCGCGCTCGAAAGGAACTTGCGGCCATGACGAAAAGCGCCTCATCTGTCACGGGGCTGCCTTGATAACTCAGGGCGCTGATCCGTCCGCGGCCAAAGTTTATCTGCTCTCTGCGCTCGTTGAATCTCGGAGGCTGGGAAACGTCGATTTCGTAATCGAGCTGCGGGATGACATCAAAAAGATAACTTGGAAACTCCGGGTCATGCAGGGTGTGGTCGTGACTTCCGTCGGGGATCTGGCGAAAAATACTGGCGCTCATTTCAAGCCAGGCGCGCAGTGCTTTGCCGTTGAGCAATAGAGCGCACAGCGTGTCGGGGAAGCTATAGAGCTTGTCCAGATCGCGCAGTCTGAGCGCGCCTGTCTGGATATGGCAATAGTATCGCGGGCCGTTTAACCCGCCTGTTCGAAACGGCGCAATCGCGGACAAAAGCGGAAGCTGCGCCCATTCGCTTTCGGCGTGATCTTTTGACAGGGCCGAGGTGAAGGCGCGCGCGACCAGTTGAAGCGCGCTGTTGTTGGCCGTGAGGGCAAAAAAACTGTCGATCTGGTGGGATGTTTCCCCGATCGGCTTCGAGATTGTGATCAGCGTCTCGTTGTGATGCGGGGCAAGGGCGCTGACAAGGGGCTGGCTTTCGGGCGCATCAAGTGGATTGCGGATCATTTTGATGTGCGCTGCTTGCGTCTGCCACGTGTTTTGGGCCCGCGTCAGGGAGAGGTCCATTTGGCCGAGATATTCGCCGAGCGCGCCGGAAATCATCACCGGAGCGTCTGAGTGCGGGAGCGGAGCGTGTGGCGCTTCGGGCGCGGGAAAAACCTCATGTGTGTGTCCGCCCAAGACAACATCAACCCCGTGGCGCTTGATCTGTTCGGCGTCTATGGCGGCTTTTCCGCAATGGGCCAGAACCACAATCAGCTCGGCACCTTCGCGCTTCATATCGCAGATCGCGCGTGTCAGCGCGGGGATCATCGGATCGCATGAAATACTCGGGTCAAACCCTGCGGCGCCTCGCAGGGTAATGTCAGGCAAGCATCCCGTCACACCGATGCGCAAGGGTGCATCATGGCCCTCAAGGTGGCGTTGCAGGATAACAAACCGCTTGAGCTGCGGCACGGCCTCGGCGGGGAGCCGGAGATTGGCGGAGACCACCGGAAAGTTTGCTTGGGCGAGGGCCGCCGACAAGTGCGCAAGGCCAAAGTCGAGGTCGTGGTTGCCAAGGGTTGCGGCATCATAGTTCAGCAAGTTCATGGCTGTGATCACCGGGTGATCATAGGGGGCCGCTTGTGGCGTTTGGGCGAGCCGGTCTGCGAGGGGGGAGCCTTGCAGGAAATCGCCCGAGTCAAACAGGAGCGAAGCCCCGGCCTGCGCGCGTGCGTGTTCGATCTGAACGGCGGTCCGGGACAGGCCGCGGCGCGCAAAGAGCCGATTGTTGTTGTAATCAAAGGCCAGCACATGGGCGTGTAGATCTGTGGTCTGCAAAATGCGCAGACGGGCGGCAGATTTGACGATGTTTTCGGGCTGATCAGGCAGGTCGGTCACCATTAAAAAATCAAAAACGAAAATACTTAGGATGTGTAATGACGCAGCTTAACACGCATTGGTTGAGTGATACAATACGGGAGAGCAGCGCTGCGTTTGGCAGTTGTTCAGGGGGCAAGAACAGAGCTAGGGTATCACGACTGAGAGGGCGGGCAAATGAGATTGGCAGAAACGGTAACCTTTGGCGGCTCGGGGCTGGACCGTGCGGCGGAGATAAGAGGGCAGGCAGAGGTTTTGCAGGCGGCGATCGCGCAGGGGCAGGCCGAAACGATCCTGCTCTGGCGCGGCAAGCCGCTATTGGAGGGCGCGGCGCGGGCGCGCTTGGCCCGGCTTCCGATGGACCATGTTGTGCTTCAGGACCACGGCCGCTCGCCTCTGCTTTTGGGCCGGGAAGAGAGCGGCAAGTTGGTCTTTGTGAGCGATATTTCCGACTGGGTGCCAGAGGAGGTTGACGAGGCCGCCTTGGGCGCGTTTTTTGATCCGAGCGAGCAGCAGCACCCGATGCTTGAGGAGAGCCAAGTCTTTTTGGAGCTGCGGGGGGTGATGTCGCAGGTGAGTGCGCGCGATGCGGAGCTTGCCGCAACTGCCCGTGCGGTTCTGGGCTGGCACAGGTCGCACCGGTTTTGTGCGGCGTGCGGGGCGGAAAGCCAGATGGTTATGGCGGGGTGGCAGCGGTCTTGCCCGAGCTGCAATACGCAGCATTTTCCGCGCACGGACCCTGTTGTGATTATGTTGATCACGCATGGCAACGCCGTTTTGATGGGGCGTTCCCACGGCTGGCCCGAGGGGATGTATTCGCTGCTTGCGGGCTTTGTGGAGCCGGGAGAGTGTCTGGAGGCGGCTGTTCGCCGTGAAGTTTTTGAGGAGGCGGCCATCAAAGTGGGAGAGGTGGGGTATCTGGCAAGCCAGCCCTGGCCGTTTCCCAGCTCGTTGATGATCGGCTGTTACGGGCGGGCCGAGACAGATGAGATCACCATAGATCCGAGCGAAATTGAAGATGCCCGCTGGTTCAGCCGCGAGGAGGTTCTGCTTTCTTTTTCGGGCGACCATCCGACCCTGAAGGCTGCCCGAAAAGGCGCAATTGCGCATTTTTTGCTGTCAAACTGGCTTGCGGATCGCTTGAGATAGCTCCAAGCTGACGGCGGGTATGAGTAAGAGAGCAGGTAACAAATGCAGTTTTCCGCCAAGCAAGACATCGAGGTGCCGATTGAGTCTGTTTTTGCGGCCGTGACCGACTTTGACGGCTTCACAACGCAAGCGCTCAGGCGGGGGGCCGAAGTTGTGCGGGTTGATACGCTCACGGGGCCTTGCGCGGGAATGACATGGCAGGTCGGGTTTGAGTTTCGCGGCAAGCGGCGTGATATGGAGATCGAGCTTCTGGAGGTTGTCCGGCCCAGTGATCTCAAAATGCGCAGCACGACATCTGGCTTGGACGGGCATATGACGCTTGAGCTTGTTGCGCTGTCCAAACAGCGCACCCGTCTGGGAATAGAGCTTGAGCTTGCTCCGAAAACGCTGTCTGCGCGGCTTTTGATCCAGTCGTTGAAGCTGGCGCGGGGCAGCCTGTCAAAACGTCTGCGCAAGCGGCTCGAGGGCTTTGCGCGCGCCACAGAAGAGCGCTTTCGTCAAAACACCGCTTGAAGCTTCGTGACTTGTGTCAGCAAGGTTGCTCCGATAGGTCTTGAGGAGCGCTGACAGGGGAGAGAACCATGACAAAATTTGACAAAGCGAAGTTGCCGAGCCGCCATGTGACGGAGGGGCCGTCAAGGGCACCGCACCGGTCTTTTTATCATGCGATGGGCATGACCGAGGAAGAGATCCACCAGCCTCTCGTTGGCGTGGCGACCTGCTGGAATGAAGCGGCGCCTTGCAACATCTCTCTGAACCGTCAGGCGCAGGCGGCAAAGGCGGGCGTGCGCGAGGCGCATGGCAGCCCGCGGGAATTCACAACCATCACCGTGACCGATGGAATTGCCATGGGGCATGAGGGGATGCGCTCGTCGCTGGCGAGCCGCGAAGCGATTGCCGACACTGTCGAGCTGACCATGCGCGGGCATTGCTATGATGCGCTCGTCGGGCTTGCGGGCTGTGACAAGTCATTGCCGGGAATGATGATGGCGATGGTGCGGCTGAATGTGCCGTCTGTTTTTGTTTATGGCGGCTCGATTTTGCCCGGCAGAGCGCCAACAGATGTTGGTCTTCCCGACGATCTCGCGGGGCGTGATCTGACGGTTCAGGATATGTTTGAGGCTGTGGGACGTCATCAGAACGGAACACTCTCGGATGAGGCGCTGGCTGTGCTTGAGCGTGTTGCCTGCCCGAGCGCCGGGGCCTGTGGCGGGCAGTTTACGGCCAATACGATGGCCTGCGTGAGCGAGGCGATCGGGCTGGCTTTGCTCAATTCCTCAGGGGCGCCCGCACCCTATGAAAGCCGCGATCACTATGCCGCCGCCTCTGGCGAGGCTGTTATGATGCTTTTGGAAAAAAACATCCGCGCGCGGGACGTTGTGACGCGCAAATCGCTTGAGAATGCGGCGCGGGTTGTGGCTTGCACGGGCGGGAGCACCAATGCGGGGCTTCATTTGCCGGCGATTGCCCATGAAGCGGGGATCGAGTTTTATCTTGAGGATGTGTGCGATATTTTCCGCGACACGCCCTATTTTGTCGATCTGAAGCCGGGCGGAAACTATGTGGCAAAAGACCTCTATGAGGCGGGCGGTGTGCCTGTTGTTATGAAGGAGCTGCGCAAGGCCGGCTTGCTGCATGAGGATTGCATGACATCGGCGGGCGTGACGTTGGGCGAGGCGCTTGACAGCATCAAGGGCGAAGCCGATGGCCGGGTGATTTACCCGATCGAGACGCCTCTCACCAAGACAGGCGGTGTTGTGGGGCTTAAGGGCAATATTGCGCCTGAAGGCGCGATTGTGAAAGTGGCCGGGATTGCGCCGGAGCATCAGGTCTTTACAGGCCCCGCGCGTGTCTTTGAATGTGAGGAAGACGCGTTTGAGGCGGTTCAGAACCGCGCCTATGAAGAGGGCGAAGTGCTTGTGATCCGCAATGAAGGCCCCGCTGGCGGGCCGGGTATGCGCGAGATGTTGGCCACGACCGCCGCCTTGAGCGGGCAGGGCATGGGCAAGAAAGTCGCTCTGATCACCGACGGGCGCTTCTCGGGGGCGACACGCGGCTTTTGTGTGGGCCATGTCGGGCCTGAGGCGGCCCATGGCGGGCCGATCGCTTTGCTGGCAACGGGAGACATCATTACGATTGATGCGATCAAGGGGGAGCTGTCTGTTGATTTGAGCGACGCCGAACTTGCCAAGCGCAAAGACGCCTGGGCCGGCCCGCGAGAAACGATTTATGCGTCGGGTGCGGTTTGGAAGTTTGCCCAGCTTGTTGGCGCAACCTACAAGGGCGCGGTGACGCATCCCGGCGCTCAGGCGGAGAAACATGTCTATATGGACCTTTAGACACAGGGTTCTGAGCGCGTGTTTTGGCGTTGCCCTGGTTTTAACCTTGAGCGGATGTCTGGCGGCTGACACCGGCAGCGAGCGCGGCTTGGCCAAGCCTAAAGTGGCCTTGGCCAGCGCGACGATTGTGCCTGACAAGCTTGTCGTGAAGGGGCCGAAAGGCTTTTGCATTGACCGGCGGTCGCTCAAGTCGGGGCGGTCGGGGGGATTTGCGCTTTTGGTGTCTTGTGCGGCTCTGGATGAGGAGGCGCGCGGCATCGGCCTTGAGACCGCGATTTTGACATTGCAGGCACAACCGCAAAGCAAGGAGGCCGCGCGGGCCGAGGCGGGCAGTCTGGCGCGCGCCTTTGCTGGAATACAGCCCATCTATCAGGAAAACGGCGACGGGATGAGCCTTGTGCATCTGGCGCAAGGTGGTGATGTGATTATCCCGAACGGAGAGCCAAAGCACTGGCGCGCGGCGCTGAATTTTAACGGCTATCTTGTGGGGCTTGCGCTTTATTCGGAGAAGGGCGGGGTTGCTTCGGGCGGCACGGGAAAAGCGCTGCTGATCGAATTTGCCGAAGCAGTGCTGGCGGCAAATCTCCGAGCAGATGTCGAGTGAGGGCCTTGTTTTGATTGGGGAAATGTAGATTTTCTTAAGGGTTCCAAGCCATGGTTAAATAAGACCTTTCAGTTGAATTTGTTTCCATTAAGGTGACAATAAATGAGTTAACGAGAAAGCTAGCGTTTGAGTTATGGCTTTTATGAAGAGCAATTTTGCGTGGCAGCGCGCTGTTTACCGGATGTCGCTTCGGCGCTGGCGGCGCGCGGCGCTGCGGGCCAAGACCACCAAGCTTGAGGCGCTGCGGCGTGAGCGGGCAGAGGCGCGGAAGCTGAAGCTGCAGCTTGACCGGCTTATTCACACAGCCGATGAGCGTCTGGCTCTGCCGATGATCGGCTCTCAGGCTTTTGACAAGCCGTTTGATTCTGATTGGGCATGGCGGCCAGAGCTGTGGCGCGGGCCTTTGCCCAACCCGGGCTTTAGCTCGGTTGAAACGAAGTCGATGCTGGGCCATGAGGTCACGTTGTTTCATGATTGCCGTCATTCGGAGCTGACATTGCGCCAAGTGCGCAACCGCCGCGAGGCCGATCTTGCGCCCTATGGGTTGAGGCTTGATGTGTTCAAGTTTGACGGCTCGTTTTTGTCGGTTGTTGTGGACCTGCCGGAAGAGGCGGCGCGGGGGCTGCTGCGCAAGCATTTGCTGCGGATCCATACGATTGTCGAATGTGAAAAGCCGCTTGAAATCTTTGCCCGCCTGAACATCGAACAT
>JAHBAN010000161.1 GCA_018500075.1 Flavobacteriia bacterium | reverse complement strand
CGTGATCGCTGCTGTCAACGTCGTCTTGCCGTGGTCAACGTGACCAATCGTGCCGATGTTGCAGTGCGGTTTGTTACGGCTAAACTTTTCCTTTGCCATGAGATGGCCTCCTTAATTTTCAATGTGCGGTGCGCAAACCTGCGCACCCTACGAGGTGGGTGTAGGGTGCGCCTTTACGGCGCACCGCTGATTAAGCGTATTTCGCTTGGATTTCTTCCGAGATGTTGCTTGGAACCGGCTCGTAATGGTCAAACTGCATCGTAAACTGCGCGCGGCCCGAAGACATGGAGCGCAGCGTGTTGATGTAGCCGAACATATTGGCCAGCGGCACGAAAGCATCGATCGCAATCGCGTTGCCGCGTGTGTCCTGACCGTTCACCTGACCACGACGTGATGTCAGATCGCCGATGATGCCGCCTGTATATTCTTCAGGCGTGATCACTTCGACTTTCATCACAGGCTCAAGCAGTTTCGCGCCAGCTTTGCGCATACCTTCACGCATACACATACGGGCTGCGATTTCGAAGGCGAGAACCGAGGAGTCAACATCGTGGAACTTACCGTCGATCAGAGCAACTTTGAAGTCGATCACAGGGAAGCCCGCCAGAGGGCCGCTGTCTGTAACCGAGTTGATGCCCTTTTCCACGCCGGGGATATATTCTTTTGGAATAGACCCGCCAACGATACGGCTTTCAAACGAGTAGCCTTCGCCTGGCTCTGTTGGAGAGATGATCATCTTCACCTCGCCGAACTGGCCTGAACCACCCGACTGTTTCTTGTGCGTGTAAGTGTGCTCGACCTCGTGAGAGATCGTCTCACGATAAGCCACCTGTGGCGCACCGATGTTGGCTTCGACTTTGAATTCGCGCTTCAAACGGTCCACGAGAATATCAAGGTGAAGTTCGCCCATACCCTTCATGATCGTCTGGCCTGACTCAAGGTCGGTTTCCACACGGAAGGAGGGGTCTTCGGCCGCAAGACGCTGCAGACCTTGAGACATTTTCTCTTGGTCGTTCTTGGTCTTAGGCTCAATGGCAATCTCGATCACGGGATCGGGGAATGTCATTGTTTCCAGAACCACAGGCTCTTTCACGTCGCAAAGCGTATCACCCGTTGTGGTGTCTTTGAGGCCCGCCAGAGCGATAATATCGCCAGCCCAGGCTTCTTCGATCTCTTCACGGTTGATCGAGTGCATCATCATCATACGACCGATGCGCTCTTTCTTGCCCTTGGTCGAGTTCAGAACAGTGTCGCCCTTGTCGAGCTTGCCTGAATAGATCCGTGTGAATGTCAGCGAGCCGACAAACGGGTCGTTCATGATTTTGAAGGCAAGGCCGGAGAACGCCATGTTGTCGTCCGCGCGGCGCGGGATGTCACGTGTTTCTGTCTCGTCCCCTGGCTTAAAGCCCATGTAATCCACAACATCGAGCGGGCTCGGGAGGTAGTCGATTACGGCGTTAAGAAGTGGCTGAACACCTTTGTTTTTAAAGGCCGAACCACCCAGAACAGGAACAAATTTCAGCGCCAGACAGCCCTTGCGAAGCAGCACACGCAGCGTTGCAACGTCAGGCTCGGTGCCTTCCATGAGATAGGCTTCCATGGCGTCGTCGTCCATTTCGACGGCCGCTTCAACCAGCTTGCCGCGCCATTCGGTCGCTTGGGCTTGCAGGCTGTCACGGATCGGAGCTTTGATCCATGATGCGCCAAGGTCATCACCCTGCCACAGCCACTCTTCCATGGTCACAAGATCAATCAGACCTTCCAGCTCTGTTTCCGCCCCGATCGGAATACCGACAGGGATAGCTGTCGCGCCTGTGCGGTCTTCGATCATGCGAACACAGTTGAAGAAGTCTGCGCCGATCTTGTCCATTTTGTTGACAAAAACAATCCGCGGAACTTTGTAGCGGTCGGCTTGACGCCATACTGTTTCTGTCTGTGGCTCCACACCTGCGTTGCCGTCAAGAACAGTCACCGCACCATCGAGAACCGCCAGCGAACGCTCAACTTCAATGGTGAAGTCGACGTGGCCGGGCGTGTCGATGATGTTCATGCGGTGCTTCAGAGAGTCGGCTTCTGTGCCGTTCTCTGTGCGCTCCCAGAACGTGGTTGTCGCAGCCGAGGTGATCGTGATGCCACGCTCCTGCTCTTGCTCCATCCAGTCCATAGTGGCGGCGCCGTCGTGCACTTCGCCGATGTTGTGTGATTTGCCTGTATAAAACAGGATACGCTCCGAACAGGTGGTCTTACCGGCGTCGATGTGCGCGATAATACCGAAGTTGCGGTAGCGTTCGAGGGGATAGTCGCGTGCCATATCAGGTGCTTCCTATTACCAGCGGTAGTGGCTGAATGCTTTGTTCGCATCGGCCATTTTGTGAGTGTCTTCGCGCTTTTTCACGGCAGACCCGCGAGATTGCACAGCATCCATAAGCTCGCCGGCAAGGCGCTCTTCCATGGTGTTTTCGTTGCGAGCACGGCTCGCATTGATCAACCAGCGGATGGCAAGGGCTTCGCGACGCTCAGGGCGCACTTCAACAGGCACCTGGTATGTCGCACCACCGACGCGGCGCGAGCGCACTTCGACAGATGGTTTGATGTTTTCGAGCGCTTCGTGGAAGACTTCCACAGGGGCGCGCTTGATTTTGCTCTCAACGCGGTCAAACGCGTTGTAGACGATACGCTCGGCAACAGCTTTTTTGCCGTCGATCATCAGGTTGTTCATGAATTTTGTCAGAACCCGGTCACCAAACTTGGCGTCAGGAAGGACTTCGCGTTTTTCAGCGGCGTGACGACGTGACATATAATCTCTTCCTTACTTAGGACGCTTAGCGCCATATTTCGAACGGCGCTGCTTACGGTCTTTAACGCCTTGCGTATCAAGAACACCGCGCAGGATGTGGTAGCGAACACCGGGAAGGTCTTTTACACGACCGCCGCGGATCAGGACAACAGAGTGCTCCTGAAGGTTGTGGCTTTCACCTGGGATGTAGCTGATGACTTCAAAGCCATTTGTAAGACGGACTTTAGCAACTTTACGCATCGCCGAGTTCGGCTTTTTAGGCGTGGTTGTATAGACGCGTGTGCAAACGCCGCGCTTTTGAGGGTTGCCCTCAAGGTGAAGCGACTTGGAGCGTTTGACTTTCGGCTTCCGGGGCTTCCGGATGAGCTGTTGGATCGTTGGCATAGGGCTCTTTTCCCGTTTCTCAACATATGTGTGCAAGGGTGTCCCCCCGCGGTTTCAATTCGCGTGCATCATGCGTCCACAACACACAAAAGCCGCATCGTTCCCATTCCGAGGTAAACGGCGCGGCGGGTTTACAGAGGATCGTCGCAGCATTAGCTCGGATCTTGACCACTCAAGTTATGCAAACGGCATTAGGGCGTGCCCATAGCCGGATGAGGGGCTTTTAGGGGGAGTCGCCCGCCTTGTCAACACAGCCGGCCCAATCCCTTTTCGGCTTGATCCCTCACGCGCAAACCTTGGCCCAAGCCACCTCAAAAGCCTCAAGATCAATCCCGAATTCCGCCGCCATAACCGCGGGCAATTTTTCAAGCTGATAGCGAAAGCTATCGACCTTGCGCTCCTTGATGGCACTGTCATTGCCGTCGTGCCCGCCCCGCACAAACATCGGCCTCTTGTTGAGGCTCAGAACAGGCATAGTCCGCCACGTGCGCATATGCGGATAGTTCAGAAGGCTGCGCGGATGATCTGGCGGCAAATACAGCGCCAGTGCGGGCGTCCAGAGCCGTGCCTCGACAGGCAGATAGCTCACCCCTCCGTCCGCCTCACAGCGAAACAGGAAACCCCGGCAAAAATCAACGGCGACCCGCTTGTTGGCCTTATAGATCGGCCTCAGTTGGCGGTATAGCCCGCGCAGCTGGGCGACAAAATCACACGCCACCGCGTCGTCGTCATCCAGTCGAAACTCCACAACAACATCCGCGCTCAAGTCGCGATGGTCGCGCATCAACGCGGTGCAGGCCTCCATATGGTTTTGTCCTTCTGGCAAAAACACAGGTTTCACTTGCGCCACATCTTGCACAAGCTCAAGCACCCGCGAGCGCCATGGCTCGGGCAGCCTCTCCCCCAGCATCAATACAAGCGTAAAGTCAGGGTCGCTCTGCGCCCGCAGGCTTGGCAAAACGAGATGCTCCAGAAAAAACAGCCGCACGGCCATACGCGCCTCGGCATATAGCTCGCGCTGCAAGGCTTCAAGGCTCTCGCCCTTGTTGTTAAAGGCCCCCGTCTGGCTCGGATAAGACCAGCGGCAGAGGCCCAGAACCTGAAGCTTCGCCTGCCTCATACCCCGGCCCCCGCAGCGGGACGGGCTGCTGCGGCTTTGGCCACGCGGCGGTTGATCTGGCGTTCACGCAACAGCATGAACACACCAGAACCGATCACAATCGCCGCACCCACCAGCGTGACAGGCTTGGGCCAATCCCCAAACACCAGCCAGCCAAGCAGCAATGCCCAGACAAGCGAGGTGTAACGGAAGGTCGCCACAAAGCTGATTTCCCCGATCCGCATCACCATGATCGAGCAGATATATCCGCCGATCACCATAACAGCCGCACCCGCAATCATCATCGCGCCATATCCATCAACCGGCACCCAGCCCTGCGACGGTGCCGCCAAGGCAAAAAAGACCGTCACCCCAAGCGAAGAATAAAACGTCACCGCCATAGAAGGCGTCTGCGCGCTCAACCGGCGTGTCGCCAGATCGCGGATTGTGACCACAACGACCGCCGCCACGGTGTAAAGCGAGTAGATCGTGAAGTCATCCGCACCGGGCCGGATGATGAGCATCACACCAAGAAAACCGACAAAAATCGCGGCCAACCGCCGCCAGCCCACAGGCTCCCGAAAGAAGACAGCCGCCGCCAGCGTGATCGCCAAGGGCAAGGCCTGCATAATCGCGCTCACATTGGCAATCGGCATATTGAACAGCGCAGTCAGGAAAAAATAGGCCGAAGCCGCCTCTGCCACCACCCGGATCAGCACAAGGCCACGGTCCCCGCGCGGCACAGCAAAGCGCATCCGCCCCATCGCCAGCATCACAAGAGCGATCAGACAGGTGGTCAAGATGCCCCGCAATGTCAAAATCTGAAACAGCGGAAATTGATCCGAAATCATCTTCATAAAGGCGTCGTTAAAGGTAAATGCCGCCATCGAGGCCATCATCAGGACAGCCCCACGCAAATTGTCTTGTGCCAAAATCATTCCAGCGCTCCAAGCATATCAATATCCAGTCCAAAATATCTCTGCACATCGTTTGCAACCGCCTCGGGCCGCATCTTGCCCACAATCCCGAGTTTCGCAGGGTGCGAATGATTGTCGCCATGTATCGTGCGCAAAAAGCAAGGCGCGCTGATGTCGGAGTAAACAGTATAATGTTGGGCCAAAGCGCGGTGATTGTAGCGGTAAGGGTTGCGCGTATAGCTCGCAGGCGCGAGCAGCGCGGTTCCGCAAGACAAAGGCGCGCGCTCCACAGTGTCAAACACCCGCGCGCGGCCCTTTGGTTCGGTCATATCCACATAAAACCCGCGGTTAAACGCAATCACCTGCGGCCTGTCCCCGCCGAGCGGCAACAGCCCCCGCGCCAAGGCTTTGAGCCGTGCCACATAATCCAGCGCCAGCGCATCATCGTCATCCAGCCGAAAGGCGAGGCGATACCGCGCCGCGTCATCATTGCCCAAAGCATAGGCCTTCTTGATCATCTGGTAGTGTTGCTCAGGAGGGGGCGCATAAATCGTGATGTTGTCATGCGGTGCCACCAGCGCCTCAAGCCTTGCCCGAATGTCGCGCGGAAGCGCCTGCGCGGTCAGCACAACAAGGCGAAAGCCCTGATCGCTCTGGCGCACCAGCGAGGGCAAGCACAGCTTTTCAAAAAGCCTGAGCCTGAGCGCCATCCGCGCAGGCGCAAACAGCTTCTCGGCCAAAGCCTCATGGCTGTCATGCGCGTGAAGCGAAAAATCAGTGGTCAAAACGGAAAACCGCACCACGCCGATCACTTGAAAATCTTCACTCATCTCAGTCATGACCCGTCTCCTGCGCGCAGGAAACACCTGATTTGGCGAAAAGAAAAGCCTCAAAGACGCCCCTGCGCACCCCCACCCCCCAAAAGCAAAAAACCCCGCTCAAAAAGCGGGGTTTTTCAATTTGTCTGCGAAAGCGCTTATTCGTCGCGGCTCTCCGGGATCTCGCTTGTGATGTCCTCAGCGGGTGGCGCTGCGGCAAAGACATCGTCCTGAACAGGGGCCGCCAATGCAGCTGCCGCTTCCGCTTCTTCGCGGCGCGCTTCCAGCACAACATTATCACGGTCCTGAGCCACACGGCGCATTTGCTTCGTCGCACCACCTGTCCCCGCAGGGATCAAGCGGCCCACGATGACGTTTTCCTTGAGGCCAACCAGCTTGTCTTTCTTACCTTGCACAGAGGCTTCGGTCAGAACGCGGGTTGTCTCCTGGAACGATGCCGCCGAGATGAAGGAGCGTGTCTGCAAGCTCGCCTTGGTGATCCCGAGAAGGATCGGCTCGCCTTGTGCAGGGCGTCCGCCGCGGGCTTCCGCCTTGGCATTGGCCTCGTCAAACTCGACTTTGTCGACATTCTCGCCCTTGAGCAGAGTGGTGTCGCCGCTGTCCAGAATTTCCCACTTCTGGAGCATCTGACGCACAATCACTTCGATGTGCTTGTCGTTGATCTTCACGCCTTGCAGGCGGTAAACATCTTGCACCTCGTCGATCATGTAATCCGCCAGAGCTTCAACACCCATAATGGAGAGGATGTCATGCGGCGCGGGGTTGCCATCCATGATGTAGTCGCCCTTCTGGACAAAGTCGCCTTCCATGACAGGAATGTGCTTGCCCTTGGGGACCATGTATTCAACGGCTTCCAAGCTCTCGTCTGATGGCTCAATCGAGATACGACGCTTGTTCTTGTAGTCGCGGCCATAGCGGACATACCCGTCGATCTCTGCGATGATCGCGTGGTCTTTGGGGCGACGGGCCTCAAAGAGTTCCGCAACACGTGGCAGACCACCGGTGATGTCTTTTGTTTTCGCGCCTTCGCGTGGAATACGCGCAACAACATCACCCGCTTTGATCTCTTGACCGTCTTCAATCGACAGGATCGCATCCACAGACATCGGATAGGTCACAGGGTTGCCCGCATCATTGCGCACAGGCTCGCCGTCTTTGTCCGAGAGGATAATCTCGGGCTTAAGCTCGTTGCCTTTCGGAGCGGCGCGCCAGTCAATCACGATCTTCTGTGTCATGCCTGTTGCGTCATCTGTCTCGTCGCGCACGGCAATACCGCTCACAAGATCGACAAATTTGGCCGTGCCCGCTTTTTCCGCAATGATTGGAAGCGTATAGGGGTCCCACTCAAAGAGCTTGTCGCCGCGCTTCACCTTGCCGCCTTCTTTGACAAAAAGCTTGGTGCCGTAGCTCAGCTTGTGGCTCGCGCGTTCCTCGCCATCGTCACCGACAATCGCGATTTTCATGTTACGGCCAACAACAAGCGCTTCGCCAGCTTCGTTCTCCAGAAGCGACGCGTTTTCGAAGGTGATTTTACCCTCCTGGCTCGCCTCAAGGAACGACTGCTGACCACCCTGCGCAACACCACCAATGTGGAATGTCCGCATGGTGAGCTGTGTGCCTGGCTCCCCGATCGACTGCGCGGCGATGATGCCAACAGCCTCACCTTGGTTGACCATCGTGCCGCGCGCGAGGTCACGCCCGTAACACATGGCGCAAACGCCGTCTTCCGCTTCACAGGTCAACGGGCTGCGGATGCGTGTGCTTTGAACACCGGCTTCCTCAATCGCGTCGGCCATACGCTCGTCAATCATTGTGCCTTGCGCAATGAGAACTTCGTCTGTGCCCGGCTTGAGGATGTCGTCTGCTGCAACACGGCCCAAGAGACGCTCTGCCAGTGAAGACACAACTTCGCCGTCGTTCACAGCCGCTTCCGCCGTGATTGCGCGCTCTGTGCCACAGTCGTGCTCGCGCACGATGCAGTCTTGCGCCACGTCCACAAGACGGCGTGTGAGGTAACCGGAGTTCGCTGTTTTCAGAGCGGTATCCGAAAGACCTTTCCGCGCGCCGTGCGTTGAGTTGAAATACTCAAGAACGTTCAGACCTTCTTTAAAGTTCGAGATGATCGGTGTCTCGATGATGTCGCCGTTCGGCTTGGCCATCAGGCCGCGCATCCCGCCGAGCTGTTTCATCTGGGTGACCGAGCCACGCGCGCCGGAGTGAGCCATCATGTAAACCGAGTTCGGCTCCATAACTGCGCCATTCTCGTCGCGTTTGTCTGCCGAGATGGTGTTCATCATGGCTTCGGTGACTTTGTCGTTACACTTTGACCATGCGTCGACCACTTTGTTGTATTTCTCGCCCTGTGTGATCAGACCGTCGAGATATTGTTGCTCGAAGTCCTTCACAAAGTCGCGTGTCTCGTCAACGATGCTCCATTTGGTGTCCGGGATGACCATGTCATCCTTCCCAAAGGAAATCCCCGCTTTGAACGCTTCGCGGAAGCCCATTGTCATGATCTGGTCACAGAAAATAACCGACTCTTTCTGACCGCAATAGCGGTAGACCGTGTCAATCACCTGCTGAACTTCGCGCTTGCGCAGCAAACGGTTTACAAGATCAAACGGCGCTTTGTTGTTTTGTGGCAGAAGCGCCCCCAGACGAACCCGGCCCGGCGTTGTTTCAAACCGCTTCATCACAGTGTTGCCCTCGTCGTCCACCTGCGGAATCCGCGCGATGATCTTGGAGTGCAGATGCACAGCGCCCGCGTCCAGCGCGTGTTGGACTTCCTCGATGGAGCCAAAGGCCATACCTTCGCCAACCATGCCTTCACGCTCGATGGTCGTGTAGTAAAGACCCAGAATCATATCCTGTGACGGAACAATGATGGGCGCGCCGTTGGCGGGCGACAGAACGTTGTTCGTTGACATCATCAGAACACGCGCTTCCAGCTGGGCTTCCAGCGAGAGCGGCACGTGCACAGCCATTTGGTCACCGTCAAAGTCAGCGTTAAACGCCGAGCACACGAGCGGGTGAAGCTGAATCGCCTTACCTTCGATCAAGACAGGCTCAAACGCCTGAATGCCAAGGCGGTGAAGCGTCGGAGCACGGTTGAGCATAACGGGGTGCTCGCGGATAACTTCATCCAAGATATCCCAGACTTCGGGGCGCTCTTTTTCCACAAGCTTCTTGGCCTGTTTCACAGTCGCAGACAGGCCCTTGGCCTCAAGCCGTGAGTAAATAAACGGCTTGAACAGCTCGAGCGCCATCTTCTTGGGCAGGCCGCACTGGTGCAGCTTCAGCTCAGGGCCGGTCACAATGACAGACCGGCCGGAGAAGTCGACGCGTTTGCCCAAAAGGTTCTGACGGAAGCGGCCTTGCTTGCCTTTCAGCATATCCGACAGTGATTTGAGCGGGCGCTTGTTGGCGCCGGTGATCACACGGCCACGACGGCCGTTGTCAAACAGCGCATCGACAGATTCCTGCAACATCCGCTTTTCGTTGCGCACGATGATGTCGGGCGCGCGCAGCTCGATGAGCCGCTTGAGACGGTTGTTGCGGTTGATCACGCGGCGGTAAAGATCGTTGAGATCAGAGGTCGCAAAGCGGCCCCCGTCCAGCGGCACCAGCGGGCGCAGCTCTGGCGGGATCACAGGGATCACCGTCATAACCATCCACTCGGGGCGGTTGCCACTCTCAAGGAAGCTTTCAACAACCTTGAGACGCTTGATGATTTTCTTCGGCTTCAGCTCGCCGGTCGCTTCCTTGAGGTCGGCGCGCAGGGTTTCTGCTTCAGACTCAAGGTCGATCTGCGCCAGCATCTCGCGGATCGCTTCCGCACCGATGTTGGCTGTGAAAGCGTCCATACCGTAGTGGTCTTGGGCGTCCATAAACTCTTCTTCGGTGAGCATCTGGCCGTAGGTCAGGTCTGTGAGGCCCGGCTCGATCACGACGTAGTTTTCAAAGTAAAGCACGCGCTCAAGATCACGCAGGGTCATGTCCAGCATCAGGCCGATCCGCGACGGGAGCGACTTGAGGAACCAGATATGTGCCACAGGCGAGGCCAGCTCGATGTGGCCCATACGCTCGCGGCGCACTTTCTGGAGTGTCACTTCGACGCCGCATTTCTCGCAGACAACGCCGCGATACTTCATGCGCTTATATTTGCCGCAAAGGCATTCATAGTCCTTTACCGGCCCGAAGATACGCGCGCAGAAAAGGCCGTCACGCTCGGGCTTGAACGTGCGGTAGTTGATGGTTTCGGGCTTTTTGATTTCCCCGAATGACCACGAGAGAATGCGCTCTGGCGAGGCCAGAGAAACCTTGATCTCGTCAAAGACTTTCGTCGGAGCAAGTGGGTTAAACGGGTTGTTTGTCAGTTCCTGGTTCATTTTGATGTCCTCAAATCTGGGCGGGAGGGAGACGGTGCGCGCAAAGCGCACACCCTACGGGGCGCGGTAGGGTGCGCATTCACTGCGCACCTTTGGCTGCCTCTTATTCCTCATCCTCCGCATCCAGGAGTTCCATGTTCAGGCCAAGGCCGCGGACTTCTTTGACGAGAACGTTAAAGCTCTCCGGCACACCGGCCTCAAAGTTGTCTTCACCCTTCACGATGCTCTCATAGACTTTGGTCCGGCCCGCAACATCATCCGACTTCACAGTCAGCATCTCTTGCAGGGTATAGGCCGCGCCGTAAGCTTCGAGCGCCCAGACTTCCATCTCACCAAAGCGCTGGCCACCGAACTGGGCCTTACCGCCCAGAGGTTGCTGCGTGACAAGGCTGTATGGCCCTGTCGAGCGCGCGTGGATCTTGTCGTCCACAAGGTGGTGCAGCTTGAGCAGATACTTGATGCCAACCGTGACAGGGCGGGCAAACTGCTCGCCTGTGCGGCCGTCAAACAAGATCGACTGACCCGAGGTGTCAAAGCCCGCGCGTGTCAGCGCATCGTTCACATCGGCCTCTTTCGCACCGTCAAAGACAGGCGTCGCAATCGGCACACCGCGTGTGACATTGCCCGCCGCCTCGATCAGCTGCGCTTCTTCCATGCCCGCGATGCCTTCGTCATACACATCGTCACCGTAAGCGTGCTTCATCGCGTCCCGAACAGGCGTCAGATCGCCCGAGCGGCGATATTCGCCAAGAGCGTCATCAATCTTGAGGCCAAGACCGCGTGCCGCCCAACCCATGTGGGTTTCAAGGATCTGACCGACGTTCATCCGCGAGGGAACACCGAGCGGGTTGAGACAGAAGTCAACTGGCGTGCCATCGGCAAGGAATGGCATATCTTCCATAGGCACAACCTTGGAAATAACACCTTTGTTCCCGTGACGACCGGCCATTTTGTCACCTGGCTGAAGCTTGCGCTTCACAGCCACAAAGACTTTGACCATCTTCATCACACCGGGCGGCAAGTCATCACCCCTGCGGACTTTCTCGACCTTGTCTTCAAAACGGGCGTCCAGCGTGCGCTTCTGCGCCTCGTATTGCTCGTTCAAAGCTTCCACGATCTGGGCGTTTTTCTCGTCCTTCAGGGCGATCATCCACCAAGCCGAGCGTGGGTAGGTTTCCAGCATTTCCGCATCGACTTTTGAGCCGGCTTTCACGCCTTTCGGACCTTTGGCCACTTCTTTGCCAAGCAGCATATCGCCCAGACGCGCGTAGATGTTGCGATCCAGAATCGCCAGCTCATCGTCGCGGTCACGTGCAAGACGCTCGACTTCTTCGCGCTCGATCTGAAGCGCACGCTCGTCTTTTTCCACACCGTGGCGGTTAAAGACGCGCACTTCCACAACCGTGCCAAAGTCACCCGGCTTTACGCGCAAAGACGTGTCACGCACATCAGAGGCCTTTTCGCCGAAGATCGCGCGCAGAAGCTTTTCTTCCGGCGTCATCGGGCTTTCGCCCTTCGGCGTGATCTTACCCACAAGGATATCACCCGGCTCCACATCCGCGCCGATGTAAACGATGCCCGCCTCATCGAGGTTGCGCAGCGCTTCTTCGCCCACGTTGGGAATATCGCGTGTGATTTCCTCTGGGCCAAGCTTCGTATCGCGCCGCCACTTCGAATTCCTCGATGTGGATCGACGTAAAGACGTCATCTTGCGAAATACGCTCGGAGATCAGAATGGAGTCTTCGTAGTTGTAGCCGTTCCACGGCATAAACGCGACAACCACGTTCTTGCCAAGCGCCAGTTCGCCAATATCCGTTGACGGACCATCGGCAATAATCTCGCCCTTCTGCACCGTGTCACCCACCTTCACCAAGGGGCGCTGGTTGATACAGGTGTTCTGGTTGGAGCGCTGGAATTTGCGCATACGATAAATATCAACGCCCGCATCCCCAAGACCGAGGTCATGGGTGGCGCGAATAACAATACGCTGCGCATCCACTTGGTCGATGATGCCCGCACGCTTGGCCTGAATGGCGGCGCCCGAGTCAATCGCGACCTTGCCCTCAATGCCTGTGCCGATCAGCGGCGCTTCGGCCTGCAAGAGTGGCACAGCCTGACGTTGCATATTCGAGCCCATAAGAGCGCGGTTGGCGTCGTCGTTTTCAAGGAACGGGATGAGCGAGGCCGCCACAGACACAAGCTGCTTTGGCGAAACGTCAATCAGATCGACGTTTTCGTTCGGCGCGAGCGTATATTCGCCCGACTGGCGCGTGCTCACCAGATCGTTCACAAACCGGCCGTTCTCGTCGAGATTGGCGTTCGCCTGTGCCACAACATGGCGCATCTCTTCGGTCGCCGACATATAAGACACATCGTCGGTGACTTTGCCGTCCACAACCTTGCGATAAGGTGTTTCGATAAAGCCGTATTTGTTCACCCGCGCAAAGGTTGCAAGCGAGTTGATCAGGCCGATGTTCGGGCCTTCCGGCGTCTCGATCGGACACATACGGCCATAGTGCGTTGGGTGAACGTCGCGGACTTCAAAGCCCGCACGTTCGCGCGTCAGACCCCCTGGCCCAAGCGCGGAGAGGCGGCGCTTGTGCGTCACTTCCGAGAGCGGGTTGGTTTGGTCCATAAACTGCGACAGCTGGCTTGAGCCGAAGAATTCACGCACAGCCGCCGCGGCAGGCTTGGCGTTGATCAGGTCTTGCGGCATCACAGTGTCGATCTCGACAGATGACATCCGCTCCTTGATCGCGCGCTCCATGCGCAAGAGGCCCACGCGATACTGGTTTTCCATCAGCTCGCCAACAGAGCGCACGCGGCGGTTGCCGAGGTGGTCGATGTCGTCGATGTCGCCTTTGCCGTCGCGCAGCATAACCAGCGCTTTGATGCAGGAGACGATATCTTCGCGGCGCAGGGTGCGCAGCGTGTCCGGCGCATCCAGATCAAGACGCATATTCATTTTCACACGGCCAACAGCCGAGAGATCGTAGCGCTCGCTGTCAAAGAACAGTGTGTCAAAGAGATTTGAAGCCGCTTCCACGGTGGGCGGCTCGCCCGGACGCATCACACGGTAGATATCCATGAGCGCGGTCTCGCGGTTCATGTTCTTATCGGCCGCCATCGTGTTGCGCATATAGGGGCCGACATTGATGTTATCGATGTCAAGCACAGGAATGTCGGTAAAGCCCGCATCCATAAGCTCTTTCAACGCGCCGCCAATGATCTCGCCATCTTTGTCACGCTCAAACGTCAGCTCGTCGCCCGCTTCGACATAGATCGCGCCGGTTTCTTCGTTGATGATATCCTTGGCAACAAATTTGCCTTCGATCTGCTCAAACGGAACCAGAAGCTCGGTCACATTGCCTTCATCAATCAGCTGTTTCACCGCGCGCGGCGTGATTTTCTTGCCCGCTTCGGCAATCACTTCGCCCGTTTTGGCATCAACCAGATCAAAGGTCGGACGCGTGCCACGAACCCGCTCGGGGAAGAACTTGGTGACCCAGCCCTTTTTCTTCTTAAGCTTGTAAGTGACCGTGTCATAATAGGCATCCATGATGCCTTCCTGATCAAGACCCAGCGCATAAAGCAGCGTGGTGACAGGCAGCTTGCGACGACGGTCAATGCGCGAAAAGACGATGTCTTTGGCGTCAAATTCAAAGTCGAGCCACGAGCCGCGATACGGGATAATACGGCACGCAAACAACAGCTTGCCCGAAGCGTGTGTCTTGCCCTTGTCGTGATCAAAGAAAACACCCGGCGAGCGGTGCATCTGGGACACGATCACGCGCTCGGTGCCGTTCACAACAAAGGTGCCGTTCGGCGTCATCAAAGGCATATCGCCCATGAACACGTCTTGCTCTTTGATGTCCTTGACCGAACGTGCGCCTGTATCTTCGTCGATATCAAACACAATGAGGCGCAGCTTTACCTTGAGAGGCGCGCTATAAGTCATATCGCGCTGCTGACACTCTTCGACGTCATATTTTGGCTCTTCAAGCTCATAATCGACAAATTCAAGAACCGAGGTCTCATGGAAGTCCTTGATCGGGAAGACCGACTGGAACACACCTTTGATACCTTCGCCGTCGAGCGGCTGGGGCTGGTCCCCTGAATTCAGGAACAGGTCGTATGAAGATTTCTGAACCTCAATCAGGTTCGGCATCTCCAGAACTTCACGGATTTTACCAAAATATTTACGAAGACGTTTCTGGCCAAGGAAGGTTTGCGCCATGGTCGAGTTCACCTTTTTATTTCTCACCGAATGCAAGCACCGTCGGGTCCCGGCCTTGCCTCCATACGAGACGACACGCTTCAGTCAATTCCCGGCTCCATTCCCATTGGAGCCTCCCGACTATGAACCGCGCCTAAGAAAACGCCTCCTAATGAGGCCCTTGCTAAGACAGGTTCGGCTGGGCACGGATTTCTCCCCGCCCAGCCTGAAGGTGCGCATAAATGCACACCCTACAGTCACCCGTAGGGTGTGCGCTCTGCGCGCACCGCTTACTTGAGTTCGACTTCCGCGCCAGCTGCCTCGAGCTTGGCTTTGATGTCTTCTGCTTCGGCTTTGTCGACGCCTTCTTTGATGGCTTTGCCACCGGCTTCGACGAGGTCTTTGGCTTCTTTCAGACCGAGGCCTGTGATGCCGCGAACTTCTTTGATCACGTTGATCTTTGAAGCGCCTGCAGAAACGAGAATTACGTTGAATTCTGTTTGCTCTTCAGCAGCTGCACCGCCAGCATCGGCAGGGCCGGCCATCATGACTGCGCCACCGGCTGCAGGCTCGATGCCGTATTCGTCTTTAAGGATCGTTTTCAGTTCTTGTGCTTCCAAAAGCGTCAATGCGACGATTTCTTCCGCGAGTTTTTTCAGATCAGCCATTTTACTTGCTTTCCGTTTCTAAATTTGTGTTCCAACGATGAGGTCTTGCCCCACGCCAGCCGATAGGTTGCTTACGCCGCCTTCTCTTCGATAGTCGAAAGGATGGAAGCGATATTTGAAGCAGGTGCGCCAATTGCACCGGCGATGTTGCTTGCAGGTGCACCGATCATGCCCGCGATCGTAGCCAGAAGCTCGTCACGTGAAGGCAGTTTCGACACAGCTGTAACACCAGCACGGTCCAGAATATCACCGCTCATCGCACCGCCGAGGATTTCGAACTTGTCGTTACCCTTGGCAAATTCTTCGGCAACCTTGGCCGCAGCCACAGGATCCTCGGAATAGGTCAGAACGGTCATGCCTGTCAGGAGGTTCCCCATCTCAGCGATAGGTTTTCCTTCTAGGGCAATTTTGGCGAGCCTGTTCTTGGCGACGCGTACGGCCCCACCTGCTTCGCTTGCGCGCGCACGTAGATCCTGCATCTCAGCAACTGTAAGGCCAGCGTAGTGTGCAACCACAACAACGCCAGAGCTTTCAAAGATCTGGCCGAGTTCCTCGACCACTTTCTCTTTCTGGGCTCTATCCACAGTTTCACTCCAATTTTGGGGGTTACCCCCCGGCTCAGTTCGCCAGCCCAAAGGGGGCCAGCACTCATGTCCGATTACGGGGCAATGCCAAAACCACCCGAGGAATACACCT
>JAHBAN010000246.1 GCA_018500075.1 Flavobacteriia bacterium | reverse complement strand
GGGCCATGCCTGGGACAAGAAAGAACAGCGAAAAAACCCCCTGCTCTGGCGTGGGATAAAAAAACCTGGGGCCGGCACGGTGCCTTCCGCCCGCCGTGACGAGCCAGAAATGCGCGATGCGCCCCGGCTGGATGCCTTGCAGGGCGAGGTCTGCAACCAGCCTGGCATAGCCGTCGCGCCCGCGTTCGGGCGACAGGATATAGCCGCCGGCTTCAGCGCGGCCAAAGGCGTCACCGGCGCGCACGCAGGTGACGACATGGCCCGCGGCGCGGAGCTTGTCGGTCAGGGCCGCCCCAAGCCCCGCCTCGTCCAGAAACACAAGCCAGCTTTCGGGCGCCTGCGCCAGATCGCTTGTCACATCTATGTTGCAATCGGCTTCTGTGGGCTTCCATGCCGGCACAAAGCCCCAGTCAGAGAGCGGAGCCAAGCGCGACAGATGGGGCGCGCCGGCGTCGCCATCCGCTTTGAGCGGGGCGATAAAATAGGGTTTGCGCTGAAACTGATAGCCCGGCAAAGGCAGGCGCAGGCGGCGGGCCGCGCCCCAGATTTGGCTCCAGTCAAAAGTGCCGCCCATGGCCCAGATGCGGCCCAATTGGGCGAGAAACCATGTGTCATCGGCGATATCGTCTTCGGGGTGGCGCAGCGCGGAGATGACTTGGTCGCGGCGGATTTTGGGGTTTTGCTGGGCCAGTGCGGAGAGGGCGCGCCCCGGACCCATCTCGATATAAATGCGCTCCTCGCGGGCTGCGAGCGTGTCGATACAGGCCCCAAAGAGCACCGCACCGCGCAAATGCCGGACCCAATACTGCGGGTCTTTGGCCTGATCATCACTCAGTAAAACGCCTGTGTGGTTGGAGACAATCGGGATCTGGGGCGCGTGCAGCGGGATCGAGCCGAGATAGTCGCCAAAGCTTTGCAACACCGGCTCAAGCATCCGCGAATGGGCGGCAATGTCGATTGCGATGCGCTGGTATTCGATATCATCCGCGTCCAGCCGCGCTTGCAGATCTGCCAGCGCCGTTTCGGGGCCGGAGGCGACTGAAAGCATCGGCCCGTTGACCGAGGCCAGATCGAGCCGCGCGCCCAGATAGGGCTTGAGCGCCTCGGCCGACAAGGAGACCGAGAGCATCCCCCCCGCAGGGACAGTGTCAAACAGCCGTCCGCGCAGGTGCACAAGCCCGACACAATCCTCAAAGCTCATCACACCGGCAAGACAGGCAGCCGTGTTTTCGCCCATCGAATGCCCCACCAGCACATCGGGCATGACCCCCCAGCTTTGCCAGAGTTTGGCGAGGGCGTATTCGATGATCATCACCAGCGGGAGCTGCACCGAAGGCTTTTTCAGCCGTTCTTCTGCGGCGGCGCGCGCCTGTGGATCGGGCAGCCAGAGCGCGCGCAGATCATAATCGAGCCGTGGCGTGAGAAGCTCAAGCCCCCGGTCCATCCAGTCTGCAAAGACCGGCTCGGTTTCGTATAGATCCCGCGCCATGCCGGTGTATTGCGCGCCGCCGCCCGGAAACATGAACACGGTCTGGGGCTTGTGCATGGCTTGGTGGGTGAAACAGCGCTGCGGGTCGTTGTCCTGCCAGAGCCGGGCCGCCTCGGCATGGCTTTCGGCGACAATCACCCGGCGGCGCTCAAAGGCGCGGCGACCCTCCTTGAGGGTAAAGGCCACATCGGCAAGCTCTTGCTCGGGATGGGCGCGGATATAATCTGCCAGAGCGGCGGTGTTGTCCTCCAGCGCGCCTTTGGAGCGCGCAGAGACACAGAGGATCTGGGCGGGCCATGCGCTCGCCTCGCCCGCAGCCCGCAGGGGGGCCTCCTCCAGCACGACATGGGCGTTGGTTCCGCCGACGCCCAGCGAGTTGACCCCGGCCCGCCGCGGGCCATTGCGTCTTGGCCAGCGACACAGCCGGTCATTGACCACAAAGGGGGAGTGCTCAAAATCAATCGTCGGATTGGCCGTCTCAAAGCCCAGCGAAGGCGGCATCTCGGCCTCTTTGAGCGCCAGAGCCGTTTTGATCAGGCTCGCCACGCCTGCGGCTGTGTCCAGATGGCCGATGTTTGTTTTGACCGAGCCAATGCGGCAAAACCCCTCCTCATCGGTGGTTTTGCGAAAGGCTTCTGTGAGCGCCGCAACTTCGATCGGGTCGCCCAGATAGGTTCCTGTGCCGTGACATTCGACATAATCGACGGTGTCGGCGGTCACCCCGGCGATGGCCTGGGCTTCCCTGATCGCGGCGGCCTGCCCATCCACCGAGGGGGCCAGATAGCCGGCCTTGGCGGCGCCGTCGTTGTTGACCGCGCTGCCTTTGATGACCGCCCAGATATGATCATTGTCGCGCAGGGCATCTGCCATGCGCTTAAGCACAACCACCCCTGCGCCCGAGCCAAAAACCGTGCCTTTGGCGCGGTGGTCAAAGGCGTGGCATTGGCCGTCGGGAGAGAGAATCTCGCCCTCTTTGTAGAGATAGCCCCGGCCCTGTGGCAGCTCGAGCGTGACACCGCCGGCGAGGGCCAGATCACATTCCCCCGTGAGCAGGGACTGGGCCGCATAATGCGTGGCAACAAGCGATGTCGAACAGGCGGTCTGCAAGCTGAGGCTTGGCCCCGTCAGGTCAAACACATGGCTGGCGCGGGTGGCAAGAAAATCCTTGTCGTTGCCTGTGTGGCGCAGAAGGAACGCGCCCACATCCTCCACAAGATCGGGGTTGGAACAGATGTTGTGATAAAAATAGCTGCCCATGCCACAGCCCGCAAAGACCCCGATCGGGCCTGTGACCGTTTCAGGCGGGTGGCCTGCACTTTCGAAGGCCTCCCAGACAACCTCGAGAAACTGGCGGTGTTGCGGATCAAGGATTGCGCTTTCCTTGGGGGAAAAGCCAAAAAACTCGCCGTCAAAATGCTCAAACCTGTCGAGCGCGGCCGCAAAGGGCACATAATCGGGCTGACGCCGCAGCGCCTCGGGCACCCCGGCTTTGGCAAGCTCCTCCTCCGAGAGCTTGCGGATCGAGCACAGACCGTCGTGCAGATTGGCCCAGAATGTCTCAAGATTTGAGGCCCCCGGGACATGGGCCGCCATCCCGATGATGGCAATATCATTTTCGCCTGCAAAAGGCGTAACACTCGTATGAGACATAAAACGTTATCCCCAAGGCCTTGGCGCGCCTTTGATGTATCACATAAAAATGCGGTCAAATTTGGGCGACCGCCTTGCACACAGCCCAGTTTAGCGGCTTTTTGCGCTGAAAAACATAGTGTTTCCAATCGCAGCCCAATCGCAGCCCAATCGCAGTCCAGTCACCGTCCGGTCACCGTCCAGTCACTGGCCAATCACTGGCCAACCGCGATCAAAGCCTCGAGCGCCTCGCGGTTGAGCGCATAGCAAAGCCCCGCCAGCCCCAGCCCAAGCAGCGCAAGCACGCCATCGTGCAGCGCATCCCATGCGCCGGTGTGTTTGGAGAGCCAGACCACAACAGGATAGGCCAGCAGCATCGCCACGCCCTGCCCGATGATCGCCCCTGACAGCCCGTCGAGCACAAGCCCCCCATAAAGGCAGAGCACCATCAGACCCGCTTTTGCGCCCGCAAGCACAAAGAAGCGTTTGCTGTCGCCCGTCGCAAGCGCCGCCTGATCATAGGTGAGCGCGATCAGCGCGGGGATTTGCATCAGCGCAACCAAGACCGTGATCGCGCCCGCCGCAGCATAGCGTGGATCATAGAGCAGATCGACGATCCAGACCCCGCCAAGACCAAAGACCGCCACAAGAGAGAGCAGCGCCAGCGAGACCATCAGGCGCATTTTGCGCAGGTAAGCAAAATTGGCCGCATTGTCCTTGGGCGGCCATTCCCGATAGATCGGAATCAACATCCGGTTGACCAGAACCATGCCCAGAAGCAGCGGAAAGGAGGCCAGAAAATAACCGATATTATAGACCCCGAATTGATCCAGCGGCAGGTATTTGCCAAGCATCAGCTTGCCCGCCTGCGTGATCACAAACCCTGCCACCGTTGACAGGAAGATCCATTTGCCAAAGCTGATCAGCTCGTTGCTCGCGGCGCGCTCCCAGCGGAACCTGTTGCGCTGGCCCGGCAAGGCCAGCTCAAAGATCAACAGCTCGGCCAGCGCGCTGATGATGCCCGACAGGATCAAGGCCCAAACCGAATGCAACAGATAGGCCAGCACAATCGCCGAGATCACCCCGATCAGCTGGCTCG